>NZ_VJZC01000028.1 GCF_009377185.1 Streptomyces spongiae
CGGCGACGAGGTTGGGGTCGGTGAAGTACTGGCCGGAGAGGTTGTTCAGGGCCGAGGTGATCGGCATGTTCTCGCCGGTGGAGATCAGCACGATGGCCCAGAAGAAGTCGTTGTAGATCCAGATGGAGAGCAGGGTCGCCAGGGCCGCCATCGCCGGTTTGCACAGTGGCAGCACGATCTGCCAGTACTGCCGCCACACGGAGGCGCCGTCGACGAGGGCCGCCTCGGTCAGTTCGTGCGGGAGCATCCGCATGTAGTTGCTGAGCACGAAGGCGCAGAAGCCGGACTGGAACGCCATGTGGATGAGGACCAGGCCGAGCGCGGAGTCGTACAGCTTGCCGCTCATCGTGATGCCGGGCAGGTCGATGAGTAGGTACAGGCGGTACAGCGGGGTGATGATGACCTGCTGGGGGAGGAGGTTGCCGGCGGTGAAGACCAGGAGCAGGAAGAGGTTGACGCGGAAGTCGAAGCGGCTGACGTAGAAGGCGATGCAGGAGGACAGGAACAGGGTGAGCAGCACCGCCGGGATCGCGATGATCAGCGTGTTCCCGAAGTAGTGCATCATGTCCGACTGCAGATACGCGTTGGTGAAGTTGTCGAAGCTGAGCTTGTCGGGCCAGGAGACGTAGCCCTTGTTGCTGGTCTCGGAGTACGGGCGCAGGGCCGCGAACAGCGCCCACAGCAGGGGTGCCAGCCAGGCCAGGGCCGTCGCGACGAGGAACGTGTGCAGCAGGATCCGGGCGGGGCGGATGGGCGTGCGCTGCTTCGGGGACACGGTGATGGTGCTCATGCGCTCCGCTCCTTCCGGAAGGTCGAGATCAGGTAGGGGATGATCACGGCGAGGGAGATCACGAGGAGGACGACGGCGATCGCGGAGCCGTATCCGATGCGGCTGGACTCGCCGATGATGTTGTTGGTGATCAGGATCGACAGCAGTTCGGTGCCCTGGGCGCCCTTGTTGAAGACGAAGACCAGGTCGAAGGCGCGCAGCGCCTCGATGATCGTCACCACGAGCACCACGGTGTTCGTGGGCCGCAGGGTCGGGAAGATCACGTTCTTGAACGTCTGCCACTCGTTGGCGCCGTCCAGCGAGGACGCCTCGCGAAGGGACGGATCCACGCCCTTCAGGCCGGCCAGGTAGAGGATCATCATGTAGCCGGTGTGCCGCCAGCACGCGGCGACCAGGATCGCCCACAGGTTCAGGTGCGGGTCGCCGATCCAGTCGATGTAGTGGCCGGGCTTGTTGGCCCCGATGAGGCTGTTGATCAGGCCGGTGTCGGGGTTGTAGACGAGCTGCCAGACGAATCCGGTGACCGCGAGTGAGACCACGACCGGCAGGAAGAAGGCGGTCTGGTAGACGCGGCTGAAGCGGACCTTCTTGTCCAGCTGGACCGCGAGGAAGAGCCCGAGCGGGGTGGGGATCAGGATGAGCACGACGAACCAGACGACGTTGTGCTCTACGGCGGGCCAGAACTGCGGGTTGTTGGTGAACAGCTCCTTGAAGTTGTCCAACCCCACCCACGTGATGGAGTCGAAGCCGATGCCGTCCCAGGTGGTGAAGGCCAGGGCGATGGAGGCGAGGGCGGTGACCCAGACGAGGGTCACGTGCAGGATCGTCGGCACGCCGGCCATCAGGCCGAGCGTGAGCCGGTCGCGGCGGGTCAGCAGGCGCCGGTGGCCCTGCGAAGCCCGCCTCTTCGGCGTCGCGGCGCCCGGAGGCGGCACCGTGGCCACCTCCGGGGTCTTCGTGGTCGTTTCGGAGCTCATGGTGTCGGTGCTCATCCGCTTCAGAAGGGGGTCTCAGGCGGACGCGAAGATCGTCTTCTTCTGGCGCTCGATCGAGGACAGCAGGCTGTCGACGTCCTTGGGATTGCGGACGAACTTCTGCAGCGCGGGCTGCATCACCGTCGAGGTGAAGTCCGGTCGGCTGTCACGGTCCATGAACTGCGTGAGGTGCTGTGCGCCGCTGATCATCTCGTACGCCTTCTTCTGAAGGGCGCTGTAGGCGGAGGTGTCGGCCTTCGATGAGGCGGCGATAAGGCTCGGGTCGGCCTTCAGGTAGGTCTCCTCGGCCTGGGGCGTGCCCAGGAATTCGAGCAGTTTGACGGATCCGGCGTGGTTCTTGGGCTTCTTGCTGAGCATGATGCCGTCGGTCGGCGCCTCCACGGTGTCCTGCCCGTACGCCGGGTCGATCTCGGGGAAGGCGAAGAAGTCGAGGTCGTCCAGGTCGGCCTTGTTGGTGAACTGCTGGGCCACGAACATGCCGAGCATATACATGCCGGCCTTCTTCGCCACCAGCGTCTGGGCGGCGTCCTGCCAGGTACGGCCGACCGCGCCCTCCTGGTGGTAGGGGAGGGTCTCGGCCCAGGTGTCGAAAACCCTGCGGACCTTGGCGTCGGTCCACGAAGCCTTGCCCGCCATCAGCTCGACGTGGAAGTCGTAGCCGTTGAGGCGGAAGTTGATCTGGTCGAAGGAGCCCATCGCCGGCCAGGCGTCCTTGTCGCCGAACGCGATCGGGACGAGGCCGTCCTTCTTCATCTGCTTGCACAGGGCGACGTACGCGTCCCACGTGGTGGGGACCTCGTAGCCGTACTTCTGGAAGACGCTCTTGCGGTAGAAGACTGCCCACGGGGACGTGGTCAGCGGCACCAGGTAGTACTTGCCGTCCTGACCCTTGCTCAGGTCGTGCATGGCACTGGGGAAGTTGTCGCCGATCGTCTTCCACACGTCGTCGATCGGGGTGGCCAGCCCCTTGGCCGCGAAGAACTGCATCCGGTAGCCGGCGAACCACTGGAACACGTCGTCCGGTGTGCCCTGCAGGTAGGAGTTGATCTGCTCCTGGAACGTGTTGTGGTCCTTGGTGTTGATGTCGACCGTGATCCCGGACTGCTTCGTGAAGGCCGCGTAGACGTCGCCGTACGCCTTCTTCGGCACGGCGTCGGACGCGTTGGAGCCGACGGTGACGGTTTTGGTTTCCGACGAGGTGGAGCTGCCGGCGCAGGCACTCAGCAGGGGGATGCCGGCACCCAGTACCGCGGCTCCGCCGAGTCCGCGCAGCACGGCGCGGCGGCTGGTACCAGGCAGGGGCTGACCAGGGGATGAAAGGCGCATTTCGGCTCCTGAGGGGCTGTCATGGCCCGGGCATGGCGCGTCGGCTCAAGGAGGGCATGACGGGGAACGGTCGACGATGCGACCAGAAACAAACGCGATCGGACAGATCCGATCGGTCGACGCGTCGAAGAGTGAACTTCCCGGGAGCTCGCTGTCAAGGCTCTGCGGAGAACATATCGAGCGGACCGCTCCTTTCGCGGCTGTGCGGCCTGTCGGCGGAAGAAATTCTGCGCGTGCTCTTGACGCCTGACCGTCCGGCTGTCTAGATATGACCGCGCGGTCAGTGACCGCGCGGTCATATGGCTGACCTCGCCTGATGCAAGTGCCAGGTGGCGAGGCAGCAGGCGACAGGCATACGGCCGACAGGAGCTCTCATGACACCAGTGGCAGGGCGCAGCGCGGGTTCTCCCGCACCGCGCAGCGCGGACGTGGCCCGCGTGGCCGGCGTTTCGCGCAAGACGGTGTCGCGGGTCCTCAACAACGAGCCGTATGTGTCCGACGAGGTCCGGGAACGCGTCCTCGGTGCCGCCGAGAAACTCGGATACCGGCTGAACCACGCGGCCAGGGCGCTGGCCTCGGGGCGGAACCGCTCCATCGGCGTCGTCGCCCTGGGGACGGCCGGGTACGGAACCGCCATGCTCCTCGTGGGCATCGAGAAAGCCGTGCGCGACGCCGGGTACGCGCTGCGTGTGGTCAATACGCCGGACGGGGACCCTGAAGGCATCGCCGGCGCGGTGATGTCCCTACTGGAACAGGGAGTTGACGGGATCGTCGTCTCCGAGCCCGTCGTGGAAGGAGAGGTATCCCTCCGCATCGACGTGCCGGTCCTGTTCCTGGGCGCGCCGCCGTCCTTCCCCTCCGCCCGGACCCTGACCGTGGGCGTCGGCGCCCACGCACTGGCACGGACGGCCACCGATCATCTGCTGGACCTGGGGCACACGACCGTTCACCACCTCGCCGGCCCCGCCCGTTGGTACGCGTCCACGGACCGTATCGAGGGCTGGCGGGCGGCACTGGCGGCACGAGGGGCACAGGAACCGCCGGTGATCCAAGGCGACTGGTCACCCGAATCCGGTTACGCGGCAGGTCGCGCGCTGGCTGTGGACAGCTCGGTGACGGCGGTGTTCGCGGCGGGCGACGAGATGGCCATCGGCCTGATCCACGCCCTGCGGGAGGCCGGCCGGCGTGTGCCGGAGGACATCAGCGTGGTCGGTTTCGACGGCAACCCCGTCTTCGCCTACGTCACTCCTCCCCTGACCACGGTACGTCAGCCCTTCGACGCCGCGGCACGAGAAGGAATCAGGCTGCTCGTGCACGCCATCGAAAAGCCGGAGAGCGAGTTGCCTGCGGCGAGCGAACCACCGGTCGACCTCGTCGTCCGCGGCTCGACCGCACCCCCGCCGCCCCCGCACGGCCGGACGGTACCTCCGGCCATCTGAGCAGCACCCACCCCCGTCTTCAGCAGGGCAACTCGGCCACATGCCCGAGCCGCCCTGTGCCGTCCCGACGGCCGCCTCACCGCACGGCCGTCGGCGGCGTCAACACCGCGACGCCGTCCGCACCCACGCGTCGCACCGGCTGACGTCACTCATCGACTCCGCCTCCCCGCCTGGATCACCGCGGGCTACGGCGGGCACCGAAAACACCTCCATCCCTTTCCCCGGGAGCCGCACATGTCCCCTGCGAAGACAGGCGCCAGACCCGGCGCCGCTCCGCGTTACCGTCCCCTCTCCCTCCTGACGTTGATGCTTGCCCTGCTCGTCGCGGTAGGGACGCTGACTCTCCCCGCCGCGGGCCGGGCGGAGGCGGAAGCCCGTCCGTCGCAGACGCTGTACACGCCACCGTCGGACGCGCCCTCGCCCGGTTCGCTCTATCCGCGGGCGCTGCGTCTGCAGCACAACGGCTCGGCCAACGGCACGATCCTGTCGACGTTCGAGCAGTACACCAATGGCACGCCGGTCTTCCCGATCTACCGCAGCACCGACAACGGCAACTCCTGGACGAAGATCTCCGAGGTCGCCGACACCCAGAACGGCTGGGGCATGCGCTGGGAGCCCGAGCTGTTCGAACTCCCCAAGGCCATGGGCGGCTTCCCGGTGGGCACCATCCTCGCCGCCGGAGCCTCCGTCCCCGCCGACCGCGCGGCCATCAAGATCGACCTGTACGCCAGCACCGACCGCGGCCAGAGCTGGAGCTTCGTCACCAACATCGCCACCGGTGGACGGGCGATATCCAGCAACGGCTACACGCCGGTCTGGGAGCCGTTCTTCCTGATCTCCGGCGACAAGCTGATCGTCTACTACTCCGACCAGCGCGACCCCGACCACGGCCAGAAGATCGTCCACCAGGTCTCCACGGACCTCCGCAACTGGGGCCCGGTCGTGGACGACGTGGCGATGCCCACGTACGCGGACCGCCCGGGCATGCCCGTGGTCACCCGGCTGCCCAACGGCAACTACGTCATGACCCACGAGTACTGCGGTGCGCCCGAGGGCGGCTGCTCCGTGTACTACCACATCTCCTCCGACCCCGAGAACTTCATCTCCGCCCCCGGCCAGGTGCTGCGCTCGACCGACGGCACCATCCCCAGCGGCGCGCCCTTCGTCACCTGGCTGCCGGCCGGAGGCCCGAACGGCACCCTCGTCGTCAGCGGCGACACCCAGGACGATCTGTTCATCAACACGCAGAACGGCGCGGCGAACGCCTGGACCCGTATGCGTTCCAACGTCGCCAGGGGCTACAGCCGAGGCCTGCTCCCGTTGGCCGACGGCCACAGCCTGATGGTGCTCAGCGGGGGCCGCGGGCGAAGCACAGGCCTCAACCCGGTCACCTACAGCGTCGTCGACCTGGGCGGCGGCATCTCCGACGGCGCCACCTACACCCTGTCCAACGCGCACAGCGACCTGAAGCTCACCATCGCCGGCGGTTCCACCACCAACGGCACCGGCGCGACCCAGCAGACCACCACCAACGGCACCGACCAGAAGTGGCGCTTCGCCCAGCAGCCGTCCGGCTACTTCAAGATCTTCAATGTGGCCAGTGGCAAGGTACTGGGCGTCCAGAACCAGTCCACCGCCGACGGCGCCAAGATCCTGCAGTGGGACGACAACGGCACCCTCGACCACGAATGGGCCGTCGCCCCGCACCCCGCCGGCGGCTACACGATCACCAACCGCGTGACCGGCAAGTACCTGGAGATCCCGGGTGCCTCCACGGCCGGGGGAACGCAGGCCGCCCAGTGGAGCGGCACCAATTGTGACTGTCAGCGCTGGGACTTCACCCAGACCGCCCTGCCCCCGCTGGGCACCGGACAGTACGTCTTCGTCAACAAGAACAGCGGTAGGTACCTCGACATCCCCCAGGCCTCCACCGCCTCCGGCACGGCTGTCCAGCAGTGGAACAACTCCGGCTGCTTCTGCCAGCTGTTCACCTTCCAGTCCACGGGCAGCGGAGCCTGGACCATCAAGAACGTCAACAGCAACCTCAACCTGGACATCGGGAACAGCTCCACCTCCGCGGGAGCCGCCGTCGTCCAGAACACACCCTCCACCGCCGACTCGCAGAAGTGGACACTCGTCGACGCGGGCGACGGCTACTACGAGCTCAGGAACGTGAACAGCGGTCTCCACGCCGGTGTCGCCGGGTCCTCCACCAGCAACGGCGCTCCGGTCGTGCAGTGGAACGACCTCAACAACGACGACCAGCTCTGGAAGATCGTCCGCATCAACTGAGTGGCTGCGCTGGGTGAGGAGAGCGGGCGTGTGTCCACGCCCGCTCTCCACATCCGGCAAGGGAGGAATTCCTCCCCGCGGCGGGACGTTCCTGATGGGCGGCACGGGATCCGGTGGCCAGATCTTCGGGATGCCGAGGATGTCCAGGTGTATGCCACTGGCTCCCGCTTCGATCGATTCCACGGCGGCGGTCACGAACGAGTCGTAGTCGAGGCCGAAGCCGGCGGACCGGTCCTCCGGCTCCTGCCGGACGATGCGACCCGACACCGCGGCGGTGATCACGACGGTGTCGGGGACGTCCCACGGCGGCTGGACGTCGATCGACGGTGGGGCTTGGTCTCCGAGGTGGTGGATGACTTCCCTCGCCGGGCGGGTCGGCCGACTCACCCAACGTCTCGCGGCGGGAGCTCCGTTCGTGCTCAGGCAGGCCAAACGGCTTTTCCGCTCGCGGGAGTTGCCCCGCGGGGAAATCGGCCGTGCGGAGGCTCCGGTGATCGCGCAGGCCATCAACCGGCCTGAGACAACGGCGTTCATCGAGTCCTTCACCGGACGGGGCACCTCCCCCCCGCTTGACCAGGCAGCTGTGGCAGCCGGTGCCACGGAACATCGCTGTCCGCCGATGCCGCCGCCGGACAGCCCATTCCAGCGGAGACGCGACGTCGTTCCTGCCGGAATCGGGGTAGTCGATCATGACTTTGCGTGGTGGCTCGGTGCTCGTCGCCAGCGGTCACCTCTGGTATGCGCTCGTTGACCAGACGCCAGCCCAGGGTGGTCGACACGGCGGTCGCGCCGGCGGCGGAACAGGTCGCAGTGGTCATCGAGACCTCCGTGGCACTGAACAGTGCTTCACGCTGGGTCCCTCAAGAGATCACGCGCCCGGAGACCCTGTTCTGAGTGCCCTGTGGGGCGCTCACGTCTGCTCCGCGAGGGGGCGCACGGTTCGCCCTCACCCGCATGCCCCGCCCGAGTGTCCGCTTCCTGTGTACGGGGGACCAGGCCGATCAGCAGAGCGCCGAGGGAGTCAGCGCCGTTGGGCCGTAGACCCAGTCCATGAAGGAGTAGTCGTAGGTGTCGCGGGCGCGCAGCACGGCGTTGCGCTGCTCCCGCTTGGTACCGGACTGGTGCCAGAGTTCGCCCCAGGAGCGTGCGGTGAGGACGACACGGCGGCAGTGTTCGGGTCGTACGGCCTCGTAGGCGGCGAGTGCCGTCTCCCAGCCGACACCGGACCCCTGCCCGGACCGCTTCGCGCGCTGTGCGCCCACGTGCTGGGCCAGCACCCAGCCGTCCTCGACGGCCATGACGGCGCCCTGGGCCATGTACTGCAGCGGAGGGTGGGCCGCGTCGCCGAGCAGGGCGATGCGGCCAGCGACCCACTTCATGAGCGGCTCGCGGTCGAACATCCGCCACCAGCGGTCGCGCCACATCAACGGCAGGCCCTTCTGGACCGGGCCGCACGTTCCCTCGAAGGCCCGGTCGAGTTCGTCCGGGGTGCCCCAGTCGTCCTGGCCGGCCAGGGCTTTCGGCGACCGGAACACCGCGACCTGGTTGAACATCCGGCCGCCGCGCAGCGGGTACTGGACGAAGTGACAGTGCGGTCCGACGTACAGCACGACGTCCTTCTCGTGTACGTCGTTGGCGCGCACCTGCTCGATGGGGACCGCGCCACGGTAGGCGACGTACGCCGAGTTGACGGGTTCGTCGTCGACGAGCAGGGGCCGCGCGACGGAGTGCAGCCCGTCCGCAGCGAGGATGACCTCGGCCTCGTCGCTCCGGCCGTCGGCGAAGGTGACACGCGCGCCGCCCTCGATGTTCTCGTACGTCACACAGCGTGTGCCGGTCACCAGTTCCCCTCCTGTCCGCTCGCAGCCGCGCAGGAGGACGCCGTGCAGGTCGCTGCGGTGGATGACCAAGTACGGGAAGCCGTATCGGCGTTCCAGGTCCTTGAGGTCGACCCGGGTCAGCTCGCTCGCGTCGAGGGCGTCCTTCATGATCATGTGCTCGGGCAGCACACCGAGTCGGACGACCTCGTCGAGGAGGCCGTATTCGTGCAGGATCCGCGTGCAGTTCGGCGCGAGCTGCAGTCCTGCCCCGACCTCGCCGAACTCCGGGGCTTGCTCATAGAGGCGGACTCGCAGGCCCTGGAGGGTGAGTGCCAGCGCGGCCGAGAGACCGCCGATTCCGCCGCCGACCACCAGTACGTCGGGGCGCCGGGGGGTGTCTGTGGTGTTCATGTCTCGCTCCCGCAGGGTCACAGCCACGGAGCCAGGGGTTCGGCCGGGGAGCCGTCGTCGGTCGTCACGCCGGTGTACGGGCGGCCCGCGAGGTAGGCGGTGATGTCGGCGTCGCTGCCCTGGACGGCGGGGACAGTTTCGCTGCCGCGCCTGCCGACGATGTCGTGGCGCAGTTCGGCGAGGAACTCCTCGGGCAGGTCGGCGAATTGGATGCCCGTGTCGAGGTCGACGGCATGCACCATGACCTCCCTGGTGCGCATCCACGGGACCTCACTCGCCGGAACGGTCCGCCCTTGGGCGGTCAGTACCTCCGCCCGCCACTGCCCCTCGGTCAGTTCGGCCATCGCGTAGGACAGCAGCTGCGCCGACTCCTCGAACCAGGCGGTGAGCCAGGCGGCGGGCAGCCCGGCGCCCGACTCGATGTCCGCCAGGCGCTGCTCCGGCGAGCTGTACATCGGGGTGGGCTCACCGGTGCGGGCCCAGTGCATGAGGTTCCTGAGGGCCCGGGCGTTGGCGGCCACATGGGCCACGATGTGCCCCCGGGTCCAGCCGGGGAGCAACGAGGGCGCGCGGTACGCCTCCTCGTCGAGGCCGGCGACGGCCTTGCCGCACAGTGCGGTGCCCTCGGCCACCCAGGCCAGCGTCGTCCGGAGGGTCCTCATCACGACCCCTCGGAGACGACGCGGTTCTCGAGGCGGCCCAGGCCCTCGATCTCGGCGACGACGGTGTCGCCCTCGCGCAGGTACACCTGGGGCTTGCGGGCGTGGCCGACGCCGCCGGGGGTGCCGGTGGCGATGATGTCGCCGGGGTTGAGCCGGATCATCGTGGAGACGTAGCGGACCAGGTGGACCGGGTCGAAGAGCAGGTCGCCGGTGTTGTCCTGCTGCATGACCTGGCCGTTGACCTCGCAGCGGATGTCGAGCGCGGGGCGCGGGCCGCCGACCTCGTCGGTGGTGACCAGGAACGGGCCGAGCGGGGTGGTGGAGTCCCAGTTCTTGCCCTGCAGCCACTCGCGGGTGCGGAACTGCCAGTCGCGGCAGGTGACATCGTTGAGGACGGTGAAGCCCGCGATGGCGGCCTCGGCCTCCGCCTCGTCGGCGCGCCGGACCTGTCGGCCGACGACCACGGCGAGTTCGGCCTCCCAGTCGAACTGCTCGGTCTCGACCGGGCGTCGCACGTCGTCGAGGGCGCCGACGAGGGTGTCCGCGAACTTGCAGAAGAGGGTGGGGAATTCGGGCAGGTCGCGGCCCATCTCCTTGATGTGGTTCTGGTAGTTCAGGCCCACGCAGACCACCTTGGTGGGGTGGGGGACGAGCGGGGCGAACGCGGCGTCCGCGCCCGCGTACCGCTCGCCGTCGGCCGATGCGGCGACTTCGAGGCCGCCGGCCGATGCCAGTACGGCACCCACGTCCGGCAGTCCGAGATCGACGAGGGCGTCGCCGGCGACGCGCACCGCGGTGGTGGTGCCGTCGCCGAGACGGATGGTGGCGAGCTTCACGCGTTCTCCTCGATGTGGGTGCGGAACAGGTTGAGCTTGCTGAACAGGGGGGCGTCGCTGAACTGGAACAGGTCCAGCGAGCCGGACTCGGAGTCGGACGGCGAGGCCTCCGAGCGGATCGACAGGGGCTGCCAGGACGGGACGACGAAGAGGTCGCCGCGCCGGACCGGCCAGGAGAAATCGCCCACGGTCACCCGGCCCGAGCCGTCGAAGACCTGGTAGACCGATGAACCCGTCTCCCGGCGCGGGGCGGTCTCCGCGCCAGGGACGAGGCGGTGGAACTGGGCACGGATCGTCGGCAGGACGTCGCCGGCCGTGGTGGGGTTGGTGTAGCGCACCAGCGCGTGGCCGGGCCCGACGGTGCCGGGGCGGCCCTCGCGTTCCAGCTCCAGCTGGTCGGTCAGCGCGGCATCCGTGTCCGCCCAGCGGTAGCACAGCAGCGGAGTGCCCTCCTTGTGCCCCAACTGCGAGACCGGCAGCAGCCCCGGGTGTCCCCACAGCCGCTCAGAGCGGGACCGGTCGGGCGTCGCGTGCTCCTCCTCGGTCAGCTCGTCCCGGCCGAAGTCGAAGAACTGCGCCTCGATGTCGTACTGGAAGGGGATGTCCAGGCCGTCGATCCACGCCATGGGCTCACTGGCCGAGTTGTGGTGCGCGTGCCAGTTCATCCCGGGCTGCGGCAGGAAGTCGCCGCGGCGCATGGGCACCGGGTCGCCCTCCACGACGGTCCACACACCTTCGCCCTCGACCACGAACCGGAAGGCGTTCTGGGTGTGCCGGTGCTCGGGGGCATCCTCACCGGGCATCAGGTACTGGATGGCGGCCCACAGGGTCGGGGTCGCGTAGGGCCTGCCGCCCAGGCTCGGGTTGGCCAGGGCTATGGCCCGGCGCTCTCCGCCGCGGCCCACCGGAACGAGGTCGCCGGACCGGGCGGCCAGGTCGATCAGAGCCTTCCACTCCCACAGGTGAGGCTGCGCCTTCGACCGTGGCTGCCCGGGCATCAGGTCGCCGATCCGGGTCCACAGCGGCACCATGAGCGCCTTCTCGAAGTCCCGGTAGAGGTCCTTGAGCCCGGCTGTGACGGGCGGCTGGTCCGGCCGGTCCTCGGCGGTGAGGTGCAGGGGGGAAACGACGTCGTCCTCTTCGGTCATGCCTCCACCGTGCTTCGCCTTCCCCTCTCTGGAACAGTAGATTCTGTTCAGCAGAACAACCTCGGGGAGGCGGCCGCCGTGGCCAAGTCGATGAAGAACCCGCCTGTCTACGGGGTGACGAGCGTGGACCATGCCCTCCAACTGGCAGTGATAATGCAGGTGGAGGGACCGCTCACCGTGTCGGAGGCCGCCCGGCGGCTCGGGGTGGCCCGCTCCAGCGCTCACCGGCTGCTCTCCACACTCGTCTACCGGGACTTCGCGGTGCAGAACGACGACCGCAGCTATCGGGTCGGCCCGGTTCTGGAGATGGCGGCCAAAGCCCAGTCGAACGTCAGCGCCCTCCGGTCTGCAGCCCTCGGCCCGCTGCAGACCCTCGTCGACACTGTCGACGAGACCGCGAACGTCACCATCCGCACTGGCCGTACCGTCCGCTTCATCGCCTCGATCGAATGCAGGCAGGCCCTCCGCGTCGGCAACAGGGAGGGCATGGTCTTCCCCGCACACCAGGTGAGCGGCGGCCTGGTCATACTGGCCGCCCTCAGCGACGACGAGCTGACCGCGCTCTACACCCACATCCCGGCCGATACGACCGAAGACCACCCGGACCTCACGGAGCTGCGTGCCGAGCTCCGTGCCGTTCGGCGGAGCGGCGTCGCCGTCAACCTGGAGCGATCCGAGCGCGGTGTCGTCGCCATCGGGCGCGGGGTGACCGACATGAAAGGCACCACGATCGCGGCCGTGTCGGTGTCGCTGCCGAGCGTGCGGTACTCGGCAGGGAGGGTGAAGAGGCTCGTGGCGGCCCTGACCGCCGCAGCGGAGAGCGTCTCAGCCGCACTGGACGACCAGGAACGGGACTTCCGGCACTGACCGGGCCTCCCGCCTGCGACAGCCACATGTCCTTCGCAGCACGGCGTGAAGGGCCCGAGAGCCCGAGAGCCCGAGAAGGCGTCGGGTCCGGGCTGATCGCGCCAGACACCCCTGTCAGTTCCCATCGGCGGGCCACGCCGGCTTCCGAAGCCGAGTGCGCGGTGTGTACGGCCGCGCTTTGACGTCGGGTGACATCGGCGCTGTCCATCCGGAATGACGCCGATGACCCGTTCGGTCGGCGATGAGTTGGCTGCGATCCTGCCGTCGCCCTCGGCCCGCGCCGGTCACCGACGGCGAACGGGTCGTCCAGTGTGCCGCCGTCGCTGCGGACGAAGTCACGGACGTCGGCCGGCTGGGCCGCGATCTCGCTGCCCTCGGCCCGACGAGTCGGACGGTCTCGTCGAGATCCTGCTTGGTCTTCGCGATTCCACCGCACCGCACTTCCCGCTGCCGTGGGGCCCCGATCGTGCTCGGTCTGCTGGGGAAACGTTCGGTCCCGACCTCTGGCCCCAAGGCATCGAACCCAACCGGACCACGATCGCCGCCGTCATCTGACGCACGACTGCGGCGCGTGAGCCCGTGTCGGCGACGGCGGGAACAGTGGCTCAGTCCGGGACTGTCACGGGTTCGACGGTCTCGTGCCGCAGGCCGTGCTTTCCGGCGTTGCGCCTCTGCATGATCGGTACGGTGGTACCAGGACGAGTGGTGGAGGGGGCGGCGCAGCCGTGGGTGAGCAAGCGGAGATCAGGACGGCGAAGGAGGCCGCTGACCACGAGCTCATTCTGGCGTTCGGACGGCTGCAAGGGGCGGCCAATCGGCTGGAGTACATCCTCGGCCGGGCGCTCGAGGTGGAGTGCGGTATCAGTCATCTGGTGTTCGAGGTGCTGCTGATCCTCGGCCGGGCGGGTGAGCCGGGGCTGTCGATGCGGGCCGTCGCCCAGGAGCAGGTCCTGACCACGGGTGGCGCCACCCGGCTGGTGGACCGTATGGAGGCGGCGGGTCTCGTCGAGCGTGCGGAGGATCCGGACGACCGGCGCGGGCGGCTGGTGCGCCTGACCCCGCTGGGCGAGGAGACGGCCGTACGCGCGTCGCGGGTTCACCTGGAGAACATCCAGCGTTACTTCGTGCAGCCCCTTCCGCCCGCGGACCGCGCGCGGTTCGCGGAGGATCTCCGGATCCTCAGCCACACAGCCCGGGATGTTTTGCCCAGGCTGCCCTGACCTGCGGTTTGGCGCCGAGGCTGATGTAGTGGCGTGAGCTACCCCTGTATGTCTCACGTCACAGGAGTCGAGGAATATCTGACGAGTCAGCTACTGTTTGGTCAGGTGAATCGCTCGCGTCAGGCGGGCACCCCACTCTGCCGAGGTCTTCGATGAAGCTCGTCTATGTCTTCGACGCCTACTGCGGCTGGTCGCACGGGTTCTCCGCGACCCTGCACGAAATCGTCGCCCGCCACCCCGAACTGTCGGTGGAGGTCGTCTCCGGCGGCCTGTTCACCGGATCGCGCCGGGTGCCGATCCGCCAGTTCGGCTACGTTCAGGGCGCGAACGCCAAGATCGCCGAGCTGACCGGCGCCGAGTTCGGCGAGGCGTACGAGAAGCTGATCGCCGACGGCTCGTTCGTGATGGACTCCGAGGCCGCCGCCCGTGGCGTCGCGGCCCTGCGCCAGGCCGCCCCCGACCGTGCGGCGGAGCTCGCCGCGGCCCTCCAGCACGCCTTCTACGTCGGCGGACGCAGCCTGTCGGAGGCGGCCACGTACCGGAAGGTCGCCGAGGAGGCCGGACTCGACGCCGACGCCGTGGTCGCCGCTTTCGAAGGCCCCGAGGCGCCGCATACGGCGGCGGACGACTTCCACCGCGCGGCTGACCTGGGCGTCACCGGCTTCCCCACCCTGCTCGCCGTCGACGGAGACTCCGTCACCCCGTTGGCCCACGGCCATGCCACAGCCGACGAGATCGACCGGCGGCTCGCAGGCCTTCCCACGCCCTGAACCTCCCCATCCCCACCCCACTCGCACAGGAGCCCCGTAATGAGCACCCTGTCCTTCAAGGTCCTCGACCTGGACTTCCCGGCCGGCAGCAAGAACAAGACCGCCGCCCTCGTCACCGGCGAGAGTGAGGCGCTGCTGGTGGACGCCGCCTTCACCCGCGCCGACGGCCACCGCCTGGCCGCCGAGATCCTCGACTCCGGCAAGACACTGACCACCGTCTTCGTCTCCCACGCCGACCCCGACTTCTACTTCGGCGCCGAGGTGCTCGCCGACGCCTTTCCCGAGGCGAAGTTCGTGGCCACCCCGCTCGTCATCGAGCACATCAAGCACTCCTACGAGGGCAAGCTCAAGGCCTGGGCCGCGCTCGGCCCGAACCTCCCCTCCCGTCTGGTCGACCTCACTCCGCTGACCGGCGACACCCTGACCCTGGAGGGCCACCGCTTCGAGCTCAAGGGCGGCCCGGCCGGGCTGCCCGACCGCCACTACCTGTGGCAGGCCGAGAGCCGTGCCCTCCTCGGCGGCGTCCTGCTCTTCCAGCAGGAGCACGTCTGGGTCGCCGACACCCCCACCCCCGGCGACCGCGCCGCCTGGATCGACCTGCTGGACGAGATGGCCGCCCTCCAGCCCGAACTGGTCGTCCCCGGCCACCGCCTGCCCGGCACCGCGGCCGACGCGACCGCCATCTCCGCCACCCGCGAGTACCTCCTCAGCTTCGAGGAGGAGCTCGGCAAGGCAGCCGACGGCGCCGCGCTGACCGACGCCCTCGTCAAGCGCTATCCGGACAACGGCATGCTGATCGCTGCCCAGATCGGCGCGAAGGTCGCCAAGGGCGAGATGAAGTGGGGCTGACCGTGACCGAGTTCGCCACCTCCACCGCTCCCGCCGACGTCGTACGACGCCAGTACCTGGCCTCCGCGGCCGGTGACCTGGAGGCCCTGCGGGCCACTCTCGCCCCCGACGTGGAGTGGACGGAGATGGCCGGCTTCCCCCTCGCCGGCACGTACCGCACCCCCGACGGTGTCACGTCCAGCGTGATGGAGAAGCTCGGCCAGGACTGGGACGGCTGGGCCGCCCACGACGACACCTACGTCGTCGACGGCGAGAACGTCGTCGTCCTCGCCCGCTACACCGCCGTCAACAAGGCCACCGGCAAGCCGATCGACGTGCGCGTCGCCCACCACTTCGTCGTACGGGGTGGACTCATCGTCCGCTTCGAGCAGTTCGTCGACACCGCGCTCGTACGCGACGCCATGACCGTCTAGACGCACCGTCCGGTACCCGAGGACAGGAGAAGCTCGTGTCCGCGCCGGAACCGGACCGCGTCGCGAGTCGTGCGACCCGCCCTCAACCTCATGATGATCCGGTCGGAGCCATCATGATCCGACCGGTATGCGCCATCGGGCCCGGAACTCTGGAGTGCCGGGCCCGTGCTCAGTCGTCGGCTGCGCGGTGGGCCCTGGTGCTCAGCGCGCCGCCTGACCGTTTCCGTGTGTGCTTCGCGAGGTCGCTGAAGCCGACTGCTCGCCTCGACATCAGTGCCGGGGGCGGCAGCTCGGCGTCTGCGTTCCGGGCCCGCTGCGGGATCGCGTTCAGCCCGCGGTGACGCGGGCGTTGACTCGCCGCATCCAGTCCTGGTCGGTGTGCCACATGGGGTGGTGCGGGGCGGCGTTGGAGGTCAGGACGACGCCCTGGAAGCCGGCCGCGAGGCAGCGGTCGACGACGAACTCCGCGATGTCCTTGCCGACGGTGTCCTCCTCGAAGCGTGTCAGGAGAGGCGTGTACCCCACGACGCCTTCGCCGAGGACGGCGGGGATGCCGCGCACGCGGGCGTACTCGGCGACGGAGTCGACCCATCCGGCCAGCGTGTCCCGCATGGCCTGCCGGTGCGTCGGATAGTTCTCGTAGAGCCACAGGTCCCAGCGGTCGGGGTCCACCCAGTCGTGCGCGTAGAACAGTTCGCGCGGGATGCCCGTGGCGGCCAGGCGCCACGGTTCGTCCGGCTGGTAGTCGGCGAAGGCGGGCGCGTCGGGGCGCAGCATGGCGGCCAGTTCGGGGGTCGGCCAGGAGGTGGTCTCGGGCGCCGCTTCGGTGCCGTGGCCGAGCCCGACGGCCTCGTAGAGGGCGCCGAGGACGCCGTAGACGTAGAAGTGGAAGTGGGCGATCTGGGCCTGCTCGGGCAGGTCGTCGAGTTCGCCGGGCCAGGGCTCTCCCAGCGAGTAGGTCACGGGGACGGCGGGGTGGCGGGCCTGCAGCAGTTTCACGGCGCGTTCGAGGGGGTCGCGCAGCCGGGCGTAGTGGCCGGCGGTGCCGTCGGCCGGTACCAAGGAGCAGTTGTCGACCTCGTTGTGCACCTCGACGTAGGCGACACGGTCGGACAGCCCGCGCTCGGTGAGGAAGTCCAACAGCTCGGCGAGGGCTTCGGCCACCGCCTCGGCGCGGTCCGGGCCCGGCACTTCGGCCAGGGCGCGATGCCAGGCGTCGGTGTCGGCGAAGCTGGGGGACTGCTGGTACTCCCACGAGGAGACGATCACCTTGCAGTTGTGCCGGGCGGCCGCCTCGAACAGCTCGACGAGCCGTCGGCGGCCGTCCAGCGGGTAGCCGCCACGGACGTCGTACCAGCGGGTGCGCTGTCCGAACTGCTCGCCCAGGCCCCGGACCTGGAGGGATTCCGGGTCGGGGACGCGTCCGGAGAACAGCAGGAAGGGCATGGCACAGATCCGCACGGTGTTGAAGCCCCGCTCCACCGTCTCGGCGAAGGCGCGGTCGAGGTCGGCGAAGGGCTCACCGGGTCCGGCCTGTGTGTACCAGCTGAAGTCCCACAAGGTGATGGCCAGTCGGCCCGTGGTCTCGGGCGTCGTGGCTTGCTGCGATGCGGTGGTCATGAGGTCACCCGTCGTTCGTGTACGGAAGGCGCCGTCGGCGGTCGACGGCACCACGCTAGCTCAATTCATTATTTATGAATAATCCTTGACGAGGGTGGTTGGCTTGTCCAGGCTGTGGGGCGGACGAACACGTACGTGACTCAAGGAGCCGCCCGTCATGACCGAATCCATCCCTCCCTCCCGGCGCACCGTCGTCACGGCGCTGGGCGCGGCCGCCTTCGTCGCCCTGCCGGCCTGGCCGGAGACGGCGCGAGCGGCAGACGGCGCGGCCACGGCCGACGCGAACGGCCCGGTGCTCGACACCCACCCGGCCACCGAGCCCTCCGGCACCCATGTGCGTGACGTCGGCGGCACCAACGTCGTCTTCCAGTACGGCACGGTGCTCCCGGCCTTCGACGGCTGGCGCACCCATGAGCCCACGCGCGACTACCTGTCCCTGGACAAGCGGTGGCGCTTCCGCTTCGACCCCGCCGATCATGGGCTCGACGAGGGCTGGCAGTCCCCGCACCACGACGACCGGGGATGGGGCCGCATCGACGTCCCAGCGGCCTGGGACCTGCTGGACACGCCCGGCTTCGGCTCGGAGACCGCCCCCTTCGGCCAGGGCACGGCATTCACCGACGGCTACGCCTGGTACCGCACCACCGTCGACGTACCCGCGTCCTGGCGTGCCCGGCACGTGCGCATCGCTTTCCTGGCCGCCGGATACAGCGCCGAGGTCTGGGTCGACGGCACGCACCTCGGCAAGCACGAAGGTGCCAACTCGCCCTTCGCGCTGCCGGCCGCGGGGGCGCTCCGGCCCGGAACGCGCCAGACGATCGCCGTGCGGGTCTTCCGTCGGGCGAGCTACACCGACTACACGGCCTCGCCTCCGCAGCCGGTCACCGACGACCACGAGATCCCGTACAAGCCCGTGGACTACTGGCCGTACGCGGGACTGACCCGCTCGGCTTGGATCGAGGCGGTCCCGCAGGTCACCCTCGCCAAACTGCTCGTGTCCGCCGCGCGCGGGCGCCTTGAGGCACACGCGGTCATCGAGAACCACGGGACCTCCGACTTCGACGGCCAGGTCACACTCGATCCCGGCCGGGAGAGCGGCGGCAGTCCCGTCGTGGTCCCGGCCCGGATCGCTGCCCGGTCGGCGGGCGTCGTACGGGTCGTGCTCCGCATACCCGGCGCCCCGCGATGGAGCCCGGCGTCGCCGCGCACGCTCACCGCCCGAGCCACCCTGACCGCCGGGAGGCACTCGGGCCCACGGGTGGACACGTTGTCCACCGTGTACGGCGTGCGTGAACTGACCGTCGGCGAGGCGCAGTTGAGGCTGAACGGCAGACCCCTGCTCCTAAAGGGGCTCAACTGGCACGAGGAGACGGCCGCGCACGGCAGGGCGATGACGCCGACCGAGTATGACCGCGAGCTTGGCCACATCACAGCAGTGGGCGCCAACTTCATCCGCAACTGCGTCTACAACCGGCACCCCTACGTCTACGACTGGGCGGACGCGCATGGCGTGCTGGTGATGGACGACATCGACACCATGTGGCTCAACACCGCCCAGGAGAAGCTGCAGACCGAGCGCTACGGCCTCGCCCGCGCCTTGGCCCTGACGATGGCGTGGAACCAGCACAACCACCCCTCGGTGATCCTCTGGGGACTGCAGAACGAGTCGGAGATCGACGCCGACGGTGCCCCGGTCTACCGGGCCTGGCTCGCCGACATGAAGGCGGCGGTGAAGGCGGTCGACCTCACCGCCCGTCCGGTGACCTGGGCGTCCAACACCAGCAACGACCCCGCCTTCGACCTCGCGGACGTGATCGGGTTCAACGAGTACTTCGGCTACTTCTACGGCAAGGACGCCGACCTCGGCCCGACGCTGGACGCGGTGCACGCGAAGTACCCCGGCAAGCCGATCCTGATCACGGAGAACGGCACCTGGTCGGTGGCCGGAACCCACGGTCCCGATACCACGCAGGGCACCGAGGAGTGGCAGGCGGCGAGCTTCACCGCGCACTGGAATCAGGTGGCCGCGCGCAGCGAGTTCGTAGCCGGGTTCACCTATTGGGTGCTCAAGGACTACAAACAGCGGGCCGGATACAACCAGGCCTACAACGGGATCTCCGTCATGGGCCTGCTCACGTTCGACGAGGAGCGGCCCAAGCTCGTCTACGACGCGTTCCGCAAGGCAGCCCGTCCGAAGGGCAGATGACCCTGAGGATCGACGGCCGGTGAGAAGGGGAGGGGCAGGCTGCCCTTCCCCTTCTCACCGGCTTCTTTCAGCCCTTGACGCTGCCCTGGGTGAGGCCGGACCGCCAGAAGCGCTGGAGGACGAGCATCGCGGCGGCCAGCGGGAGGATCGACAGGAACGCGCCTCCCACGGTGAGCTGGTAGAGCTCGGGGTGCCGGTCCGCCTGGGACTGCCAGGTGGTGAGGCCCAGGGTCAGGGGGTACTTGTGGTCGTCGGAGAGCATGACCAGCGGCAGGAAGTAGTTGTTCCAGATGCCGACGAACTGGAAGAGGAATACGGTCACCAGGGCGGGCGTCATGGTGCGCAGGACGAGGGTGTTGAAGATCCGCAGCTCGCCGGCGCCGTCGACCCGTGCCGCTTCCAGCATCTCCATGGGTACGGCCGCCTCGGCGTAGATGCGGCACAGGTACACCCCGAACGGGCTGACCATGCTGGGGATCAGTACGGCCCAGTAGGTGTTGTTCAGGCCCACTTCGCTGAACAGCAGGTACAGGGGGAGTGCGAGCGCGGTGCTGGGCAGCAGCACACCGGCGAGCACGACCTTGAAGACCGCCTCGCGACCGCGGAAGCGGTACACGGCGAGGGCGTACCCGGCGGCACATGCCAGCAGGGTCGCCAGCGCGCCGCCGATCCCGGCGTAAAGGAAGCTGTTCCATGTCCAGTTCCAGAAGACGCCGTCGTCGTAGGAGAAGACCTGCGACAGGTTGTGCAGCCACTGCGAGTCGGAGAACCACAGCCCGAAACTGCCGAAGAGCCCCGCGCTGCTCTTGGTGGAGGCCACCACCAGCCAGTAGACGGGCAGCAGGAAGTAGAGGGCCGCGATCGTGAGCAGGGCGACCACCAGAATCCGCGAGGGTTTCGGCCTTCGGGGCGGCCGACCGTCATGGCCGGCCACGGCGGCTCGCGAGGTGCCGGTGGAGGTGTCCACCGACTTCGTCGTCTGCGGTGTGGACACGCTCACCGTGCGCCCCTTTCCTTACGGTTCACCAGGCTGAGGAAGCCGAAGGACAGCACACTCGCGACCAGGGCGAGGATCACCGACTCGGCCGCGGCGAGGTAGATGTTGTTGTTGGCGAACGCCTCGTTGTAGGCGGCCAGGTTCGGCGTGTACGCACTGGTGACCGATGAGGTCAGCGGCTTGATGACCAGCGGTTCGGCGAACAGCTGCAGGGTGCCGATGATGGAGAACACGCCGGTGAGCACCAGCGCGGGCCGGGCCAGCGGCAGCTTGATCCTCACCGCCGTCTGCCAGGAGCTCGCGCCGTCGATGCGCGCGGCCTCGTACAACTCCTGCGGGATCGACTTGAGCTGGGCGACGATCACCAGCATGTTGTAGCCGGTGAACTCCCAGATCACGATGTTGGCGATGGACCACAGCACGCCGTGGTAGCCGAGGAAGTCGGGCGCGAGCCCGATCCTGCCGAGCAGGTCGACGAGGGGACTGACACCCGGTACGTAGAGGAAGCCCCACAGGATCGACGCGATGACTCCGGGTACGCCGTAGGGCAGGAAGTAGGCGGCGCGCAGGATGCCCGCCCAGCGCTGGGAGAGCGTGTCGAGGACCAGCGCCAGCACGGTGGCCAGCAGCAGCATCACGGGGACCTGGACGATGCCGAAGAGCAGCACCCGACCGAAGCTGCCCAGGAAGTCCGACTGCTGGAGCGCGAGGGTGTAGTTGTCGAGACCGGCGAAGCCGATGGTGGCCGGGCCCAGGCCCAGCGGACCGGAGCGGATCGGCTTCAGCAGGCTCTCGTAGACCGCGTAGCCCAGCGGCAGGACGAACACGAACAGGAAGAGGGCGACGAAGGGAAGCAGGAATCCCCAGGCGGCGCGGTCCGGGCGAGCGGTGCCCCGACGTCCGCCCCGAGCAAGGTCGTTGCTGCTCATGACTGGCTCCTCGCCTTCAGGCCCTTGGCCAGCAGGTCGTCCACGGCGCGTTTCTGCGCGTCGGCCAGAGCCGAGGCGAACGTGCCCTCTCCCGCCATGGCGGCGCCGAAGGCGTCGCCGAGGTGGGCGAAGTCGGCGTCGGTGGTGGGTGACCACTTCCAGGAGGTGTCGATGGCCCGGTCGGACGCGGTGAAGACGTCGTTGTACCGCTGGCCGCCGAAGAACGGGTCGGGCTTGTCGAGTGCCGATCCTTCGAACACGCCGGTTGCGGCGGGCCAGCCGTAGCCGACGGCGATGTTGAGGTCGACGGCCTTCGGGTCGCTGTTGATCCAGTGCGCGAACTGCAGCGCCTCACGCGGGTGGCGGCTGCCCTGAAGGACCGCGGTGGAGGCTCCGCCCCAGTTGGCGGAGGCGTTCTGTCCCGCCTTCCACTGGGGGAGTGGGGCGACCCGCCACTTTCCCTTGGTGCCCGGTGCGTTGCCGCGCAGCAGGGCGTCGCCCCACTGCGGTCCGATCCAGGTGACGACCTGCCCGGTCTGCAACTGCCGGTACCAGCCGCTGGACAGGTCGGGTTCGACGAAGACGAGGTCGTCGCGGACCAATCTCTGCCAGTATTCGGCGACCTCGCGGGAGCGGTCGTCGTTCATGCCGACGATCCAGGTGTCACCCTCGGTGTGCACCCAGCGAGCCCCGCGCTGCCAGCACATCGCGGCGAACCAGGCGGGCGAGTTGGGGTTGAACGCGGACAGCCTGGCACCGTTGCCGCGGGCCTTGACCACGCGGGCGGCCTTCTCGAATTCGGCCCAGGTGGCAGGGGTTTCGATGCCCCACTTCGCGAGAAGGTCCTGGCGGTAGAAGAGTCCCATCGGGCCGGACGCCTGGGGGATGGTGTGGACCCGCCCGCCGAAGACGCCCTGGTTCCACTGCCACGGCACGTACTTGTCGCGCAGCTCGTCGGCCCCGTAACTGCTCAGATCCGTCAGGCCGTTGACCAGCATGAAGGCGGGAAGCTCCTGGTACTCGACCTGCGCAAGGTCCGGCGGGTTCCCGGCTGTCAGGGCGGAGAACATCTTCTGGTAGCCGCCCCCGGTGCTCGCGGGGATGGTCTGCATCTCGACGTGGATGTCGGGGTGCGTCTTGTTCCAGAGATCGACGGTCTTCTGCATCGGCACCCAGGTCCAGAAGACGAGATTCACCTTCTGGCCGGGGCGGGTGGATTCCTGCCGGGTCGTGCGGGCGGCTCCGACGGTCTGCCCGCAGCCGGTGAGGGCCGAAAGCGCGGAGACTCCAGCCGCCCCGGCACCCCATCGGAGCACTGATCTCCGTGAGGGTGGTGAGCTGTTCATGTACGTCCCTTACATCTCTTTGTCTACGGCTCGATCGGTGGTCTACGGCTCGGTCAGTACGGCTACTCCGGCTCCCGGCAGGGTGATGCGGTCGGCGGGAGCCGTCTCTCGGGTCAGGGCGTCGGTCAGCGGCTGAGGGAGCCTGACTTCGACCTCTTCCCGGCCGTGGTTCAGCAGGAAGACGAACCGTCCGCCGTCTCCCTCGCGCACGGTCGCCTGGACGTGCTGGGGCAGGCCGGGAAGCACGGGGCCTGCGGACGCCGTACGGCACACGTCGTCGGTCAGGGCCCGCATCGCCTCCGGTGCGAGGCGTGTCGCGACGTACCACGCGGTTCCGTCGCCGAAGGAGTGCCGCGTGACGGCGGGCTGCCCCGCAAGGTGCCCGGAGCCGAACTCGGCCACTGCCTGGGCGCCTTCGGGTACCACGGTCTCCGACCATAGGTCGGCGCGGCTGACCGTGCCGTCGACGTGCCGGACGTCGACGGTCTCGTTCTCCGCCAGCGGCCAGAACTCCTCGACGCGCAGGCCCAGTACCTCGCTCAGCGGCGCGGGATAGCCGCCCAGGTGCACCCGGTCGCAGTTGTCGACGATGCCGGAGAAGAACGACACCAGCAGATGGCCGCCACCGCGCACGAACTCGGTGAGACGTTCGGAGTCCCGTTCCTTCAGCAGGTACAGGTTGGGTGCGACGACCAGGCGGTAGCCGGACAGGTCCCGGTCGGGGGGTACGACGTCGCAGGCGATGCCGGCTTCGAACAGGGGCCGGTAGTGGGCGAGCGCGATGTCCATCTGGTTCAGCGCGGTGGACGGATGTGAGTCCAGCTCCAGGGCCCACCAGCTGTTCCAGTCCAGTACGAGGGCGACGTCGGCGGTGGACCGTGTGCCGGCGATCCGAGGCACGGAGGCGAGTTCGCGGCCCAGCTCGCTCACCTCACGGAAGGTGCGCGTGTCGGTGCCGCCGTGCGGGAGCATTGCCGAGTGGTACTTCTCGGCGCCTCCACGGGACTGGCGCCACTGGAAGTACAGCACCGCGTCCGCGCCCTGGGCGACCGCCTGCCAGCTCCACAGGCGCATGCGGCCGGGCGGCTTGGGCCCGTTGCGGTCACGCCAGTTGACCGCGCTGGGCGCCTGCTCCATCAGCATCCACGGCTGACCGGCACGGGCGGAACGCGCGACATCGAAGATGAAGCCCGCCGCGACGTGGGTGTCCTCGTCGTGCGGGTCCTGGTAGACGTCGACCGAGACGACGTCCTCCTGGGCGGCCCAGCGGAAGGCGTCGACGGGCTTGTGCACACCGATGAAGTTGGTGGTGACGGGAACGTCCGGTGTGCTCCGGCGCAGGACCTCATTTTCCGCCAGGTAGCACTGGAGCAGCGCGTCGTCGGAGAACCGGGCGAAGTCCAGCTGCTGCGCGGGGTTGGGGAAGGTCGGTGCGAGCCGTGGCGGCAGCACCTCGTCGAAACTGTCGTACCCCTGGGACCAGAATGCCGTTGACCATGCGTCGTTGAGCGCCTCGATGCCGCCGTACCGCTCGGACAGCCAGCGCCGGAAGTCAGCCGCCGACTCGTCGCACCAGCACATCGGGGTGTGGCAGCCGTACTCGTTGCCGATGTGCCACATCTCCAGGGCGGGGTGGTCGGCGTACCGGGTGGCCAGTCGCTCGACCAGGCGGGCGGCGTGCTCGCGGTACACGGCGCTGGAGGGGCAGTAGTGCTGGCGTCCGCCGAGCCACATGCGCCGGCCGTCGGCGGTCTCGGGGAGGATCTCGGGGTGCAGCCGGGACAGCCAGGGTGGCGGGGATGCCGTCATGGTGGCCAGGCACACCGCCACACCCGCCCCGGCGAGGTTGTCCATCACCCTGTCGAACCAGGTGAAGTCGTACTCCCCGGGCCTTGGCTCCACCTTGGCCCAGGAGAAGATCCCGGCCGTGACCATGGAGACGCCCGCCTCCTTCATCAGCGCGACGTCCTCGGCCCACACCTCCTCGGGCCACTGCTCCGGGTTGTAGTCGCCGCCGAAGGCGATCCCGGGCGGGCGCAGGTGCCGCCGGGTGTCGATCGGTATCGAGGGTGCTGGTTGCATGCGGGTCAGTTTTGGAGCGTCATCGCCATGCCGTCAAGATATATTCATAATTAATTGAAACAGCTATGGTGGGTGCAGGAGCAGACATCAGAGGGGAGACGCACGCGATGACGGAGTGCCGCAGGATGGCGGGGCGGGTGGCGGTGATCACCGGCGCCGCCCACGGAATCGGCGCCGCCACGGCCCGAAGGCTCGCGGACGAGGGCGCGGCCGTCGTCGTCACGGACGTGGACGACGCGGCGGGCAAGGCGCTCGCGGCAGGCATCGTGGACAGCGGAGGACGGGCGGAGTACGTACGCTGCGACGTGACCTCCGCCGCCGACTGGGAGAACCTCGCCCGCCACATCGATGAGCACCACGGGCGGCTGGACGTGCTGCACAGCAACGCCTTCGCCCAGCTCAACAAACCCGCCCACGAACTGAGCGAGGCCGAGTGGGACGGTCAGATGGCCGTGCTGCTCAAGCCGGCCTGGCGGGCGATGAAGACCTTCGCGGCCATGCTGCGCGAGGCGCGGGGCTCGGTCGTCCTCACCTCCTCGGTGCACGCGGTCATCGGTCTGCCGGGCCATGCCGCGTACGCCGCCGCGAAGGGCGCGCTGTGCTCGCTGGGTCGGCAGCTGGCCGTCGAGTACGGTCCTGACATCCGGGTCAACACGGTGCTGCCCGGACCCATCCTCACCGCCGCCTGGGAGGGCATATCGGAGTCCGAGCGGGCGCGCAGCGTGGCGGCCACGGCCGCGAAGCGCTTCGGGCAGCCGGAGGAGGTGGCCGCCGCAGTGGTCTTCCTGGCATCGGGGGACGCCTCCTACGTGACCGGAGCCGGCCTGGTGGTCGATGGAGGATGGAGCGTCATGAAGGAGTCCTCGTGAGCGCCGCGCACCGCGCGGTAGGCCGCCGTGCGCGGCCTCCGCGAACAGGACCGATACGGAAACGGAGAACGTGGTGAGCCATCCCGGCAGGGGGCTGCACGGCCAAGCGGTGGAAGAACTGGGCCGGCGCATCATACGCGGCGACTACCCCCCGGGCTCCGTGGTGGACCCGGCCAAGTTCGAAACCGAACTGGGCGTCAGCAAGACCGTCGTGCGCGAGGCGCTGCGCGTACTGGCCGCCAAGGGCCTGCTCGAATCACGGCAGAAACGCGGCACGACCATCCGGCCCCGCGCCGACTGGAACCTGCTCGACAGCGACCTGCTGCGCTGGCAGGGCAGCAGTGCTCCCACCGAGGGCTTCCTGGAAGATCTCGCCGAGGTCCGCGCGATCGTCGAGCCCGCCGGGGCCCGGCTTGCCGCGACCCGCCGTACCCCGTCCGATCTGGACGCGCTGCGGCAGGCGTTGGACGCGATGGCTGCGGCGGGAACGGACGCGGAAGCGATGGTCGAGGCGGACCTGGCCTTCCACCGCGCCCTGCTGGACGCCGCGCACAACGAACTCCTCAGCCGGATGGAGGTCGTCATCGAGGCCGGCCTGCGCGTGCGCGACCGGATCGTGCACGGCGCCCGGCACTTCGCCGACTCCATCCCCGTGCACCAGACACTGCTCGCCGCCATCGAAGCCGGCGACCCCGACGCCGCCGTGGCCGCCGTCGAGTCACTCCTCGCCCAAGCCTCCGACGACCTGGAGGCCGTCCGGGCACGGGAGGAACACGATGACGTCGCGACCGACCCGCTGCCGAAGGAAGCCCCTTGAAGATAACCGGACTTGAGACGTTCCTGGTGGCTCCGCGCTGGCTCTTCCTGCGCATCGCCACCGACGAGGGCGTCACCGGCTGGGGCGAGCCTCTGATCGAGGGCCGCGCCGAGACCGTACGCGCCGCAGTTCACGAGCTCGCGGACTACCTCGTCGGGCAGGACCCGCTGCGCATCGAGGACCACTGGCAGGTGCTCACCAAGGGCGGCTTCTATCGTGGCGGCCCCATCCTCTCCAGCGCCGTCGCGGGCATCGACCAGGCCCTGTGGGACATCGCCGGCAAGACCTACGGCGTCCCGGTGCACCGCCTCCTCGGCGGCCCGGTACGCGACCGCGTCCGGATGTACGCCTGGATCGGAGGGGACCGCCCCAGCGAGGTCGCGGAGTTGGCCGAGGAACAGATGAAGGCGGGCTTCACCGCCGTGAAGATGAACGCCTCGGCCGAGCTCGCCCCGATCGACACCCCGGCCCGCACCGCCGAGGTCGTCGCACGGGTCGCGGCCGTCCGCGAAGTGCTGGGCGACGAGAGGGACATCGCCGTCGACTTCCACGGCCGGGCCTCCACCGCCATGTCACGCCGTCTGCTGCCCCAACTGGAGCCGCTGCACCCGCTGTTCGTCGAGGAACCCGTCTCGCCGGAACACTCGGGCCACCTGCGCAGCCTGGTGGAGTCCACGAGCGTCCCGCTCGCGACCGGCGAACGCCTCTACTCCCGCTGGGACTTCCGCGAGGTCATGACCAGCGGCATCGCCGTCGCCCAGCCCGACCTCTCGCACGCCGGCGGCATCTCCGAGGTCCGCCGCATCGCGGCCATGGCCGAGACGTACGACGTCACCATGGCCCCGCACTGTCCCCTCGGCCCGATCGCCCTTGCCGCGAGCCTCCAGATCGCCTTCTCCGTACCGAACTTCCTCATCCAGGAACAGAGCATGGGCATCCACTACAACCAGCGGGCCGACCTGCTGGAGTACGTGATGGACCCCGAACCCTTCCGGTTCCAGGACGGATACGCCGTCGCGAGCTCCCGTGCCGGGCTCGGCGTCGAGATCGACGAGAAGGCGGTACGCCGCGCAGCCGAGACCGGACACCGCTGGCGCAACCCCGTATGGCGGGGCGCCGACGGGGCGTTCACCGAATGGTGACCGCTGCCCGCGAACCGAACGTCCAAGGAGAGCCCGCCCCCATGAACCTCGTGGAATCGCTCCGCACCCACCGCCTACTCGCGATCGTCCGTGGCAAGGATGCCGCCGCGGCCCTGCGCACCGTGATCACCCTCGCCGAGGAGGGCATCACGGCCGTCGAGGTCTCGCTGACCACCGCCGACGCCCTGACCGTGATCCGGCAGGCGCGCGCCGAACTCGGCCCCGACGCGCTGGTCGGCGCCGGCACCGTCCGCTCGGCCCCGGACGCCACCCGCGCCGTGGACGCCGGCGCGTCCTACCTCGTCACCCCGGCCCTGGTAGACGGCCTGGAGCCGTACGGCATACCCGTGCTGATGGGCGCCGTGACACCGAGCGAGATCGAACTCGCCCTCGCGCGGGGTGCCGCCGCGATCAAGCTCTTCCCCGGATCGCTTGGCGGACCCGGCTATCTGCGTGCCCTGCGCGACCCCTTCCCCGAGGTGCCGTTCGTGCCCGTCGGCGGCGTGGACGCACAGGCCGCCCGCGACTACCTGGATCTGGGCGCCCTCGCCGTGGGCGTCGGCTCCCCCCTCGTCGGGGACGCGGCCGACGGCGGCGACCTGGACCGACTCCGCGCCCGCGCGGCCGTGTTCCGCAAGGTGGCCACAGGGGGGACGCCGTGACGACACGGGACCACCAGGCCCCGCCCGAAGTCGTGACCTTCGGTGAGACGATGGCGGCGCTGCGCGCCCACGGAGCGCTGCGGCTCGGCGGCAGTCTCGGCCTGTCCGTGGCGGGAGCCGAGTCCAACGTCGCCATCGGCCTGGCCCGGCTCGGGCACCGGGTGCGCTGGGCCGGCCGGGTCGGCGCGGACGAACTCGGCGCGTTGGTACGGCGCACCCTGCGCGCCGAAGGCATCGACACCGGCCACGCGGTCACCGACGACACCGGCCGGCCCACGGGACTGCTGCTGACCGAACCCCGCCTGGGCACACTCACGCGCGTCAACTACTACCGTGCCGGTTCCGCAGGCTCGGCCCTCTCACCGGCTGATGTCCTGCCCGCGCTGGCCTCGGGACCCCGCCTCCTGCATCTGACCGGCATCACACCGGCGCTCAGCGCGTCGGCGGCCGAGACCGCCCTGGCCGCCGTCACGGCCGCCGGCGCCGCCGACATCACCGTGTGCCTCGACGTCAACTACCGCTCCCGGCTGTGGACGTCGGACCGCGCCCGCACAGCGCTCCGGCCGCTGCTGGCCCACACCGACCTGCTCATCGCCTCCGAGGACGAGCTGCCGCTGATGCTGGAACGGCCCGCAGCGGGCGAAGCCCAGGCCGTGCACAGCATCCTGGCCGCAGGCGTCAACGAGGTGGTCATCAAACGCGGCGCACGTGGTGCGACCGCCTTCACCGCTGACGGCACGACCGACTGCCCGGCGCGAGAGGTCGGCGCGGTCGACCTGGTCGGCGCGGGCGACGCCTTCGTGGCCGGGTACCTGTCCGGACGTCTTGACGGCGCGGACATGCCCGCCCGTCTGCACCGAGCCGTCACCACCGCGGCCTTCGCCGTCGCGACCCGGGGCGACTGGGAGGGCCTGCCGACGCGGGACGAACTCGGCCTGTTCGACCAGCCCGAGGGCATGACCATTCGCTGATCCGGAGGACTGAACATGACATCCACGGCAGTACCGGCGGCGATCGTCGTCGACGGAGCATACGAACTCGCCGAGGGCGGTCGCTGGATCGACGACCGGTACGTGTACGTCGACATCCTCAGCGGTCGGCTCTTCGAACTGAGAGACGACACCGAACCGGCGGTTGTGCGCCAACTGGCCGGGCTCGACGTGCCGTTGGGAGCCGTCGCGCCGGTCGGAGACCGTCCGGGAGCATGGATCGCTGCCGCGGACACCGGCATCGCACTGCTCACCCCTGACGGCACACCCGAATGGCTGGACCGTCCCGAGGACCGCACCCCGGTCCCCAGCCGGATGAACGACGGCGTCGCCGACCCCGCCGGCCGCTTCTGGGCGGGCAGTATGGCCTATGACGGCACCCACGGCGCGGGCTCGCTCTACCGGACGGACCCCGACGGCACGGTCGTACACGTCCTCGACGGCCTGACCATCGCCAACGGACCCGCGTTCACCGTCGACGGCACGGTCATGTACCTCGCCGACACGGCCGCCGGCACAGTCTTCCGCTGCCGGGTCGACCTCGTCTCCGGCGACCTCGTCGGCGCCCCGGAGATCTTCACCCGATTCCGCGAGGACGAAGGCAGCCCCGACGGAATGACCGTGGACGCCGAGGGCTGCCTGTGGGTCGCGATGTGGGGCGCGGGCGTGGTCCGCCGGTACCACCCCGATGGCCGCCTGCTCCACACCGTGACCGTCCCCGCCCCTCACCCCACCTCGGTGTGCCTGCATCCCAGCGACAACCGCCTCTACGTCACCACGGCCCGCTACGGGGTGAAGAGTCCGACCGCCACCTCCGGTGCGGTGCTCAGCGTCTCCGTGCCGGTCAGGGGAACGGCGGCCTCTTCCTGGCGCGGCGGACGCTGAGACACCGTCAGCCCTTGATCGCTCCAGTGAGCACACCGGTCCTGAAGTGCTTCTGCATGAACGGGTAGACGACGAGCAGGGGGACGAGGGTGAGCACGACCACAGCCATCTGCAACGACAGCGGAGCTGTTTCGGCGTGAGCGTTGCCGAAGCCGCTGTTGACGGACCCCGGTAGGCCGTTGCCGCGGTTCACGTAGGTCAACAGCACATATTGCAAAGGCCACTTCTGGCTTTCCGTCGGCATGTAGAGCATGACGTTGAAGAAGGCGTTCCAGTAGCCGACGGCGTAGAAGAGCGTGATGACCGCGGTGACGGCGCGGGAGGTCGGCAGGACCACCGACCACAGGGTCCGCCAGTCGCCGGCTCCGTCCATCCGGGCGGCGTCGATGAGTTCCGCCGATGTGCCGGCGTAGAAGGAGCGCAGCACGAGGATGTTGAAGACCGACACCGCGCTGGGCAGGATCAGGGCCCAGTACCGGCCGTAGCCGCCCAGACCGGTGACCACCAGGAAGGTGGGGATCAGGCCGCCGCTGACGAACATGGTGACGACCAGCAGCGTCAGGATCGGCCGGTGTCCGTAGGAGCGGGCGCGGGACAGTCCGTAGGCGCACAGCACGGAGACCACCATGGAGACGCCTGTCCCCACGAGGGTGATGCTGAGGCTGACCAGCACAGCGGTGCGCACGGTCGGGTCGGCGAGCATCTCCCGGTAGGCGGAGACGGTGAGTCCGTCGGGCCAGATCACCAGGCCGCCGGCCCGGTTGACGGCGGCCTGGGTGGAGAGGCTGGTGACCACGATGATCCACAGCGGTACCAGCACGGCCGCGGCGACCAAGGTGAGAGCGGCGCTCTTGCCCGTGGTCGTGGCGGCCGTCGGTGGCTCTTCCCAGACCGGGCGCTTGTCGCTGCGGCGCTGTCGCAGCGGAACGGCAGTGCTCATCGGCGGTACAACCCGTCCTCCCCGAAGAAGTGTGCGAGCTTGTTCGCGCCCCAGATCAGCAACAGCGAGATGACGCTCTTGAAGAGCCCCGCCGCAGCCCCATAGCTGTAGTTGTTGGTGGCGATGCCGTAGTAGAAGGAGAAGGTGTCCAGCACATCCGCCGCGTTGTGGCCCACGGCCACGCGTTGGAGCAGGAGTTGTTCGAAGCCCACGGTGAGCGCGTTGCCCAGGCGCAGTACCAGCAGCAGTACGATCACCCCGCGCATCCCGGGCAGCGTGATGTGCCACATGCGGCGCCAGCGGCCGGCGCCGTCCACGGCGGCGGCCTCGTACAGGTGGGTGTCGATCGCGGCGAGTGCGGCGAGGAAGACGATGATCCCCCAGCCCGCCTCCTTCCAGACGGCCTGGGAGGTGACCAGCAGGGCGAACGTGTTCGAGTTGGTCATGATGTCCCAGGTGCCGGCGCCGTGCTGGCGCAGGAACTGGTTGAGCACGCCGGCCCCGCCGAGCATTTGCTGGAAGATCGTGATCGTCAGTACCCACGAGAAGAAGTGGGGGAGGTAGACGATCGACTGGATGAGGTTGCGCAGCCGCTCGCTGAGCACGGTGTTGAGCAGCAGGGCGAGGGCGATGGGGATCGGGAAGAAGAGGATCAGCTGGACGAGGCTGAGGTAGAGCGTGTTCTTCAACGCTCCCCAGAACAAGGAGTCCTGGACGAGGGTGGTGAACTGCTCCAGCCCGGCCCATGGGCTGTGCCAGACGCCGACCAGGGGGTCGTAGTACTGGAAGGCCGTGATCAGGCCGAAGAGTGGCGCGTAGTTGAACACCAGGAGCAGCACGACGGCCGGAATCGTCATGATGACCAGGGACTTGTCCCGGCGCAGCCGGATCCGCCAGTGAAGTCTGACGTGTGGCTGCGACGGTTTCCGCGCTGTGTTCTTCTCGGTCTTGCGGGCCATGGTGGTGGTCACTGCGCTGTCCTCACTGGCCGGTGCCGTACTTCTCCAGGACGTTGGTCGTCAGCCAGTTCTTGAGCCGGGTGCCGCTGCTCTTCCACGCGGCGATCGCGGCCTGGACGTCCGAGACCTTCTGCTTGCCGTGGCAGCAGTCCTTGATGGTGTCCTCCACCGACTGCGCCGCGTCCGCCGTGGCCAGAGAGGCGGGTAGGGAGATGTTCATGTTCCAGAACACCGGTTTGTACAGATACTTGACGTTGGCGGCCTGCCAGGCGGTGAAGTCCCTGGTCACCTGGTCGGCTCCGGGGTTGCTGACCACCTGCGGGCACGAGGCCAGGAACGAGTACGTCTGGGGCTGTACGTACTTCTTTCCCGCGTCGGTGAAAGTGGGGACTCCCTTCACCATGGTGTGGTGGACGCCCTCGACGCCGAAGTTGACCATCGTGTACTCGGCCGAACCGTAGGGGGCGGCCAGATAGTCGGCGACCGCCAGCAGTTCCTCGATCTGGTCCTTTCCGAGCCCGCGGTTGAGGTAGCTGATGACGCCCGTGGAGTTGCCCAGGAACAGGCTCGGCCTGGACGTGCCGTCGGCCGCGAAGACGTCGAAGGCTCCGCGCCGGTAGTCCTTGTTCGCGGCCGAACCGGACTGCTGGTCGGTGAGATTCCACGCTCCGGTGCCACCGCCGGAGATGAGGACCTTCCCCGAGTAGAAACGGGTGCTCGCGGAGGCCTCCTGTCCGGCGAGGGCGTCGGGGTGCATGGAGCCGGACTTGGCGAGCTTGTAGTGCCAGTCGAGGGCGTCGAGGAACTCCGGGGTCTCGTACTTGTTGATCAGTTTGCCGTTCTCGACCTTCCACTTGTTGGGCACACCCCAGAAGGGGAAGAGGTACGTCCACACGTCGTCGAAGGCCCAGACCCCGCGTTTGGCGTCGGTCAGCTCCTTGCCCAGCGCGAACAGGTCGGCCGCCGATGTGATCTGGTCGGCGGTGATGCCCTTGGCGTCCAGGATGTCTCGGCGGTAGAAGGTGGTGCCCGCGACGACGCAGCTGCTGGAGTAGGACGGGATGCCGTAGATCTTGTTGCCCCAGGAGCCCGCCTGCCAGGCGCCGCTGGGGATGGCGGCGAGGTTCGGATACTTCTTGATCTTGTCTCCGGCCAGGTAGGGGGTGAGGTCGGCGAGTTGGGTGCCGGCCAGGCCGCCGGTGTTGAAGCCGGAGTTCCACCAGGCCGGCAGCTGGAGCCAGTCGGGCAGCTTCTTGGCCGAGGTCATCGTGGGGATGATGGTGAGGTAGTTGTTGCCGTCGGTGGGTTTGATCTTGAGATCGACACCCAGGGCCTTGTTCATGGCCTGGTAGAAGGAGTTGCTGGGCGAGGGGACGGTCCCCCACAGCGGAGTGACGGCGGTGTAGCTGCCGCCCTTGCCCGGAACACCGTCCACGGTCCGGGCCTGTTGGGCCGGATAGGTCAGGAAGCCGGGGTCGGTCGCGATGTCGGCGCCGCCGGCGACGGACGGGATGTCCGGCTTGAGCGAGCTGTTGGGCGCGAACGACGGCAGTGCGGTCTTGAGCCCCTTCTTCGTGCTGGCTCCGCCGGTGCTCTGCCCACCGTCGCCGCACGCGGACAGCAGCGGCGCCATCGCGACGGTGCCGGCAACGGCCGCGGCTGTGCTGAGAAGGGTTCTGCGGTTCATGTCGGAAGTCATGGGTGGGCTGCTTTCGCCGGTGAGATGTCGAGGGGCTGTGCCGCCGTCGAAGCGCTTCAACGACGGGCCTGCGGGAAGACCGGAACCGCGACGGACGAGGTCAGGCGGTCGTGCCGGTGACGGAACTGCCGGACTTGGTGACGTAGTACGTCGTTGAGGCGCCGCTCCAGAAGTGGAAGGTGAGCGTCACGCGGGAGTCGTCCTTGAGCGAGGCGAAGAACTCGGATGTCAGCTTGATCGAGTCACTGGTGTAGGCCGAGAAGGCGGTGTCCCACTGCTGGTAGGGAGTCCAGCTCGCCGGGCCCGCGTTGCTCCCGTCGTCGTACCGGGCCTCCATCGTCGCGAGCCTGTCCCCGCGGAACTCGGTGGGGATGCTCAGGCCGGTGGTGCTTCCCGAGGCGTTCGACAGGACCGGAGTGTCGTACGTGATCACATCGATCCGCCACGGGACACCGCGGGAGAACCGGGCCTCCAGCGTTGCGTTGACCCCGTACGTCCGTTCGCCCGCCAAGTCGCCGAGCGTGGCCGCTGTCAGCGTGAGCTGGCTGCCGGAGACGGCGTAGTCCCTGCCCCGCACGAGGTTGCGGGAGCCGTGGCGCAGGCCCTGGAAGTCGGTGCCGTTGGTGTTGAGGGTGAGCGTCTGACTCGTGATGGCAGCCGACTTGGTGAGGAACACCATGTCGCTGGAAGCGGTTCCCGAACGTGTGGTCCAACTCGACTTGATCTGGGCGAACAGCTCCGGGTCCCGCCACTGCAAGGTGTTGCGGTTCAGGAACTGACCGGCGTCCCACAGCATGGTGGTGAGCTTTCGCCGGCGTGCGTATTCGCCGAGGAACTCGAAGTACTTGAGCTGCTCACCGCGTTCGATGATGCCGGGGCGGTTGTGGTCGTAGGCCAGCAGTGCGTACTCCCCGATGATGACCGGGATGCCGCGCGACACGAAGGTGTTGTACGCGCGGTCGAAGGTGTTGGTGAGGTCCTGCTCCGAGGTGGTGTCGAACCTGGTGTAGCCGGCGATGTTCACGCTGAACGGCCACCAGCCGTAGAAGTGGATCGTCGTGGCGATCATGGGATCGCGCAGGGAGGTCAGTTCGGCGGCCAGTGCGTCGAGTCGGCCCTGGTCGGCGTTCGTGTACAGGGTGGGCAGCACGAGCAGGCGGGATGTGTTCCCGCCGCCGGAGTTGCGGACGATCGTGTGGAAGGCCCGGTTGAGTTCGGCGAGCATCCGGTAGTTCTCGTCGTCGCCCGAAGTGCCGCTGAATGTCGGCTCGTTGATGCTTTCGAGGACGAGTCTGGACGGTTCGTCGCGGAACTCCGCCGCGATCTGGGTCCAGGTGGCGCGGTAGCGGGCGAGCACGGCGTCGTGATCCGTCGAGAGGTTGTTGACCCACATCCATGAGTCGTGGTGCATGTTGAGCAGCACGTACAGGCCTTCGTCCAGCGCCATGTCGGCGACTTGCCGGACTTTCGCCATCCAGGCCGGGTCGATCGTGTAGTCCGGGGCGGCACCTTGGTGGACGCCCCAGGTGACGGGCAGGCGGATGCTCTTGAACCCCTGCGACCTGACCTTCTTCAGTAGTGCCCTGGTCACGGGCGGGTTGCCCCAGGACGTCTCGTCGGGGATCGCGTCGTAGGTGTTGCCCAGGTTCCAGCCGGGCTGCATGGCGGCCACCGCGCTGCGGGCGGCCGGGGCGCTCGGCGGCGGGACGGGCGGATCGTCGGCCTGTGCGGTGGCGGGCACCAGCGGGAGCAGGACGATCGCCAGGAGAAGTGCCGTCAGTCTTCGGTGAGGCCGTGACGGCCGGCGCCGTCGCGGGAGAAACCGGGTCCGTCTCCTCGTCATCGCGTGCACCTTCCGGTCGGGGGCGGCGCAGACCCAGGCGGGTCCCTGTGTCGGACATGCTCGGCACGTGGAGATCGCCCGTCGCGACCGAGTCGCGCCTTCAGAAAGGAAACTTTCGCTCTGTGCGGCGGAGAAGTTAACATGAAGATGTGCTCGGGGCCACAGGTAAGTCAGGAAGAGATGCCAGAATGGCCGGGCATACCCACACAGTTCTGTTCAAGCGTCTCTTGCATCCGGCCCCGCCTGGTGCGAGCGATTCGAAGACCGGGAAGGCGATCTTGGCGGACAACGCGGCTGACGGGCCGGCGGGCAAGGACGACGGGCAGGGCGACACGTCCCGGCCGGTGACCATCGCGTTCATCGCCGAGTCGGCGGGGGTCTCCGTCCCTACCGTGTCCAAGGTGATCAACGGAAAGTCGGGGGTCTCCGCGGACACCCGTGCCCGGGTCGAGGCACTGGTCAACGAGCACGGCTACCGCAAACCCTCGGGGGCCAACAGAAACAACGTCGTGGAGCTCGTCTTCCGCGAGCTCAAGCACATGTGGGCGGTGGAGATCATCAGGGGCGTCGAGCGGGTGGCCCGCCGACACCGGGTCGGCCTCATGGTCTCCGAGTTCGGGCTGCACGACACGGCCGAGCCCACCTGGGACGACACCGTCTCCAGGCGTCCCAACTGTGTCCTGTCCGTGGCCCAGCTCTCCGAGGCCGAGCGTGAGCAGCTGAAGGCGAAGGGAATCCCGTTCGTCGTCTTCGACCCCGCCACGGAGCTGCCCGACGACGTCCCGTTCGTGGGCGCCACCAACTGGTCCGGCGGCCGGGCCGCGACCCGTCACCTCACCGAACTCGGGCACCGCCGCATCGCCATGATCAGCGGCCCTGACGACCAGCTGTACTGCTGCGCCCGGCTGGACGGATACCGCTCCGCGATGCAGGCCGCGGGTCTGCCGGTCGATCCGGAACTCGTCGTGCACGCCCCGCTCACCCACGAGGACGGCTGCGCGGCGGCCCGTTCCCTGCTCGCTCTGCCCGAGCGCCCGACCGCGATCTTCACCGCCAACGACCTACAGGCGCTGGGGGTCTACCAGGCGGCGCGCGAGGCCGGCCTGCGGATCCCGGACGACCTGAGCGTCGTCGGGTTCGACGACCTGCCGGTCGTGGCCTGGGTGGACCCACCGCTGACCACCGTCCACCAGCCGCTGACCGAGATGGCCGCGGCCGCCACCGAGTTGGCGCTCACACTCGGCCGCGGTGAAGCGGCACCTCAGGTCGGGGTGGAGATCGCGACGACCCTCACGGTCCGGGGCAGCACGGCTCCCCCCAAAGGCTGACCTCAGCGGCTGCCCGCCGCTCCGCGCTTAACCAACTGCACAGACGCCCGCCGCCGACAGCCCGTCGGCGGCGGGCGAGTCGGTGTGTCCGAGGTTCCTGTAAGGGGAGCGGGCTGCGCGACCGTTGACCACCGTGGTTCCCCTGGCTAATCTCGGCGAAGAAATTATCTGACCTCACAGAGCGAAAGTTTCGTTCTTCTCGCGAGGCTGGAAAAGCCCGCGACGCGCCGGACCATGAACGCCGTCCCACTCCACCCACCTCGGTCGCATTCCCTTGGAGGAGCTCATGCGGAGGTTGGTCCACAGGTATCGCGCCCGACTGATCGGGCTGGCCGCAGCGGTGTCACTGGCCGTGGCCGCCCCGGGCGTGGCTGTCACACCGTCAGCAGTGGCCGTTCCCGCTGCCATCAGCGCCTCGGTGTCGGTCGAAGCAGGCCGTGCGCTTGCGACGATCCCGGCGACCGGTGTCGGTATGAACGTCGCGGTCTACGACGGCAACATGAACCATCCCGACGTCCCAGGGCTGCTGAAGAACGCCGGTACTGGGATGGTCCGCTACCCGGGCGGCAGCTACGCCGACGGCTACCACTGGCAGACCCACACCGTCGAGGGCGGCTACGTCGCGCCCAACACGGGGTTCGACACCTTCATGGGCACGGTACGCGCTGTCGGCGCACAGCCGATCATCACCGCCAACTACGGCTCGGGCACACCCGAGGAGGCGGCGGCCTGGGTGCGCTACGCCAACGTGACCAAGGGCTACGGCGTGAAGTACTGGGAGATCGGCAACGAGGTCTACGGCAACGGCCTCTATGGCGCCACCTGGGAAATCGACCACCATGCCAGTAAGACCGCCACGACGTACGCGACCAACCTCGTCCAGTACGCCACCGCCATGAAGGCCGTCGACCCGTCCATCAAGATCGGTGCGGTGCTGACCACTCCCGGGGCCTGGCCGGACGGCATCACGGGACCGGGAGACTCGATGGACTGGAACCACACGGTCCTGTCGATCGCCGGATCGAAGATCGACTTCGTCATCGTGCACCACTATCCGATCGGCAACAGCCAGGCCGACCTGCTGGGCAAGCCCCAGGCCGAGATCCCGAACATGGCCGCCACCCTGCGCTCGCTGATCAACCAGTACGCCGGGAGCAACGCACCCAACGTGGGCATCGCGGTGACGGAGGTCAACGCCAACGCCTACAAGAACACCTCCCCGAACGGCCTGTTCGCGCCGGACGAGTATCTGACCTGGATGGAGAACGGCGCGTTCACCGTCGACTGGTGGAATCTGCACAACGGCACGGACTGCTCGCGCGTGACCACGGTCGAAGGCGCCACGGACTACGACGACGGAGGAATCCTGTCCAGCGGTGCCTCCTGCGAGCCGCCCCTGAACACACCCTTCCCTCCGTACCACGGCACCCGGATGATCACCAAGCTGGGCGCTCCGGGCGACACGCTGGTCCGGGCCGTCGGCTCGACACCGATCATCTCCGCGCACGCGGTTCGGCGGGCAGGCGGCGACCTCAGCGTCATGCTCATCAACAAGGACCCCGTCAACGCCGCCACGGTCACGCTGTCCTACAGCGGGTTCAGCCCGTCCGCCGCCACCCCGACCGTGTACTCGTACCTGAAGAACGCCACGTCGATCGGCTCCGCGACGACGGGCAGCGCGACCAGCCAGACGGTACCGGCCTACTCGATCGTGGTCGTCCAGCTCCACCGCTGAACCAACCCACCTACAAGCGTAAGGATTCGATGAGGGTGTCGAGCAAGTCCGAGAACGCCAACACCATCGACAATCCGGTGATCCCCGGCTTCCATCCCGACCCCTCCGTCTGCCGGGCGGGTCAGGACTACTACCTGGCCTGCTCCAGCTTCGAGTACTTCCCCGGGGTGCCCGTCTTCCACAGCCGGGACCTCGTGAACTGGGCCCAGATCGGCAATGCGCTCGACCGGCCGAGCCAGCTGCGCCTGCCGCTCGACACCCCGTCCTCGGGCGGCATCTACGCACCCACCCTCCGCCACCACGACGGCCGCTTCTGGCTGATCGTCACCAATGTGAGCGGGGACGGCAATCTGCTCTTCACAGCCACCGATCCGGCCGGACCCTGGTCCGATCCCGTCCACCTGCCCGGGGTACAGGGCATCGACCCGGACCTCGCCTGGGACGAGGACGGTAACTGCTGGTGCACCACCGCCGGAGTCGGACAGGTCCGCATCGATCCCCACACCGGGGAGACGTTCGGTCCGTCGCGCCGGCTCTGGTCCGGCGCGCCCGGCGCAAAGGCGCCCGAAGCACCGCACCTCTACAAGATCGGCGACTACTGGTACCTGTTGATCGCCGAAGGCGGCACCGAACGCTGCCACAGCGTCTCGATCGCCCGCAGCCGCACGCCCACGGGTCCGTTCGAGCCGTGCCCGGCCAACCCGGTCCTGACCCACCGAGGCACCGACCACCCCGTCCAGAACACCGGCCACGCCGACCTGGTGCAGGCACCGGACGGCTCGTGGTGGATGGTGCTGCTCGGCGTACGACCGGGCGGTGGCACCCCGGGATGGCACGTACTCGGCCGGGAGACGTTCCTGGTGCCGGTCGACTGGGCGGACGGCTGGCCGGTCGTGGGTGAACTGTCGACCTCGATGCCCGCCCCGAACTGGCCTCTGCAACCGCAGGCCGCCGTGCCGGGCCGGGACGACTTCGACCTGCCCGCGCCGGCCCCGCACTGGATCTCGCTGCGCCACCGACCGCCGGAGGCGTGCACCACGAAGGAGAAGCCCGGCTGGCTCACTCTTCAGGCACGCGGCGGGTCCCTCGACGACACCGACGTGACGTTCGTCGGCCGGCGGCAGCAGCACGTGTCATGCCGCGTGCGAGCCCTGGTCGACGTCGCGGACGGCCGCGGAGGCCTGGCCGTCCGCCTCGACGAGCAGCATCACTACGACATCGAGGCGTCGTACGGCGAGGTTCAAGTGCGGGCCCGTATCGGCCCGTTGAACACGGTCGTCACGTCCCGTCCGACAGGCCCGGGGCCTGTGGTCCTCCGCATCGAGGTCACCGCCGTACACGCGGTGAACGACGCACGCACCGGCCCGGACACCGTCACGATCGGCATCGAGGAGCCGGACGGCACCTTCGTCGAACTCGCCTCCCTGGACGGGAAGTACCTCTCGACTGAGGTCGCCGGCGGTTTCACCGGCCGGGTGATTGGTATGTTCGCCGGGGCCGGCTCCGTCCACTTCGACTGGTTCGAGTACGAGCCGGTCGATCGCTGAAGCGGCCTGCGCCAGGCCGGTGTTGCACGGGCGCGTGGCCACCTCAGGCGAACGTCCCGTACGCCTCGGCCGGCTCATCAGTCAGAAACTCCACCGGCACGGCCGGACCGTAGCCAGCGCCGGCACCCGCTCGACGATCTTTCCGTGAATCTCAGCGAGGCCACAGAACGGTGTGCCCGCTGACCAAGATCAACCTTGCCGGGATTTCCTGTACCTCGACTACTCACACCCGGAGAGGGTGGACGCCGACTACGAGGCCGCAAGCTGACCGCCGCGCCGTCGGCCGCTATGTGCGGGCCGACGGCAGCGCGCTTATTGGATCACGGGTCGTAGGCCGGCAGGTCGGCGAGGGCCTGCTCCACAGCTGCCAGGCCGGATCTTGGAATGGGCGGAGGGAGCCCGGTGGCGTGCCGCCGAAGATGCGGCTTCACATCGCCGACCGGAGGCCATGTCAAGGCAATTGGTTGGCCGAGCGCCGAAAGGGCGCACGACGGATTCGAGATGCGCAGTGATGGGATCTCGGGTGACGTCCTGCGGTTCGGGCGGTATCGGCCGGGTGGGACGTCCCGCTGATCGGCGGGGGCGTCGCCGAGGGGATGCCGACTGGGCACCCGGAACCGGG
>NZ_VJZC01000281.1 GCF_009377185.1 Streptomyces spongiae
GCCTAGGGCGGGGCGGGGCAGGTGGGGGAGGCTATGGACGGAATCCGCGGTCACACTCGGCGCTGAATACCCCGTCCGAGTGATCGGACCCTCCGATGCTCGTACGTTCGTCCGGGCGGGGTACGGTCGTTCAGTTGGCGACGTCGGACGCGAGCACCTTGTTCAGCTGCTCCACCGCGGCCGGCGACTCGCGCTGGAACGCCACGAGGTCGAGGCCGTCGTCGCCCTTGACCGTGAGCAGGGCACGGTCGCCGACGGCCAGGACGATGACGTGGCCCGAGCCGCAGCGGGCGACCACCTCGCGGAGCGCTCCCACGCCGGTGGTGTCGGCCATCCGGCGGCCGACACCGAGGGTCGCGGCGGCGAGGGCGGCGACGGACTCCGGGTGGACGGTGTCGGCGTCCGCCACGACGAGAAGGCCGTCGATGGTGGACAGGACGCTCTCGGAGACCCCCATCACCCGTTCACGCAGCGAGGTCAGAATGCCGGTCAGGGAATCGGGCGGTGGGTTTTCGGTCATATGACGTGCTCCTTGTTCCGGGCATATGCCGGTACTGGTATGGTCCAATCGGACTCAGGGAGTCAGTCGGACTCCGGGAGAGTTCGAAGCGCTTCGCGGACGCGCCGCAGCGTTTCGATCGATGGCTGGTCGGCGGCGAGGTCCTCGGCCGACAGCATCGAAAAGAGAGCGGGTGGGGGTACGGACGCCGCCGCGGGCGGGGTCTCGGCCTCCTGCCGGGGGCTCCCAGGAGTCGGTACCGCACCGCGTCGAGGCAGCGGCCGGCGTACCGGTAACGCGTTCCGCGCGGATGCGGATAAGGAACCGGGGTGGGTGTCCGGCGTGGGGCGTGCGTCCGTCGTCGCTTTTTCCTGGTCCTCTGGCTCTGTTGCTGGTCCTGTTGCTTCGTGCTGGTCCGGTGGGGCGTTGGCCGCGTTCTGACTCTGCCGGGCCCTGGCCGCGTTCTGGTCCTGTGGGGTCCTGGCCGCGTTGGCCGCGTTCTCGTCCTGTGGGGCTTCGGGCGCTTCCTGGTCCTGTGGGGCCTTGGTCGCGTTCTGGTCCTTGGCGGGGGCCTTGGAGTCCTTCCGTCTGCGCGTCGGGGCTCGTTGGGAACGGGCTGCCTTGATCCGCTGCCGTGCTTTCGCCGCCCGGTCGTCGTCTGGACTCACTACCCACCCCTCAGTCCGCCGTCGTGCCCGGGGAATCCGCCACCGGGTCTGCGCTTCGGCAGGGGTACCACCTTCGGCGCCGCCGCGGCGGCGGGACTGTCCGCCCCCGCCGCGCGGGGTGCGGTGCTCGGCCGGCTGTCGGGTGCGGCCTTGACGTCCCACCGGACGAGGTTCAGCGCTTCCAGGCGTATGAGGTCCAGCAGCACCGCGTACAGCCCCCGCCCCAGCGCGAAGGCGATGTCGCGCGGTGTACGGCGCCCGTTGACGTGGTCGAGGACATCCTGGTGCCGGCGGGCGAGTCCGCCGGGCCGACGGGGGCCCGAGCTCGCGACAGCCGCGGGACGGACACGAGTCAGTTCACTCGGAGCGCCCCCCGACCGGGCCAGCAACGCCATGCGCCGGGAGGTCTCCTCGGTCAGCTGTCGCGGCTCCACGCCCGGCTCGGCGAGGAGCGCGGGCTCACGGTCGGACAGCTCCCAACTGCCCGGGGGGCTCAGGGCCATGGCGAACGCGCCGTCGAAGACGGCCGCGGCGCAGACGACCTCCCGTTCAGCCGCACCGATCAGTCCGGCGGCCACGAGGTGTCCGCCCAGCCGGTCCGCGTCGGGCTCCGCGGCGCACGCCGCCAGCCAGTCCTCGTCGCCGATCCGCCCCGAGGTGAGCAGCGCCGACGTGACGGTCGGCGCTCCCGGGGTCTCGACCGCGCCCACCAGCCCGTTCCGCAGGTGGATCGTTCCTCCGGGGTGGCCGGAGACACGTACCGTCCCGCTGAAGCCCTCCTCGCGGAGCCCCAGCAGGAGCGCGGGCACGTTGCGTGCCTCGGGCGCCGTCACGCCAGTACCTCGCCGGCCCGGTCGCCCAGACTCCGCAGCGCCAGCGCCACATTGGCCCGGTCCCGGTCGAGTCCCGCCGACAGCAGCAGGGGATCACCCGCCGGCCGCCCCACGGTGAAGAGCACCTGTTGGCGCTTCGTGCTGGTCGTGACCACGCTCTCCAACTCCCCCTCGGCTCCCGCCGCACCCAGTCGTTCGGCGATGAGGGCGGCGAGTTCGGAGGCTTCCGACCCGTCCCCGGCCTCGGCGGTGTCTCCCGCGACGCCGTAGGTCAGGCCCGTGACCGCGTCGACGAGAGCGACGCCGGTGACCCCGGGAGAATCGAGAAGCCGGTCCAGGGAAGCCTGGAGAGCCGTAGTCGTTTCCCCCATTCCCCCTCCATCTCCCAACGTCGCACAGTACTTTGAACGTCAACTTCCACAACACACAACAAAGTTGACGTTTCGTGACCCGTGGGTCGCACATGTTCGATCGTAGATGGCCGGACAGTGACCGGTCAGCAGCACTGAGGAATTGGGGCAGCAGCATGAGCATCGAGACCGCGCTCAAGGAAGCCATGTCCATCGAAGGCGCCCTCGGCGTCGCCCTCGTCGACTACGAGAGCGGCATGTCACTCGGGGCGCTCGGCGGCGGCCAGGGCCTCGACCTGGAACTCGCGGCCGCGGGAAACACGGAGGTCGTGCGCTCCAAGATGCGCACGCTGGCTTCGCTGGACATGAACGACGTGATCGAGGACATACTGATCACGCTGGGCAAGCAGTACCACCTGATCCGGCCGCTCGCCGCAAGCAAGGGATCGCTCTTCCTCTACCTGGCGCTCGACCGGGGCCGCAGCAATCTGGCCCTGGCCCGGCACGGTCTGAAGCGGATCGAGGCCGAGCTCGACGTCTGAATTGCCCGGCCGCGGCGACAAGCAGTGGGCCTGGAGTCCATGAGGTCAGGACTCCTGGGCCTCCTGGACTCCGGGCCTCAGGACCGGACGTTCACGACTCCTGCGGCGACGCCGTCACGTCGTGCTCGGGCACGGTCTGCCCGGAACGGATCATCTCGATGCGTCCCATGACCTTGGCACGCAGGTCGGTCGGCACGTCGTCATGCCCACAGCACCGCTTGACCAGCTTCTTCACGGCCTGCTCGAGCCCGTACTTCTCCAGGCACGGCGAGCACTCCTCGAAGTGGACCTCGAACTTGGTGCAGTCCGCGTCCGGCATCTCACGGTCCAGGAACTCGTAGAGATGGTCGAGGATTTCGCTGCAATCCGTCTCGTGCGGCTCTCCGCAGCTCATGAGCCCGAGCCTTTCGCTTCGTTCGACTCTCCGGCGCCGGCCGGGACCAGTCCGCGGTCACGGGCGTAGTCCTCCAGCATGTCGCGCAGCTGACGGCGACCCCTGTGGAGGCGGGACATGACCGTACCGATGGGTGTCCCCATGATGTCCGCGATCTCCTTGTACGCAAAGCCCTCTACATCCGCGAGGTAGACGGCGATGCGGAATTCCTCGGGGATCGCCTGCAGCGCTTCCTTGACGTCCGAGTCGGGCAGGTGGTCGAGCGCCTGCGACTCGGCGGAGCGCAGACCGGTCGACATGTGCGACTCGGCGCGCGCCAGCTGCCAGTCCTCGATCTCCTCGGCCGCGCTGCGCTGCGGTTCGCGCTGCTTCTTGCGGTACGAGTTGATGAAGGTGTTGGTGAGGATCCGGTACAGCCACGCCTTCAGGTTGGTGCCCTCACGGAACTGGTGGAACGACGCGTACGCCTTCGCGTACGTCTCCTGCACCAGGTCCTCGGCGTCGGCCGGATTGCGCGTCATGCGCAGCCCCGCCGAGTACATCTGGTCCAGGAACTCGAGCGCGTCCCGCTCGAAGCGCGCGCTGCGCTCGGCGGTCGTCTCCGTGCCGCCACCCCGGCCCTCGGGCTGCTCCGCCTGGCCGTGTTCGGTCCCTGCGTCGGTCCCAGTGACCGGACCCACCTCCTCCAGAGTCTGGGTGGGACCGAAACCGGTCCCACTCGAATCGGAGGATAGACGAACATCGTGTCCACCCGCCGCCCGAATAGGGGCGCTCTTGGCCGCGTGCAGCACCGTCCAGTCCAGGTCACTGGCGCTGCTTCGGCTCGGGCAGATGGTCGAACCCATGCGGCGGACTCCCTCTCGTACGAACGGTTCAGCACGTTCCCGCGCTGTCTGATCCGCACAACAGCCGACGGGGATCCCGCATTCCCGCCCGGTATCAGGGCCCTCACCGGAGTGACGCACTCCACTGCGTGACGCCGTCCGTGACGATCTCCAGTGCCCGGTCCTGATCGAGGGGCGCCCGCTTCGGTACGGCGAAGCCGTGATCGCCGTACGGCACCTCCACGAGCTCGTAGGCGCCCCGCGGAAACTCCTCCGGTCGGCCGAACGGGTCATTGCCGCCCTGTACCACGAGGGTGGGCACCCCGGCGCCGAGCAGTTCGTCGGCACGGGACTTCTCGGGCCTGCCCGGCGGGTGCAGCGGGAAGCTCAGGGCGAGGACGGCCGTGGCGCCCAGTTCCGTCGCCGTACGGCAGGCCACCCGGGCGCCCGCGCTCCGGCCGCCCGCGATCACGGGGAGCCCGGGCCCCGCCAGCGCCGGCCACACGCCCCGCCAGCCCACGTCCAGCGTCTTCGGGGCGGGCGCGACCTTCTTGCCGGCCACCCTCCAGGGCTGCTCCACGAGGGCGACGGTCACACCGTGCGCGGGCAGCGCCTCGGCGAGGGCCTGAAGATCACGGGCCTCGACGCCCCCGCCGGCGCCGTGGCTGACGGCGAGGACGAGCCGTGCCTTCGGCGCCCCGCGCCAGGTGATCCGGGCCGTGCCCGCGTCCGTCTCGATCGTCTCGATGATCTCGGTCACATCAGAAGTCACATCAGAAAAGTGTGCCCTCCTCGGGCCCCTCCAGCTCCTTCAGCAGCTCGGGCCCGTTGTTGCGAACGTTGCTGACGGCGGTGGTCACGGGGTACGCCCGCATCAGTCCGGCGGGTGGCGGGACGAGCAGACCGCGCAGGTCGTCGAGGTCGGTGCGGGCCGGATCCAGCCAGGCGTCCCAGCGGTCCGGGGTGAGCATCAGCGGCATCCGGGGGTGGATGTCGGCCAGGGCGTACGGGCCGTCCGCCGGGGCGACGGCGAGCGGGGTGCTCTCGGCCTCGGTCGTGATGACCGAGCAGGTGACCCACCAGGCCTGCGGGTGCTCGTCCGGAAGCGTCCTGTCCCGCCAGAACTCGTACAGCCCTGCCATCGCGAACACCGAGCCGTCGGCGGGGAGCACGAAGTAGGGCTGCTTGCGGGGCCGCTTCTTCTTGCCCTCTTCCTCCAGATCCCGCTCCTGCTTGCCGGTGACCCACTCGTAGTAGCCGTCGGCGGGCAGGATGCAGCGCCGGGTGGCGAAGGCACGGCGGTACGAGGGCTTCTCGTGGACGGTCTCGGCGCGGGCGTTGATCATGCGGGCGCCGCCCTCGGGCGTCTTGGACCAGGACGGGACGAGGCCCCATTTCAGCCTGCGGAGCTGACGAACCGGCCGTTTGTCGTCGACGTCCTTAAGGGGACGGTCGAGGACCGCGTAGACCTCCTTGGTGGGAGCCACGTTGTAGTCGGGCGCCAACGTCTCCTCGGGCTCCCACTTCTCGATCTCAAAGACTCCTGCGAGATCCTCTGGCCTACGACTCGCTGAATACCGTCCGCACATACGTGTCACACTGCCAGACTCCGTGAGAGCAAGGGAGCCAAGCTCAAGATGGACACCACCTCGCTGGCCGACGTCTGGAACGAGGTCTTCGGAAGCCAGCCCGACCCCGACCTCTGGGTCGTGATAGCCACCGCGGTCGCCGCGCTCGCCGCGGTCGTCCCGCCCACGGTCTGGCGGCTCTCGCGCAACGCCATCACCATCGCCCACGAGGGCGGCCACGGCCTGGTCGCGCTCCTCACCGGGCGGACCCTCACGGCCATACGTCTGCACTCGGACACCAGCGGCCTCACGGTCAGCCGGGGCAAGCCGACCGGGCTCGGCATGATCCTCACGGCGGCCGCGGGCTACACCGCTCCCCCGCTGCTCGGCCTCGGCGGTGCCGCGCTGCTCGCCGCCGGGCACATCACCGCGCTGCTGTGGCTGGCCACCGTGCTGCTCGTCGCGATGCTGGTGATGATCCGCAACGCGTACGGGGCGGTCACGGTGCTGCTGACCGGCGGCACGTTCGTGGTGGTCTCCTGGCTGGCCGGGCCCCAGGTGCAGGCGGCGTTCGCGTACGTCGTGGTGTGGTTCCTGCTGCTGGGCGGCGTACGCCCGGCCTTCGAACTCCAGGCCAAGCGGCGCCGGGGTGGCGCGGGCGACTCGGACGCGGACCAACTGGCCCGCCTGACCCACGCACCGGCGGGCATGTGGCTGTTCCTGTTCCACGCGGTGAGCGTGTGCTCGCTGGTGGGCGGGGGCAGGTGGCTGCTGGAGGTGTGACGCGCCCCGAAGGGGCGCAGTCATAGGGGCGCGGGGAACTGCGCGACCAGCCCCAACGGACCCGCAGACGCCCACGGAGATCACGAGGCACCCCCGTCGGCGAACCCCCACTAAAGTGGGGCCCATGGCCCCGAACAACGCACACACCGCCCTCTGGCCCGCCCCGCACGCGAGCGGAGCCGTCGACGCGACGGTCCACGTGCCGGGGTCGAAGTCGGTCACCAACCGAGCCCTCGTGCTGGCCGCCCTCGCCTCCGAGCCAGGCTGGCTCCGCCGCCCGCTCCGCTCCCGCGACACCCTGCTGATGGCGGCGGCCCTGCGCGCGATGGGCGTGGAGATCGAGGAAGGGGTGGGCCCCGACGGCACCGGCGAGGCCTGGCGTGTGCTCCCCACGGGGCTGCGCGGCCCCGCCACGGTCGACGTCGGCAACGCCGGCACCGTGATGCGCTTCCTGCCCCCCGTGGCCGCCCTCGCCGACGGTCCCCTCCGCTTCGACGGGGACCCCCGCTCGTACGAGCGTCCCCTGAACGGCGTGATCGACGCCCTGCGTGCCCTCGGTGCCCGGATCGACGACGACGGCCGGGGAGCACTCCCGCTCACGGTCCACGGCAGCGGTGCGCTGGACGGCGGCCCCGTCGAGATCGACGCGTCGTCGTCCTCGCAGTTCGTGTCGGCCCTGCTCCTGTCCGGCCCGCGCTTCAACCAGGGCGTCGAGGTGCGCCACACCGGCTCGACGCTGCCCTCCATGCCCCACATCCGCATGACGGTGGACATGCTGCGCGCGGTCGGCGCCCAGGTGGACACCCCTGAGTCGGGCGGCGAGCCGAACGTCTGGCGGGTGACGCCGGGCGCGCTGCTGGGCCGGGACCTGACGATCGAGCCCGACCTGTCGAACGCCCAGCCGTTCCTGGCGGCGGCCCTGGTGACCGGCGGCAAGGTCCTCGTCCCGGACTGGCCGGCCCGCACCACCCAACCGGGTGACCAACTGCGCGCGATCTTCACCGAGATGGGCGGCTCCTGCGAACTGACCGAGTACGGGCTGGAGTTCACCGGCTCGGGCGCGATCCACGGCATCGACGTGGACCTGGCCGAGGTCGGCGAGCTGACTCCCGGCATCGCCGCGGTCGCCGCCCTGGCCGACTCCCCCTCGACGCTGCGCGGAGTGGCCCACCTGCGCCTGCACGAGACGGACCGGCTGGCCGCGCTCACCAAGGAGATCAACGAGCTCGGCGGCGACGTCACCGAGACCGCCGACGGCCTCCACATCCGCCCGCGCACCCTGCACGGCGGCGTCTTCCACACGTACGACGACCACCGCATGGCCACCGCGGGCGCGATCATCGGCCTCGCGGTGAAGGACGTGCGGATCGAGAACGTGGCCACGACGGCCAAGACCCTGCCGGACTTCCCCGATCTGTGGGCCGGAATGCTCGGGAACTGACGGGCGGACCGGGATCATGCGCCGCTACGGCAAGCACACCGACGAGGACGACGTCCGGGTCCGCCCCAACCGCAAGGGCAACCGTCCCCGTACGAACATCCGCCCCAAGCACGAGGACGCGGCCGACGGCATGGTCCTCACCGTCGACCGCGGCCGGCTCACCTGCCTCGTCGAAGACCGCGTGATCATGGCGATGAAGGCCCGCGAACTGGGCCGCAAGGCGGCGGTGGTCGGCGACCGCGTGGCCCTCGTCGGTGACCTCTCCGGCAGGAAGGACACCATCGCCCGCATCGTCCGCGTCGCCGACCGCACCTCGGTACTGCGGCGCACGGCCGACGACGACGATCCCTACGAGCGCGTGGTCGTCGCCAACGCCGACCAGCTCGCCATCGTCACCGCCCTCGCCGACCCCGAGCCCCGCCCGCGCCTCATCGACCGCTGCCTGGTCGCGGCGTACGACGGCGGCCTGGCCCCTCTGCTGGTGCTGACGAAGTCGGACCTGGCCCCGCCCGACAAGCTCCTGGAGCTGTACGGCGACCTGGACATCCCCTACGTCGTCACCAGCCGCGAGGAGTTGGAGAACGGCGATGCGGCGGACCGGGTACGGGAACAGCTGGACGGCAAGATCACGGCGTTCGTCGGCCACTCGGGCGTGGGCAAGACGACGCTGGTCAACGCGCTCGTACCGGAGGAGCGCCGCCGCACGACGGGACACGTCAACGCGGTGACGGGCCGTGGCCGCCACACGACGACGTCGGCGCTGGCGCTGCCGCTCGCAGAGCTTCGGGGAGGCTGGGTGGTCGACACCCCCGGCGTACGGTCCTTCGGGTTGGCGCATATCGATCCGTCCCGCGTGATCCACGCCTTCCCCGACCTGGAATCCGGAACCGAGGGCTGCCCCCGTGCGTGCAGTCATGACGAACCGGACTGCGCGCTGGACGAGTGGGTGACGGCGGGGCATGCGGACCCGGCCCGGCTGTACTCCCTGCGCCGGCTGCTGGCGACGCGGGAGCGGCACGAGGGCGACTGACGGGAGTACCGCCGGCGGGAAGGCTGTGAGGGAAAGCGGCAAGGGGAAAGCCGCCGACGGGAAGGCTGCTGACCTCCGCGTTGTTTGCCTACGTACCTGGCCGGTAAGTGCATAATCGCACCGAGCCGATCCAAGCCAGACGAAGCGGTCACGGAACGTGGGGACGCGGGAGGACGAGACATGGCGTGGCTGCTGGTCATCGTGGCGGGACTGCTGGAGACCGGCTTCGCCGTCTGCCTGAAGCTCTCGCACGGCTTCACCAGACTCTGGCCCACGGTCGCGTTCTGCATCTTCGCGCTCGGCAGCTTCGGCCTGCTGACCCTCTCGCTGAAGAAGCTCGACGTGGGTCCCGCGTACGCGGTGTGGACGGGCATCGGAGCGGCCGGCACCGCGATCTACGGCATGATCTTCCTCGGCGACATCGTGTCCACGTTGAAGATCGTCTCGATCACTCTGGTGATCGTGGGGGTCGTGGGGCTTCAACTGTCGGGGTCGTCGCACTAGTTGAGATCCGGGAGCTGGTCGAGCTCACCCCGACCGTATGGGCTGCCGTTGCAGGACGGTGCGCACCAGGTCGGTGACACCACCCTCGCCGGGGGGCGCGGACACACAGGACAGGGCGACGCGGACGGCGAGTTCACAGGAACGGGCCAGCTCCGTCGTGTCGGTCCTCGGGACGCCGGGGGCGGAGAGGACGGCGACGGCCCGGTCACGGGCCAGGGCCACGAAGTCGGTGGGCGAGGGCAAGGGGCCGTCGGCACGGCGCTGTGCGGGAACGGCCGACGACGACGGCACCGCGGTGAGCGTCGGCGCGGGCAGGCGTTCGCTCCAGCAGCCGGTGAGCATGGCCTTGACCAGAGCGTTGCCCCGGGCGGCCGAGACGGTCCACTCTGCGGCGGCGGCCAGCCGTTCGCGGGCGTCCACGTGCGCGGCCAGCGCACGGTCGACACCGGCGAGATAGCCGTCGGCCTCCCGGCGCACCAAGGCGCGCGCGAGTCCTTCCTTGCTGCCGAACTCGTTGTAGAGCGTCTGCCGGGACACTCCGGCGACGGCGGCGACGTCGACCATGCGCACGGCGGACCACGGACGGCGCGCGAGCGCCTTGTAGGCAGCGTCCAACAGGGATTCCCGCGCTGCAGGCATCATCGCCTCCCTCTGCCCAGCGGCAGCTCCGGACCTCAGATTTGACGCGTGTCAAAGCACTGTCAAGGGTTCTCGGCTGCACCGAGGGGCGCATGTTCGGCCAACATGCGCGGTCGCGACAGCGGCGGTCGCGGGTGGCGACCGGCGAGGCGGCGGCTCAGGCCGACTCCGGTGGCTCCGGTGGCTCCGGCAGGCGCGGTGGCTTCGGTGGCTTCGGTGGCTTCGGTGGCTTCGCGCAAACGACACGGCCCCCGGGTGCTCTGAGCAACGCCCGTCAAACGGAGCGGAACTGTACGACCACGCCCACCGAGGGGGAGGATCCCACCCGCACCACCCGTCTCACTCCGCACCGGCTCGTCCCCGCGTGACGCCCCCGTGGAGGTCCCGCATGATCCCCGGGGCCGTGTGGCCGGATCCGCGACCCGCCGGATACGGTTCCCCCATGCCCGACTATCTCGATGACCTGCGGCTCGCCCATGTCCTCGCCGACGCCGCCGACGCCGCGACCATGGACCGGTTCAAGGCGCTCGACCTCAAGGTCGAGACGAAGCCGGACATGACACCGGTGAGCGAGGCGGACAAGGCCGCCGAGGAGCTGATCCGCGGCCAGCTCCAGCGCGCCCGGCCGCGCGACGCGGTCCTCGGCGAGGAGTACGGAATCGAGGGCACGGGTCCGCGCCGCTGGGTCGTCGACCCGATCGACGGCACCAAGAACTACGTCCGCGGCGTCCCGGTGTGGGCGACCCTGATCGCGCTGATGGAGGCGGGCGAGGGCGGCTACCAGCCGGTCGTCGGCGTCGTCTCCGCCCCCGCGCTCGGCCGCCGCTGGTGGGCCGCGAAGGGTCACGGCGCGTTCAGCGGCCGCAGCCTCTCCTCCGCCTCCCGCCTCCACGTCTCGCACGTCGCGACGCTGTCCGACGCCTCCTTCGCGTACTCCTCCCTGAGCGGCTGGGAGGAGCAGGGCCGGCTGGACGGCTTCCTGGACCTCACCCGCGAGGTGTGGCGCACGCGCGCGTACGGCGACTTCTGGCCGTACATGATGGTCGCCGAGGGGTCCGTGGACATCTGCGCCGAACCCGAGCTGTCCCTGTGGGACATGGCGGCCAACGCGATCGTCGTCACCGAGGCGGGCGGCACCTTCACGGGCCTCGACGGCCGCCAGGGCCCGCACAGCGGCAACGCGGCGGCGTCGAACGGACTGCTCCACGACGAGTTGCTGGGCTACCTCAACCAGCAGTACTAGTCCGTACCGAGTCAGTCCTGAATCAGTACGGAATCAGTCCTGAGTCGATCCGGAGTCGCGCGGGGCGCCCGAGCGTTCGAGGAGTGACCCGCAAGCGCCCCCGAACTCACGACGCACGCCCTCTTGTTGACCTGCTCTTTACCTGCCACATTGAGAGTCCCCCCACTTGTGAACTTGTGAATCCCTGAACTAACCCTCACCGGGATTCCCTAGGAGGTGGCTCAACCCCATGCTCGTCCGCGACGCCATGAGCACACTGGTCCTCACCATCGGCCCCGACCACACCCTCCGCCAGTCCGCCGCACTGATGTCCGCACGCAGGGTCGGCGCCGCCGTCGTGTTCGACCCGGACGCCGGCGGACTCGGCATCCTGACCGAACGCGACATCCTCAACTCCGTCGGCCTGGGCCAGGACCCGGACACCGAGCGGGCACACGCCCACACCACCACCGACGTCGTGTTCGCCACACCGTCCTGGACCCTGGAGGAGGCCGCCCGCGCCATGACCCACGGCGGATTCCGGCACCTCGTCGTCCTCGACGGCGACGAACCCGTCGGCATCGTCTCGGTCCGCGACATCATCCGCTGCTGGACCCCGGCACGGCAGCCCGCACCCGCCTGACCAACGAGGGCTCGCACGCGCCAACGGGCCGGAACCCCCGTGGAGTTCCGGCCCGCCTCCTACGATAGACAATGTCTAAGTCAAGGCAGACTCCAAAATCACACCTGTTCGGATTCTGGTCCTCTTGCTGTTAAGCTGACCTTATGAGTGACCTTCTGGAGCGGTTGCGCGGACGCGGATGGCGCATGACCGCGCAGCGGCGTGTCGTGGCCGAGGTCCTCGACGGCGATCACGTCCATCTGACGGCCGACGAGGTGCACGCGCGGGCTGTCACCAAGCTGCCCGAGATCTCCCGGGCGACCGTCTACAACACGCTGGGCGAGCTGGTCTCCCTCGGCGAGGTGCTCGAGGTCGCCACGGACAGGCGCGCCAAGCGGTACGACCCGAACGCGCACCGCCCGCACCACCACCTGGTCTGCGCCCAGTGCGGCGCGATCCGCGACGTCCACCCGACGGGCAATCCCATCGCCGACCTCCCCGACTCGGAGCGCTTCGGCTTCGCGGTGTCGGACGTCGAGGTGACATACCGGGGCGTGTGTCCCAACTGCGCGGCCGCGTAGAAGAGCTACTGACGACGCCTGCCGACTACAAATCGAGATATCGACTTGTAGTCGCTCACCTTGTAGTCGCTCACGAAATGCCGAGGGGCCGGAGTTCTTACGAACTC
>NZ_VJZC01000282.1 GCF_009377185.1 Streptomyces spongiae
GTCCCATCCCCAGGGGCTGTGCCCCTTCGACCCCCAGCGGCGGGTTCGTTGTGGTTGCTCGCGCAGTTCCCCGCGCCCCTTTCAGGGGCGCGGGGAGGGGGCGAAAAGGCGCCGGGCCTGGCCCCCGGCCCAGCCGTGCGGCAGCACCACCGCCCGGCCGTTGATGTCCCCCGCGTGCAGACGCTCGTAGGCCATCGGCGCCTGCTCCAGCGTGAAGGTCTCGACGTGGGAGGACACGAGACCCTGTCGCGCGAGCTCGAGGACCTCCATGAGCTCGGTCCGGCTGCCCCAGTAGGGGAAGGAGGCCGACACCTCGAACGGCAGTCCGCCGCCGAAGCCGACTGCGAGGGTGCCTCCGCCGAGGCCGACGACGGTGACATCGCCCGCCACCGCCACCGACGCGGAGGCGACTGCCAGGGTCGCCTCGGCTCCGACGAAGTCCAGGACGACTTCCGCTCCCGTTCCGCCGGTGAGTTCCCGGATGCGTGCGGCCGCTTCGCCGTCGGAGAGGAGCGTCTCGTGGGCGCCGACCTCGCGTGCCAGCTCCAGCTTCTCCTTGCCCACGTCGAGGGCGATCACCCGGGCCGGGGTCAGCGCGCGCAGCAGCTGCACGGCGAGATGGCCCAGACCGCCGACGCCGATCACCACCGCCGTGCTGCCGGGTCGCAGCTTCGGCAGCGACCTGCGGATCGCGTGATGCGGGGTCAGCCCGGCGTCCGTGAGGGGCGCGGCCTGCACAGGGTCGAGTCCGCTCAGCGGCACCAGGTGGCGGGGCGAGTCCACCAGCATGTACTCCGCCAGGGCACCTGGTGAGCCGAGGCCGGGCGGCATGATGCCGAGCCCGGCGGCGTGCGGACAGCAGTTCTCCCTGCCCTCGGCGCACTTGTGGCAGTGCCCGCAGCCCCACGGGCCGTACACCGCCACTGACTCGCCCTCCGCCACTGTGGTGACACCAGCGCCCACGGCCGCCACCGTCCCGACACCCTCGTGCCCCAATGTCATCGGCAGGGTGTAGGGGAACTGCTCCTCGGGCCAGCCCATCACCGCCAGATCGGAGTGGCAGAGCCCCGCGGCCGTCACCTTCAAGAGGACCTGACCCGGGCCGGGTTCGGGCACCGAGATCTCCACGATCTCGGGGGCGTGCCCCACCCGCGTGTACTGAACAGCCTTCATCCTCGGACCTCCTTGCTGGTAGTCGTCTCCGTCGTCTCCGTAGTCTCCCGACGGGTCGCCGTTCGGCGGCGGAGAACGGCGGGCAGGGCGATCCGGCCACCCGTGAGGACCAGCGCCACGATGAGGACCGAGCCGGTGAACAGGCTCGCGGCCCACTGCGCGCTGGTGGCGAGCCCGAGTCCCGTGATACCCGTGCCGAGCAGGAGGACCGCGAGGACCGTTCCCCAGGCGTTGAAGCGGCCCGCGCGCAACTGGGTCGCCCCGACGAAGGCGGCGGCGTAGGCCGACAGCAGATACGGGGTGCCCGCGGTCGGCGATCCGGATCCCACTGAGGACGCGAAGACGACGCCGGCGAAACCGGAGAGCAGCGCGGAGGCCACCAGGGTCAGAAAGCGCAGCCGGTCGGTGCGTACTCCCTGCAGCCGGGCCGCGTCGGCGTTGAAGCCGGTCGCGTACAACCGGCGCCCGGTGGCGGTGTGTTCCAGCAGAAACCAGATGGCGAGGGCGGCGAGCAGCAGATACAGCACCGGCAGGGTGATGCCGCCCGCGTCCAGCTGGGCGATGCCCGCGAACGGCTTGGCGAGCAGCTGTACGCCGGTGATCGAGCTGTCGTTGGTGACCATGGTGATCAGGGACTGGATCAGCGCGCCGGTGGCCAGGGTGGCGATGAACGAGTCGACGCGCAGGACCACCACCACGATGCCGTTGACGACTCCGATCAGCAGCGCGGCGCTCATCGCCAGGGCGATGGCCGTGCCGGGCCCGAGTCCGGCGGAGACCAGGAAACGCGCGGTCAGCACGCTGGTGAGCGACATGGTGTAGGCGACCGAGAGGTCGAAGACACGCGCGGCCAGCGGCGGTACGACGCTGAGGGCCACCAGGCCTGCCACGGCGTTGCCGTTCAGTACCTGCTTGACCGTGACGACGGTCGGGAACGTGTCCGGCGCCCAGACGGAGAAGAGCACGACGATGACCAGCAACACGTACACGGCGCCGATGTTCCGGAACGACAGGGCCGCCGCCGCCCGTCGGCCCGGTGCCCCCGGGACGGACACCGCGGATCTCTCCGGTACGGACGGCGGGAGTTCCGCCGCCCGGGTCGGGGTGGACGTCATGGCACTCGGTTCCTTCCAGGGCTCAATTCACTCAATTCCTTCCGGGGCTCATGTCACTCGGTTCCTTCCATGGCGTGCACGAGCGCGGGCTCGGTGATGTCCCGGCCGCTGATCTCCCGTGCGATGCGGCCCTCCCGCACCACCAGGACGCGGGTGCACAGCGCGAGCAGATCCTGTGTGTCGGAGGAGGACACGATGACGCCCATGCCCTCGGCTGCCTGACGCTCTATCAGGTCGTACAGCTGCAGGCGGGTGGTGATGTCCACGCCCGCCGTGGGCTCGCACAGCGCCAGCACCGGCGGGCGCTGGGCCAGACAGCGGGCCATGACGACCTTCTGCTGGTTGCCGCCGCTCAGCGTGGTGATCCGGGCGCCGGCCGGCCGGCGGCCGGCCGTATGCACGCCGACCTGCCGGATCCAGTCCTCCGCCAGGTCGGACTCGCGGCGTCGGCGCAGCCGCCCGGATCGGGCGCGGAGCCGGTCCAGGAGCGGCAGGGTGAGGTTCTCGCCGGCCGAGAAGTCGCCGATCACCCCCTCGCTCGCCCGGTCGGCCGGGACCAGGGGAAGGCCCAGGCCGTCGGCGTCCCGCGCCTCGGTCCACTGCTCGGAGCGTTCCGGCAGCCGCACCCTGCCGCTCACCCGCCCGGTATGGGCGCCGCACACCGCGTACGGCACGATCTCGTGGCCGGAGCCGACCAGTCCGGTGATGCCCAGGCGTTCGCCCTTGGCCAGGTCGAAGCCGACTCCCCGCAGCGGCCCGGCCCACAGGTCGCGGACCTCCAGCACGGGGTCGGCAGGTCCGGAAGGGGGCGGGGGACGGTGGTCGGTCTCCATCTCCTCGCCCGCCATCAGCTCCGCCAGCGAGCGCGGAGTGAGCTCGGTGACCGGGCGCGTGGCGATCCGGCGTCCGCCGCGGATCACGGTGACCCGGTCGGCGAGTGCGAAGATCTCGTCCATCCGGTGCGAGACGTACAGCACGCCGGCGCCGGCGTCGCGGACCTCCCGCACGATGTCGAAGAGGCGGGCCACCTCGCCGGGTGGGAGTACGGCGGTGGGCTCGTCGAGCACCAGGACACCGCGGCGGCCCTCCCAGCCCTGCAGTGCGGCGGCGATGGCCACCACCGTGCGCTGGACTGGGGTGGCCGTCGCCAGGGGCCGGCGTACGTCGATGCCGAGGCCGAACCGTTCGACGAGGGCGCTCGTCCGCCGCTCCATCTCCCGCCAGCGGATGTTGCCGAGGGCCGTGCGGGCGAAGCCGTGACTGAGCGCGAGGTTGTCGATGGCGCTCAGCTCGCCCACCAGCCCCAGCTCCTGGTGGACGAAACGGAGCCGGTCGTGCCGGGAAGCCGTGACATGGCCGAGGTCGAAGGGCTCGCCGTCGAGTTCGGCCACCGCGCCCGGCTCAGCGTGGTGGTAGCCGGCGAGGATCTTGATGAGGGTGGACTTGCCGGAGCCGTTCGGCCCGATCAGGGCGTGGATCTCGCCGGGCGAGACCTCGAGGTCGACGTCCTTGAGAGCCTGGGTGCCACCGAATCTCTTCGACAGGGCGGCCACCCGCAGTACCGGCCCGGTCAACTCAGTCCCCACAGCGCCTTGAACTGCGCCTCGTAGTCCTCGACGATCGGGAAGTCGCCGTCGGCGGAGGGCAGGTTGTCCTCGGTGACGAGCATGTTGGGCAGCACCGCCTTCTGGTCCACGGCCATGGAGTGGCCGGTGAAGTGCCGGGCCAGCGCGTCGACCTGGAGCCAGGCCGTCTCGTGGGAGTTCAGCGCCATCGCGCCGTCGGTGAGACCGCTCTGGATGTACTGGTAGTTCTGCGCGTCACCGACGTTGACGACGATGTGCTTGCCGGTGATGCCGGCGGTTTTCAGCGCGGCCGGCACGCCCACGTTGAGCAGGCCCAGGGAGAAGACGACATGGGTCACCTTCGGGTGCGACCGGAGGTACGAGGTCACGCGGTCCGGCATGTCCTTGCCCACCGCGGTGATCGGCACGTCGACGGTGTCCAGCGCGCAACCGGCGCACCATTCCTTGTACTTGGCCGCGAAGGAGTCCTTGACGGGCTTGAGGATCGTGTAGGCCGGCAGATCGAAGTAGACGGTGTTCGCCTTGGCGCCACTGTTCGACACCACCCATGAGGCGAGCATCTCGCCCTGGATGCCGACATCCTTGGGCCCGTTCTTCAGCAGGGAGACGCCCTTGCCCACCACGTCGTCGGCGTTCGACTGGATGACGGGGATGCCGGCCGCCTTCAGCTGTGCCAGTTGCTTGGCGTAGACGGCGCGCGGGAAACCGGAGGCGACGACGGCGTCCGGCTTGTCGCGTACGGCCTGCTCGTAGGCGGCCTGGACGGACTCCGGGGTGCCCTGGGTGGCGATCTGCTTCACCTTCCAGCCGAGTTCCTCGGCGGCCTCGGTGAAGAAGTCGGCGAGGTCCTTGCAGGACTGGACGCCGCAGAGGATGAAGTCGATCTCCTTGCCCTTGGGGATCTTCTTGCCGACGGGCTGGGTCACGGAGATCGTGGCCGGGCGCTCGGAGTACTTCTCCAGGGCCGCGCGGGCCGCCGTCAGGCCGGGGGAGTCGGGTTCGGCCGCCTGCGTCGAGTCGGCGGCCGGCGTCGCGCCGGTGCCGCACGCCGCCAGGGCGAGCACGGAGGTGACGGGGACGATCGCGGTGAGGGCGCGGCGGACCGCGCGACCGGGTCTGGAACTCATCGTTGAGTACTCCCGTGGTGTGACGCCTGCACTGCCGCGGCCCGCGTCGCTACCGCGTCCGCGGCGGTCGGCTCCGGTCAGGCGGATCGATTCTGTGTCGCTCCACGGCGAGAACTCCGCGGCGCTGGAGCCGGGACGGGCAGAGATCGTCCCGGGATCGAGAAACTTTTGAGGCACTACAGCCTCAAGTGGGTCGGAGTGTGACACGCCTCGGCGGGGTTGGGGAGAGGGTCGCCGCAAGAAATTCCAGTATCTCGGGTGAATTGCGTGGTGACCTCGGAAGGTGCGGTGGTTGTTCACCGGCGTGAGTGTTGCTCCAGCCCGCAGCGGCTAACTACACTCACTCTAAAGTTTCTGCCGGAGGAGAGATGATGGACGAAACGTCGGAGCCGGCCACTGCGCGGTGCCCCGGGCCCAGCGTCCAGGACTACCTCGACCAGGACAGCCGCACGGTTCCCCCCGCCCTGAGGTACGAGCGGAACGACTATCTCGGCAGCGAGGACATCGACACCGCCCGCTTCACCTCCCGCGAGTGGGCCGAACGGGAGATGCGGCAGGTCTGGCGGCGCGTCTGGCAGTTCGCCTGCCTGGAGAGCGAGATCCCCGAGGTCGGCGACCACGAGATCTACGAGATCGGCGACGACTCCCTCATCGTCGTCCGCACGGCCCCCGACGACATCCGCGCCTTCGTCAACGTCTGCCTGCACCGCGGACGCAAACTGCGCACCGGCGGCGGCAACGTCAGCGAGTTCCGCTGCTCGTTCCACGGCTTCGCCTGGAACCTCGACGGCACGATGCAGACCCCGCCCTGCGCCTGGGACTTCCCACACGTCACCCCGGAGAAGTTCGCCCTCCCCGAGGCTCAGGTGGCCACCTGGCGCGGCTTCGTCTTCGTCAACATGGACCCGTACGCCGAGTCCTTCGACAGCTACCGCGGCACCTTCGACGACTACTACATCTGGCCGCTGGAGAACCGCTACAAGTCGCTGCACATCGGCAAGGTGCTGCCCTGCAACTGGAAGATCGCACAGGACGCGTTCATCGAGTCCTTCCATGTGATCGCGACACATCCGCAGATGCTGCCGTGGCTCGCCGACGCCAACTCGCAGTACGACGTCATGGCGGATCAGCCGAACTGGAACCGGATGATCAACATCCAGGGCGCACCCAGCCCGCACGTGGCGGACTCCGTCACGGAGGAGGACGTCCTGGAGACCTTCTACGACTCGCGCGCGTTCTATGCCGCCGCCCAGGGGCGTGACCTGGTGATGCAGGAGGGTGACGAAATGCCGGCGATCCCGCCCGGTGGCACCGCCCGCCAGGTCCTCGCCGAGCGGATGCGCGAACAATTGGCGGCCACCTCGCAGCAGGACTTCTCGGGGACCCCCGACACCGAACTGCTGGATGCCATCAACTACTTGCTGTTCCCCAACTTCAACCCCTGGGGCGGCGCGAAGTCGAACATCATCTACCGGTTCCGGCCCAACGGCCTCGACCCGGACTCCTGCACCGCCGAGATCATCTTCATGTCGTCCCCGAAGCAGCCCGGCGAGATGCCGCCCCCGGCGAAGATCTGTTGGGTGCCGGAGGACATGCTCTTCGCCGACATCCCCGAACTCGGTGTGCTCGGCCCCGTCTTCGACCAGGACTGCGAGAACCTGCCCTACGTCCAGCAGGGCCTCAAGGCGATGCGCAAGCCGGGCATCACCCTGGCCAACTACCAGGAGAGCCGCATCCGCCACTTCAACCGGACGCTCGACCAGTGGATGAACAAGTGAGCCACCGGGTGGCGGTCAGACCCTTGGGCGTCGAGCTCGAAGTCCTCGACGGTGAGGACCTGTTCACCGCCGCCGAGCGGCTCGGCTACCGCTGGCCCACCGTCTGCGGCGGCAAGGGCACCTGCCGCACCTGCTTCGTCCAGGTCGAGGAGGGCGCCGAGAACTGTTCCCCCGTGGGCCCGCTGGAGCGCGAGGGCATCGAGTCCCTGCGCAGGCCGGTGGACGGCCTGACCCGGCTCGCCTGCCGGCTCCGGGTCGAGGGCCCGGTGACCGTGACCAAGCGCGGCGTGCGCCGCCGAGTGCAGAGTTGAGGCCCCATGTCCAAGCAAGTGATCCATCCACTGACCGGGCATGTGTACCGGCTCACCGAGGACGGACTGGTCGAGGTGACCGACCCCAGGTCAGGAGCGCAGGGCATTTTCGACTTCCAGGCCCGGTGGCAGTCGGGCGAACTGCGCCACGCCGACCTCCAGATGGCCGGCTGGGTCGGCCGCCTCGCCCAGCGGCGCACCAGCCCGCAGCCGGAGGAGTGACCCGTGACGCCCCGTACCACCCGGGTGGTCTGTCTGGTGCGCCGACCCGACGGAGAACCGCTCCCCGGTGACTTCGCCGTCGAGGAACGCCCGCTGCCGCCCCTGGGGAAGGGTCAACTGCTCGTGCGCAACCTCTACATGAGCGTCGACCCGTCCATGCGCGGGCGCCTGGAGAGCACCGAGAAGCACTACACGCACAACTTCACCCCGGGCTCGCCGCTCGACGGCCGTGCCCTCGGCGTCGTGGAGGAGAGCCGGTGCGCCTCGGTGCCGCCCGGCACATACGTACGCCACCAACTCGGCTGGCGGGAGCGGGCGGTGCTCGACGATGCGGCCGTCGACGGCGCCGGTCGCATCGACCCGCGACTCGCCCCGCTGCCCACCTGGTTGGGCCTGCTCGGCCAGACCGGGTTCACCGCGTACGTGGGCCTGACCCGGATCGCCGAGCTGCGTCCGGGCGACACCGTCCTCGTGTCGGCGGCGGCCGGCGCGGTCGGCACCGCCGCCGGCCAGTTCGCGCGCCTGCTGGGCGCGGACCGCGTCATCGGGACCGCCGGAGGACCGGACAAGTGCGCCCTGCTGGTGAAGGAGTTCGGCTACGACGCGGCCGCGGACTACCGTGCTGAGCCGGTGCGCGACGCACTGGCCCGGCTGGCGCCCGACGGCATCGACGTGTACTTCGACAACGTCGGCGGTGAGCAGCTCGCCGCCGCGCTGCACGCGCTGCGCACCGGTGGCCGGGTCGCCCTGTGCGGCATGATGTCGCAGTTCGGCGCCGACCGGCGGTCCGCGGACATCAACCAGCTGATCCAGGCGGTCCTCAAGCGGCTGACCCTGCGCGGTTTCATCGTCCGCGACCACCAAGACCTGCGGCCGGAGTTCGAGCAGCGGGTCGCGGGCTGGCTCGCCGAGGGCCGGATCACGGCGCGCGAGACGGTCGTGGACGGCCTGGAGAACGCCGCGGGGGCGCTGCTGTCGCTGCTCGGCGGCGGCAACGTGGGCAAGATGCTGGTGCGGCTGGGAGAGTCAGCGCATGGCTCGTGACGAGGCCACGGTGTAGGCCCGCAGGGAGACCCCGACTCGCGTCAGGCCGGCCACGGCTGCCCGGAAGTCCTTGATGTGCTGGGTGGTGAAGTGCTCGTCGAGGGCTTGCTCCGAGGCCCACCGCTCGTACACACGGATCCGCTGCTCGCTGCCCGGGTCCGCGGTCATCGCGTAGTCCAGGCAGCCCGGCTCCTCCTGACGGGTCAGGTGTCCCAGCACGACCAGATGTTCCAGCATCCTGTCGCGATCCTTGGGGTCATAGTCCATCCAGCCCGCGACGATGACTTCCTCTGCCATGGCGTGTTCCCTTCCAGGTCATGGCCGTGGGCCCGCCGCTCCGTCAAGGGGAGCGGCGGGCCCACGCGTTTCTCAGACGCCGGGCGTGGCCGGCACGCTGTCCACGGTGACCGTGCCCTTGTCGCCGTCGACCGTGATCATCATGCCGTCCCGCAGCCGTTGCGTCCCGCCCTCCACGGAGATCACGGCCGGGATGCCCAGCTCACGGCAGACCACCACGGCGTGGCTGTTGAGCGCGCCCACGTCCACGACGGCCGCTCCGGCGACCAGGAACAGCGGGGTCCAGGCCGCGTCCGTGATCGGCGCGACCAGCACCTCGCCGGGCTCCAGCGCCTCGCACGAGGCCGGGTCGGTGACCACCCGCACCCTGCCGGTGTACGTGCCGTGGCTACCACCCACACCACCGAGCACGTCACCCTCGACGGCCGCCGGGGTCTGTTCCTCGGCGCGTCGCGGCCAGGTGTCGATCTCGGTCCGGGCGTCGTCGGCGACGAAGAACGGCGGTTCCAGGTCGTGCAGCCCCGCGTACTCCCCGAGCCGCTGCGCGATGACAGGGCCGAAGGACTCCGGGGCGGCGACGTAGTCGTCGAGTTCGGTGTCCAGCAGCATCATCACGTCTTCGGGCCGGGCGAAGAGCCCCGTCTCGACGCCGCGGCGACCGAGCTCCCGTACGGCCATGCGGATCTCGTTGATGACGGTGACGCAGTTCGCCTTGGTGCGCTCGCGGGCCGGGATCCACACCTGGGAGGCGTGCATACCGGCGTCGAACATGGGCTGCGCGTCCTCGGGCAGCGCGGCCCGGATCTCCCGCGCCGTCCGCTCACGCTCCTCGGTCAGCCGCTTCCGGCGGGCGGCCGGGGAGTCGTCGTCGGGACTGTGCCGGATCCGGTCGACCAGGGCCAGCGCCTGGACGGGCGCCGCCTCCCAGGACAGCGCGTGGATGTCCCACTCGTTGGGGCCGCGGTCGCCGGACTCGGCCAGGAACTCCTCGAAGGAGTCACGGAACGCCTTCACGTCCCCGGCCGCCCCGTCGAGCGCCTGCTCCACCGCGGCCGGGCCCCGGTCGAACAGCGTGCTCAGCTCGGCCGAGGCCGCCACCTGGCGGGACAGCGTCCACAGCCCGGTCGAGGGGGAGGCGGAGTCGACGTCACCGAGACCGCCGATCAGGTCGAGCATGGTGCCGGGGCGGTCCACACTCGCGCACAGCGGGCCGAGGATCGCCGGTCCGACGGACGCGGGCAGGGACGACTCGACGTGCCGCTGGAAGGTCGTCTCCACCTCGTCCAGCAACGACCGTGCGTGCGCCACCAGTTCGGCGTCGGACAACTGCGTCAGGTCGGGGCGCGAGCGGCGCAGGGCGCGCAGCCGCTCCCGGTCGGCGTCGGCCTCCGGAAAGCCGGCCTGGCCGAGCATCCGCTGAAGCGTCCCGCCCGCCTTCGCGGTCAGCTCCTCGTCCTGGTCGTCCGGGTGCGCCACGTACACCGGCGTGTCGGAGCGCTGACCGACGAACGCCGCGTCGATCTGGTCCGCCGTCTGACCCATGCGGATGCCGAACAGCCGCATGTGGGACAGATTGAGATAGAAGTGGCCGCCGAACATGCCGACGAACGGCGGTCGGGACCCGGCCACCTCCTCCTCGCGGTAGATGCCGAACCCGACGAAGCCCCGACGCCAGCCCATGAGGCCCCGCCCCCAGACCAGGGTCCAGCCCAGGGGACTGGCGGGGTCCGGCAGGGTCTCGCCCGCGTTGGCCCGGGTGTAGTGCGGCAGCCGCTCACTGCGCTGCCAGTCCGTGATCCAGCTCTTCATGACCGAGGTCTCCCGCTGTCCGTACCCGTGCCTGCCCCTGCCCGCCGCCCGCCTACCACTGCGCTGTTCCGCCGTCGACGCTGATCAGCGCGCCGGTGATACCCGCCCCGGCCTCGCTCGCGAGCAGCGAGGCGACGGCCGCGATCTGCTCCACGGTGGTGATCTGCTTGGTGGCGGCGTGCTCGGCGAAACGGCCCAGCCACTCCTCGTACGAGATGCCCTCGGCCTCGGCCGCGGCGGGACCCGCGGCCCGCATCAGGTCGGTGTCGACGGCGCCGGGGCAGATGGCGTTGCAGGTGATGCCCTGGGTGCCGTACTCGAAAGCCGTCGCCTTGGTCAGGCCGTGGATGGCGTGCTTGTTGGTGATGTAGTGGCTGATCGCGGGCTTGTTGGCCTGCTTGCCCTCGACCGACGAGATGTTGATGATCCGGCCCCAGCCGCCCGCCAGCATCTTCGGCAGCGCGCGGCGTGTGCCGTAGAAGTAGGCGTTGAGGTTCAGCTTGAGGGCGTCGTGCCAGGCTTCGTCGCTGAGTTCGTGGACCGGAGCGAAGCCCGAGGTGCCGCCCACGTTGTTGACCCAGATGTCGAGCCTGCCGAAGCGCTCGGCGGCGAAGTCGGCGAGGCCCTCGATGTCCTCCTGGCTGTTGGCGTCGCAGGGGTGGAAGACGGCCCGGTCCCCGGCGTCCATCTCCTCCAGGGCCTGCTTGCCCTTGACCTCGCTGCGGCCGCTGACGACGACCGTGGCGCCGTCGGCCAGGAAGGCCTCGGCGATGGCGCGACCGATGCTGCGCGTGCTGCCCGTGATCACCGCGACACGTCCGTCGAGACTGCCCGTAGCCACCATGGTGTTCTCCCGCGAGTGTTGTTGGTTGCTCACCTGGCGGCTCTGGGGGCGCTTACGTCCAGGTGCTGGTGAATGGTGCGGTGGAAGTGCTGGAGTCCGGGCTCGTTGCGTCCGAAGACGAAGTCGGTCCCGTCGAGGGCCTTCAGACCCTGTTGGACTCCGTAGGTGGTCGCGTAGTCCTCGTCGCGGACCACCTCGTGGAACCACTCGCCGAACCGGTCGGCGGTCTGGCGCTCCTCCTCGGTGACCGCCGGTTCCCGCAGCAGGATGATCTGCTGGGTCACCGACTCGGTCGCCGTGCGGGGGAGCACCAGGGAGACGGCGATCTTCTGGCGCCAGCCGCCGGCGATCGCGAGGCCCGGGAAGAGCCAGTAGATGGGCCCGACGCAGTCCCCGGGATCGCGCTGGTCCGGCGGCAGCTCGACCGCCTGCGCGATGGGGCGCAGGGCCGGTGCGATGCGCTGATGGGGGCCCCAGGTGTCGTGGGCCATCATGTTGGAGAGGTTCGTCTCGAACACCGTCTTCGGGTGCAGCGAGGCGAAGTGGTACGTCTCCAGATACCCGTCGAGGGTGACCTTCCAGTTGGGACTGGTCAGCTCACTGGTGGAGTAGTGGTGGCACTCCGCCAGCCGGAGGCCCTCCAGCAGGGGCCGCAGGTCGCCCAGCCAGGCGTCCAGGTCGGGCTCGGCTGCGGGGTCCAGTGAGACGAAGACGATCCCCGCGCGCTCCCCGGCCGGGAGCCCGACGAGGCTGCGGCCCTCGCGCGGAACCTCGCCGAAGGTCTTCTCGGCGTACACGCCCCGCAACTCCCCGGCCAGGTCGTACGACCAGGAGTGGTACGGGCAGGTGAGCCGCCTCGACACTCCGCAGCCGGGTTCGAGGAGCTTGGCCCCCCGGTGCCGACAGGCGTTGATCATCGCGTGCACGGTGCCCTGTCGGTCGCGGGTGATCAGCACGGGGACGCCGAGCACGTCGATCGCCTTGTAGGTGTTCGGCCCGGGAAGCTCGCAGGACATGGCGAGCGGCAACGGGACGCTGCGGTGGACGGCGTCCATCTCGCGCTGCCAGCGGTCGGCGTCGAGGTAGTTGGCCACGGGTTCCGTCCACTGGCCGTCCGCCTCGTGCGTCGTGTTGTCGCGGTAGTGCGCCATCACACGCTCGACGAGTTCGGCCGCCTCCCGCCGCATCGTCAAGGACGCGGCGTCGGTGGACCTGTCCTGGCTGATCCACGACGAGTATTCGGGGGTGGAGGGGGCGGAGG
>NZ_VJZC01000283.1 GCF_009377185.1 Streptomyces spongiae
GCCGAAGGGCTGTTGTCGCCCTTCGGCCGGAACGCGCTTCCGTGGGGCGTGCGTCGGCGTGAGTCGACGCGCCTCAGGGAAAGTCCAGCGCTCCCGGTGCGAGGGCCGGTACCAGACCTTCCGCCGCCGCGCGGGTCAGCAGTCCCCGGACCGCCGCGTAACCGTCCTCGCCGAGGGCGGCCGTGAACTCGTTGACGTACAGGCCGATGTGCTGGTCGGCGACCGCCGGGTCCATCTCCTGGGCGTGTTCCAGGACGTACGGGCGGGAGGCCTCCGGGTCGTCCCAGGCGGCCCGTACGGACGCGCGGAGGGACTCGGCGAGCAGCCGCAGCGTCTCGGTGCCCAGCGCGCGCCTGGCGATGATCGCGCCCAGGGGGATCGGCAGCCCGGTCGTGTGCTCCCAGTGCTCGCCCATGTCGGCGAGCTTGTGCAGCCCGTAGTTCTGGTACGTGAAGCGCGCCTCGTGGATCACGAGTCCCGCGTCGACCTTCCCGTCCCGCACGGCCGGCATGATCTCGTGGAACGGCATGACCACGACCTCCCCGACCCCACCGGGCAGGGTGTCCGCGGCCCACAGGCGGAAGAGCAGGTACGCCGTCGACCTCTCGCTCGGCACCGCGACCCTGCGGCCCGCGAGCTCGACGCCCGGCTCCCTGGTGAGGACCAGCGGCCCGCAGCCGCGGCCCAGCGCGCCCCCGCAGGGCAGCAGCGCCCACTCGTCGAGGACGTACGGCAGTACCGCGTACGACACCTTCAGCACGTCGAACTCGCCGCGCTCGGCCATGCCGTTGGTGATGTCGATGTCCGCGAACGTCACGTCGAGCGCGGGCGCTCCCGGCACGCGGCCGTGGGCGACGGCGTCGAAGACGAAGGTGTCGTTCGGGCAGGGGGAGTACGCGATCTTCAGCGGACCGGGAGGCGTGTGCGGTTCATTCTGCGCGGTCATGTGAGGTCCAACTCTCCAGTACGGGCACGAGCTTCCCGAAACCCTCGGTGAGCGCGGCCAGAGCGTCTCCGATGCGCCAGGCGGCCCGGTCGCGGGGGCCGACGGGGTTGGAGACGGCCCGCAGCTCCAGCACGGGCGTGCCGTGTGCGGCGGCGGCCTCGGCGACCCCGAAGCCCTCCATGGCCTCGGCGAGCGCGCGGGGGTGGCGGGCGCGCAGTTCGGCCGCGCGTTCGGCGCTGCCGGTCACGGTCGACACGGTCAGTATGGTTCCGACGAGTGCCCCGGTGGCGGCCGCGACATCCCGTACGAGTGATTCCGGCGGACGGTGGTGGACGGTGCCGAAGCCCAGTTCGGTGACGGGGAGGAAGCCGTCGGGCGTCTCGGCGCCCAGATCGGCGGCCGTGACGGCGTCGGCCACGACGAGGGAGCCGAGGGGTGCGTCCGGCGCGAACCCGCCCGCGATGCCGGCGGAGACGACGAGGCCGTACGGCGTGCCGCGCAGCGTCGCCGCGGTGAGCGCGGTGGCGGTGGAGGCGGCGGCCCGGGCGGGACCGACGCCGGCGGCGAGGAGGTCGTACTGGTACTGGTCGCCGACGCGGTGAAGCGTCACACCGGGAAGCGGCACCTCGTGCGGCGCCTCATGCGGCACCTCTTGGGCCCGCGTCCCGAACGCCCCGGCCACCGCGTCCCTCTCCGCGGGGACCGCGGTGGCCACGAGCACGCGTGGCCCGGCGGCAGCGGCAGCGATCAGGCGTCCTTCTTGAGCTTGAAGGACCACAGCCCGGTGACGTTGGTCTCGCCCTCCTGGATGGAGACGACCGTGGAGTTGCCCTGGGCGCCGTACTGGGCGTTGAAGAACACGCTGCCCGGGATCGTGCGGTACGTCTTCGTGCTGGGGTCGGTCAGCGGCTGACCGTTCATGAGGATCGTCCAGCCCTTGTCCGCGATCTCCGGGTCGACGCCGAAGCGGACCGTCTCGTCCGGGTCGACGTCGATGGACTTGATGTCCTTGGCCTTCAGGCACTTCGCGAGCTCTTCGGTGGAGACGGTCTTGCCGTCGTTGTAGCAGTCGGTCTCGGAGCTCACCGAGTTCTTGCCGACCGTGATGGTGGCCAGCGGGGACGGCTTGTCGCAGGCCGCCAGGACGAGAAGGCCGGCGGACACGGCGCCGACGGTGGCGACGGCGCGACGTCGGCGCGCTTCGGAACGCAGGGAGGTCATGGCCGAAGGCTATCGGGCATGTCGAGCGGCCCCTCCACGAGGGGTACGCGGCGTGCCGTACGCCAGGGAGTCTCCCGTCTTCGGACCGTCCTCAGGTCACCCGCGCGTTGGGCGTGCTCCCGTGCCGGGCGGAGGAGAGCAGTCCCCGGGCGGTCGTGGCCCATCCGGTGGCCACGATCGCGGCGGCCACCGAGAGGCCGAGGACCCCGTTGAGGGGCAGGGCGATACCGACGGCGCCGCCCAGGACCCAGGCCATCTGCAGCAGCGTCTCCGAGCGTGCGAACGCGGACGTACGGACGAGCTCCGGGACGTCCCGCTGGATCAGCGCGTCCAGCGACAGCTTGGCGAGGGCCTGCGCGAAGCCGGCGACGGCGGCGAGAAGGGCCACGACGAAGGCCCCGAAGAAGACGGCCGCCGTGATCGCGACGCCCAGCACGACGGCGACGACGGTCACGATGATGATCTCGGGCGCGCGCGACTTCAGCCACGCCCCCACGGCCGTACCCAGCGCGTTGCCCGTGCCCGCCGCGGCGATCACGATGCCGAGCGACACCGCGGCACTCTGCCCGGCCATCGGGTGCTCCCGCAGCAGGAACGCCAGGAAGAAGATCAGGAACCCGGAGAGACAGCGCAGCGAGGCGTTGGCGCCGAGACCGTGGGTGACGGCGATACCGACGGTCCGCAGGCCCGGCCGCTTCAGTGTCCGTTCGCGGTGCGGCCCGTGCAGGTGCTCGGCGTCCGCCGCGAGCAGCGCCGTGTCCTCGCCCTTGGCCGAGTCGACCTTGGGCGGCAGCGAGAAGGACAGGAACGTACCGGCGACGAAGATCACGAAGGCGCCGTAGAGGGGCCACCGGGGCCCGAGGGCCTGCAGCCCCGCCCCGATCGGCGCGGCCACACCCGTGGCGAGCAGCCCGCCGAGCGTGACGCGGGAGTTGGCCTTGACGAGGGAGAAGCGGGGAGGGAGGAGGCGCGGTACGACGGCACTTCTGACCACCCCATAGGCCTTGGAGGCGACGAGAACCCCCAGGGCAGCCGGATACAGCTCGATACTCCCGGTCACGACGGCACCGGACAGAAGCAGGGCGAGCAGGGCGCGGGCGAGCATGGCCCCGGCCATGGCGGCGCGGCGGCCGTGGGGGAGCCGGTCGAGCAGGGGCCCGATCACCGGGGCGAGCAGCGCGAACGGTGCCATGGTGATGGCGAGGTAGAGGGCGACGCGGCCGCGGGCCTCGTCGGTGGGCACGGAGAAGAACACGGTGGACGCGAGTGCCACGGTGACCATCACGTCTCCCGCGCCGTTCACCGCGTGCAGCTCGATCAGCTTGCCCAGCCCGGACTCCCCGGCGCCGTGCGCGTGCGTGGCCTTCCTGATCCCTCTCGCCGTCCCGGTCACGGGGAACCGCAGGGCATGCCCGACAGAACGGACGGCTCCGGTCACCCGGCCCGATCCGCCACTCCGCCTGCTCCCCTTCTCCACCTTGACCCCACCGATCGGTGCCACTCCGTCATAGTGCCCCGAGTCGGGGCCGGGTAGTGCGGTTACGGCACGGATGCCTTCCGGCGGGTCGCGGCGGGGCGCAGCCCCTTAGGGGCGCGGGGAACTGCGCGACAAGCCACAGACAACCCGCACCAGGATCTGCGACATGATGGGGCTGATGCGGATCGGGGGTTTGGGGCGCAGCCCCATACACTGACCCGGGGGCCTGGGGCGCAACCCCATACACTGACCCGGGGGTCTGGGGCGCAGCCCCAGGAAAGGCCCCCACTCAGGGCGCCCCACACAGTGACGGCGCCCTACAGGACCGTCGGTGCCACGCAGTGCCCCCGCATGGCGCAGAATGGATGACGTAAGTGCGCCCGAGCGCGGACGCACGGACGTTGACGCGGCCCTCCGGTCCGCTCCGTCCGCGCCCCCGCCAAGGGATGGCGCGCTATGAGACGGCGTAGGAGAGAAGCGATACCTGTGAGCGCAGCGACAACGCGAAGCCGTACCCCCGACCGTCTGTGCGCGGAGGCCGTCGACCTCGCCCGGGCCGCCGCCGAGGAGGCCGCCGCGCCAGGTGTCGTCGGCGAGCACACGGGGCTCACCTCCGAAGGAGACCGCGTTGTCACGCACTTCTTCGAGTGCAAGGAGCTCGGCTATCGCGGCTGGCGCTGGGCGGTGACGGTCGCGCGAGCGTCTCGTGCGAAGATCGTGACGCTCGACGAGGTCGTCCTGCTGCCCGGCCCGGACGCCCTCCTCGCCCCGGAGTGGGTGCCGTGGAGCGAGCGACTGCGCCCCGGTGACATGGGCCCGGGGGACCTGCTGCCCACCGACGCCGAGGATCTGCGTCTGGAGCCCGGTTTCTCCGGCGAGGACGAGCCCGCGCCGAACGCCGCCGTGTCCCACGACATGGCCGAGCTGGTGGAGGCGGAGGACGCGGAGGTGACGGCCGGGGTGCCGGCGAACCTGCCGTTCGCGCCCACCCGCGGCTCGATCTCGGCGGTCGCCGAGGAACTCGGCATGCGCCGGGCCCGGGTCCTCTCGCGCTACGGGCTGCACAGTGCGGCCGACCGCTGGGAGGAGACGTACGGTCCCAAGTCGGCCATGGCACAGGCGGCACCCGCGTCCTGTGTGAGCTGCGGCTTCCTCACCGCCATCGGGGGGTCGCTCGGGCAGGCGTTCGGTGTCTGCGCGAACGAGTTCTCCCCGGCGGACGGGCGGGTCGTGTCGTTGTCGTACGGGTGTGGAGGGCACTCGGAGGCCGCGGTCATGCCGAAGCCGCCGCGGCCGGCTCCACCGGTGATCGACGAGACGAAGGTGGACCACTTCCCGCTGCGTCCGTCGCCGGACTCGGGGTCGGTGTCGGTGACGGCGGCGGACGAGTCGTCGGCGGAGCTGGGGCACTCGTAGTCACCTGTTCCGGGCCGATGCCCGCATGGAGCCCTACAGAGAGTCGTAGCACTGTGTTCGCATCGTTATGGGCCTCGGTAGCCGACGATGCGCTCTCGGCCGTCGCGGTCTGCTGCCTTCTGCTTGCCGTCGTCGTCATCGTCTACGGGTTCATCGCCCGGGAACGCCTGGCGAACACCGAGCGATCCCCGAGCCGCACGGATCCCGAGGGGGCCGAACGCGGTCTGTCCCGGACCGCGCTCCTGGGTGGCGTCGCGGTTCTGCTCGGCCACATCGCCGGATCAGCAGCCCAAAACCGGTGGGCGTTCCCGTGGGACCTCGCACTCCAGATCCTGATCTACGTCACGGCGCTTCACTTCTACGAGTTCGTGGCGCGGCGGCACGAACCGACGCCCAGGACTCGCAGGATCTCCGTCGCGGTTCTCCTGCTCGTGGCGTTCGCGGGCAGCGCGTCCGCCGCTTACACGGGCGGAATGCTGTAGCGAGGGCCCCGGCAGCCGGCATTCCCCGCGTCGGCCCGGCGCACGGTACCTTCGTCCGGCGGCCCAGCGGAGCGCAGCCGCGAGAGGAAGGGTGAACCGTGAGCAAGTTCGTGCGGCCGGCGGCCGAGGGTGCGGACCCGTTCGGGACGGCACGGCTGCGGCGCGGGGTGCTGGACGCCTGGGCCACCAGCCCGGCCCGCTTCCGCGAGGACGCCAACGCCGAGGAGGACCTCGTACTCGGCGGCTACCGGGACCGGCTCGTCGTCGAGCTCGCCCAGAACGCCGCCGACGCCGCCGCACGCGCCAAGGTGCCCGGCCGGCTGCGCCTCACCCTCCGCGACGGCGTCCTCGTCGCCGCCAACACCGGCGCACCCCTCGACGCGACCGGCGTGGAGTCCCTGTCCACCCTGCGCGCCTCCGCCAAGCGGGACACACAGGAGGTCAGCGTCGGACGGTTCGGTGTCGGTTTCGCCGCCGTGCTGGCCGTCACCGACGAGCCCGCCGTCGTCGGACGGCACGGAGGCGTCCGCTGGTCCCTCGCCGAGGCACGCGAACTCGCCGCCGACGTCGCCCGCCACAGCCCCGGGCTGGGCGACGAGATCCGGCGGCGCGACGGTCATGTACCCCTGCTGCGGCTGCCGTTCGCGGCCGAGGGCAGCGCCCCGGAGTCGTACGACACCGTCGTGATCCTGCCGCTGCGGGACGCCGCCGCCGAGGATCTCGCCGAGCGGCTCCTGAACGGTGTGGACGACGCCCTGCTGCTCGCCCTGCCGGGGCTCGACGAGGTGGTCGTCGAGGTCGGGGACACGGCCCGTACGCTCCGGCGCCGTCCCCGTGAGCACGGTGTGACCGTCGAGGACTCCCGCGAGGGCACCACCTACTGGCGTACGGTCTCGCAAGCCGGGCCCCTCGACCCGGCGCTCCTCGCCGACCGGCCCGTCGAGGAGCGGCTGCGCCCCCACTGGTCCGTGACCTGGGCCGTACCCGTCGACGCGGACGGCTCCCCGGTCCGCCCCCGCACCGCACCCGTCGTGCACGCGCCCACCCCGAGCGACGAGCCGCTCGGCGTGCCCGCGCTGCTCATCGCCTCACTGCCGCTGGACACCACGCGCCGCCATGCCGCGCCCGGCCCGCTCACCGGCTTCCTCGTGGAGCGCGCGGCCGACGCGTACGCCGAACTCCTCGCCGAATGGCGGCCGGTGACCCCCGGCATCATCGACCTCGTGCCCGGCCCGCTGGGCAAGGGCGAGCTCGACGGGTCGCTGCGGCAGGCGATCCTCGACCGGCTGCCGAGGACTGCCTTCCTGCCTCCGGCCATCGACCCGAGCACGATCGAGCCGAGCCAGAGCGACGAGCTTCCCGAGGCTCTCCGTCCCCGCGACGCCGAGGTCGTCGAGGGCGCCGGAGCCGACACGGTCCGGGTCCTCGCCGAGGTGCTTCCCAGCCTCCTCCCTGCCGGGCTCGAACGCCGCGTCGAGCTCCGCACCCTGGGCATCGCCCGGCTGCCGCTCGCCGAGGTCGTCGACCGTCTCGCCGGGCTGGAGAAGGCGCCGGGCTGGTGGCGGCGGCTCTACGACAGCCTCGCCGGGGTCGACCCCGACCGGCTGTCCGGACTGCCCGTGCCGCTCGCCGACGGCCGTACGACGATCGGGCCCCGGCAGGTCCTGCTGCCCACGCCGGACGAGGCCCGTGTCGAGCCGGAGGCCCTGGCCCGGCTCGGCCTCAAGGTCGCCCACCCGGAGGCCGCCCATCCGCTCCTGGAGAAGCTGGGCGCGCTGCCCGCGACGCCCCGCGCGGTGCTCACCACGCCGCAGGTGCGCGCCGCCGTGGCGGCCTCCCTCGACGAGGACGCCGGGGCCTGGGAGGAGGACGCCCCCGACGCCGAGGAGCTCGCGGACATCGTCCTCGGGCTCGTCCGCGACGCGGGCCTGGAGCCGGGTGACGAACCCTGGCTCGGTGCCCTCGCCCTGCCCGACGAGGACGGCGAACTGTCGCCCGCCGGCGAACTCGTCCTCCCCGGCAGCTCGTTCGCCCAGGTCATGGGCGAGGACGAACTCGCCTCGGTGGACGCCGAGTTGGCCGACCGTTGGGGCGAGCAGCCGCTGGCCGCCTGCGGTGTGCTGGCGAACTTCCTGCTCGTCCGCGCCACGGACGTCGTCCTCGACCCCGACGAACTGGAGCCGAGGGAGGGCGACTTCGCCGAGCCCGACGACGCGGGGCTGCTGGACGCCGTCGACGTGTGGTGCGAGGACGTTCTCGACCGGCTCCCGGACACGCCCGTGCCGCCCGTCGCGACGGAGATCGTCGCCGTACGGGATCTCGACCTCGTGGACGACGACCGCTGGCCGCAGGCCCTCGCCCTCCTCTCCCGGCCGCCGCTGCGCGACGCGCTCACCCAGCCCGTGCGCGTCCTGCTGCCGGACGGGACGCACGAGATCGTCCGCTCCTACACGGCGTGGTGGCTGCGCGGGAACCCGGTGCTGGACGGACGCCGCCCGGCGGGACTGCGGGCCGCCGGCGGCGACCCCCTCCTCCACGGCCTGTACGACGAGGCCGACGCCACCGGCTTCGACGACGAGCAGGTGCTGCGGGCGCTCGGCGTCCGGACGTCCGTGGCCGCCCTGCTGGAGGAGCCCGGCGGCGCCGCCGAGCTCCTCGACCGCCTCGCCGACCCGGAGCGGCCCGTCACGTCCGCGCAACTACATGCGTTGTACGGCGCGCTGGCCGATCTCGACCCCGAGCAGGTGACCCTGCCGGACGAGGTGCGGGCCGTGCTGGACGGGGAGGTCGTCGTCGTGGACGCGGCCGACGCGGTGGTCGTCGACTCGCCCGACCTGCTGCCCTTCACGGGCGGCGTGCCGCTGCTGCCCGTACGGCCGTCCAGGGCCGCCGACCTCGCCGAGCTGTTCCAGGTGCGGCGGCTGAGCGAGTCCGTGACGGGCGAGGTGCACTCCGAGGGCACCGAGCACGACGTACCGGAGTCCGTGCGCGTGCTGCTGGGCCCCGCCACGCCGTCCTCGTACGTCGAGCACGAGGAGCTTGTGGTCGACGGCGTCGAGCTGGACTGGCGGCGTACGCGGGACGGTGTGCTGCACGCGTCCACCCTGGAGGGCGTCGCGGCGGGACTGGCCTGGGCGGCGGGGCAGTGGCCGCGCCGGTTCGAGGTCGCCGCGCTGCTGGAGGACCCGTCGAGGACGGAGGAACTGGCGCGGGACCGCTGGTTCGACTGATGCGGCTGGACCGCACGGCAGGCGCATCCTGCCGTGCGGTCGGGTCGCCCCGTCGTCGCTTGGCACTGGAGCGGCTTCCGTTCGAACCACCGGGTCGCCGGTGGGTCGAGCAGATCATCACTGTGAGAGATCACTGTGAGAGAACGACTCCCCGTGGTGGGGCCGTCGGTGGGGCCGTCGGTCCGCGGCGTCACATCACCGCTTCCGTTTCCAGCGGCCCGGCGGTGACGCGTAGTGTCCGGACGCGAACCGGCTCTTCCTGGTCGAGGTAGAAGATGTGCATGAACGGGGCGCGTACCACATGGTCCGGTTCGGTCTTCTTGGCCATGGTCGCCTCGCCGCGCAGCAGGCGGACGCCGTCGCCCGCGGTCCAGAACTCCAACACCTCATGCGTGATGTTCAGCGGCGCGTCGATCTTGACGAAGAACTCCTTGATGGCCTCGACGCCGTGGATGTGCGCGGTGCCGAAGAACATGTCGGTGTCCTCGGTCAGCGGCGCGAAGCCCTCACCGAACTCCAGGGTGTCGATGGCGTCCATGAACTTCAGGATCCAGCCGGGCACGGCCGTCGCGTGTGCTGTTTCTGCCATGGGGATCAGCTTTCCGGTGATCCCTGCGATACACGTCGACGTACTGCGGTAAGGGTGACTAGGCAGGAAGAAGGCGGTCCACCCGCCTCCACAGGAACTCCAGGACGACCGCCGCCACCGCCGCGATGCCCACGGCCAGCCAGGGCATCGCGGCGCCCACCAGCTTCAGCGCGAAGAAGTGCTGCAACGAGGGCACCATCAGCACCAGCAGGAACCCGGCGCCCATCGACAACACCAGGGCCAGGCGCCACCACGTGTACGGGCGGGCGATGATCGCCAGCACCCACATGGAGATCAGGAACAGGGTGAGGGTGGCCGCGCTCGTCTCCGCGTCCAGTGAACCGGGCCCCGTGTAGTAGTGGCGCGCGATCAGGTACGTCACGAAGGTCGCCACCGCCGCCAGCACGCCGCCCGGGATCGCGTACCGCATCACACGCCGGACGAAGTCCGGTTTCGCCCGCTCCTTGTTGGGGGCGAGGGCGAGGAAGAAGGCCGGGACGCCGATCGTCAGCGTGGACAGCAGCGTCAGGTGCCGGGGCAGGAACGGGTACTCGACCTGCCAGCACACCACCAGGACCGCCAGCAGTACCGAGTACACGGTCTTCACCAGGAACAGTGTCGCCACGCGCGTGATGTTGCCGATGACCCGCCGCCCCTCCGCCACGACCGACGGCAGCGTGGCGAAGCTGTTGTTGAGCAGCACGATCTGGGCGACGGCCCGGGTCGCCTCCGACCCGGACCCCATGCTCACCCCGATGTCGGCGTCCTTGAGGGCCAGCACGTCGTTCACGCCGTCGCCGGTCATGGCCACGGTGTGCCCCTTCGACTGCATGGCGCCCACCATGTCCCGCTTCTGCTGCGGGGTGACCCGTCCGAACACGGTGCCGGCGTCGAGGGCGTCCGCCATCCCGTGCCGCTCGGTGGGCAGCCGCCGGGCATCGACGACCTCTCCGCTGAGCCCCAGCTTCCCGGCCACGGCCCCCACGGAGACCGCGTTGTCACCGGAGATGACCTTGGCCTGCACGTTCTGCTCGTCGAAGTACCGCAGGGTGTCGGCGGCGTCGGGGCGCAGCCGCTGCTCCAGGACGACGAGCGCGATGGGCCGGGCGCCGTGCGTGACGTCCTCGGCGTCCAGCTCCCGCTCCGCCCGCACGAGCAGCAGCACCCGCAGCCCTTCCTCGTTCAGCCGCTCGGTCTCGGCGAGCGCGGGGTGGCCGTCGTCCAGCAGTACGTCGGGGGCGCCCAGCAGCCACGTACTCGACGCGCCGTCGTCGCCGTCGCCCTCGCCCTCGCGGAAGGAGGCGCCGCTGTACTTGCGGGCGGAGGAAAAGGGCATGGCCCCGGTGCAACGCCAGCCGTCGCCGTTCGGGTAGGCGTCGATGATCGCCCGCAGCGAGGCATTGGGACGGGTGTCGGCCTCCCCGAGCGCGCCCAGCACCTTCCGTACGTACGACTCGTCGGCGCCGTCCAGCGGCCGCAGCTCGGTGACGTCCATGCCGCCCTCGGTCAGCGTGCCCGTCTTGTCGAGGCAGACCGTGTCGACGCGGGCGAGCCCCTCGATGGCGGGCAGTTCCTGGACGAGACACTGCTGGCGCCCCAGCCGGATCACCCCGATGGCGAAGGCGACGGAGGTGAGCAGCACCAGCCCCTCCGGAACCATGGGCACGATTCCGCCCACGGTCCGGGCGATGGAGTCCTTGAAGTCGTTGTCCTTCACGACCAGCTGGCTGATGATGAGCCCGATCGCGGTGGGGACCATCATCCAGGTCACGTACTTCAGAATCGTCGAGATCCCGGACCGCAGCTCGGACTGCACGAGCGTGAAGCGGGACGCCTCCTCGGCGAGCTGCGCCGCGTACGCCTCGCGCCCCACCTTGGTCGCCGTGAAGGCCCCGCCGCCCGCGACGACGAAGCTGCCGGACATGACCGGATCCCCCGGCTGCTTGACGACGGGATCGGCCTCCCCGGTGAGCAGCGACTCGTCGACCTCGAGACTGTCGGTCTCGACGCACGCGCCATCGACGACGATCTTGTCCCCGGGCCCGATCTCGATCAGATCCCCGAGCACGATCTCGGACGTACTGACCTCGGCGGCCACCCCGTCCCGCCGTACTTTTGGCCGGACCTCCCCGATGAGGGCCAGCGAGTCCAGGGTCTTCTTGGCCCGCCACTCCTGCACGATCCCGATGCCCGTGTTGGCCAGGATGACGTACCCGAACAGGCTGTCCTGGATCGGCGCGACGAACAGCATGATCAGCCAGAGCACACCGATGATCGCGTTGAACCGGGTGAAGACGTTCGCCCGGACGATGTCCACGGTGGAGCGGCTGCTCCGCACCGGGATGTCGTTCACCTCACCGCGAGCCACCCGCTCAGCCACCTCAGCGGCAGTCAGCCCGACGGCCCGCCCGGCGGGCGGCAGCGGAACGGGATGCACAGGATCGAGTTCGGCACCCGCGTCGATGTGCGTCATGCGTCCGACGTTACGTGCGGATTTGGGGCTTCACCCGCTGAGTGGGCGGAATATCCGACCTGGGGAGGACGGGGGGTGGTGCGGTGGTTGTACGGGAGTGCCGGGCGGCTACGGGGGCGGTACTACGGCGGTGGGGCGACGGCTTTCTTCGGCTGTACGTGGAGTGGGGGCTGCTGGTAGAGCACGGCCCCTTCAGGTGTTCGGTTCGCCCTCTTCGTGCTGGTCGCTGGATTGCTGTTCGGCCTGTACGAAGGTGCCCTTGATGGGGACCGTGATGACGAGGCCTTGATCGCGGAGTTCGCGGACAGCCCGGCGGACCGTATTGACGGCTACGCCGTATTGCTCGGCGAGGTCCCGCTCAGCGGGAAGCCGCGCACCGACAGGTAGGCGTCCCGTGCGGATCTCTTCGGCGATGTGGTGCACGACCTGGAGATACACGTAGACGTGGCTCGTTAGGTCAGGTTTCCACTCACGATCGTTAGCCATGGCCGCACGCTAAGGCGGCTTGTAGCAACGCACCACATACGGGAACGTCCGTATGCAACCTGATGCTTCCAGTTGCTACCTATCGCTACCTAAGGCAAAGTGGTCATCAGAGACCCCGGCGAGGTGTGGAAGACCTCCCGGGGCATGGCCAACGCTGAATAGGAGCGTCGACGTGCACGACCTTATCCCCCGCGCCCTCAACTGGCTGCGCCTCCTCCTGTCCCCCGGTACCGGAA
>NZ_VJZC01000284.1 GCF_009377185.1 Streptomyces spongiae
CCCGCCACCCCCACCGCAGATCCGGCAGGAACTGGTCCACCGCGAAGCCCCCGCCGATCAGGGCGAGCGCGGTACGCAGCCAGGCCAGGAAAGTCCGCTCGTTCGCCAGCGAGAACCGGTAGTCGGGTGTCCCGCCCTCCTCCCGCACCTCCTGTGGCGCGAACCACAACCGGACGTTCCGCACGAATTCGATCACATTCACGACCCTATCGGGACCCCTTGGAGCGGTACGCCTTGAGGCGTTCGTACGCGGCCAGGCCGTCCGGGACCCACTCCCACTCGGCCAGCCGCCGTTCCACCTCGTCCTCCGGCAGGAATCCGTGCCAGGCGACCTCCTCCACCTGCGGGTTCACCGGGAGGTCGCAGCGGACCTCGTAGACGGCGGACCACCAGGTCCGGCCGGCGCCGTCGTCGTACAGGAACTTGAAGAGGTAGGAGGGCCGCGGGAGGCCGGAGACACCCAGTTCCTCCTCGGCCTCGCGAAGCGCGGCGTCGTCGTAGGACTCGCCCGCGCCCACGACCCCGCCGACCCACATGTCGTACAGGGAGGGGAAGACCAGCTTGGTGGGGGTGCGGCGGTGGACGAAGATCCGGCCCTCGGCGTCGCGCACGTGGATGAAGGCACAGCGGTGGCGCAGGCCCCGCGCGTACGCCTCGCCCCGGGGCGACTGCCCGATGACCCGGTCGTTCTCGTCCACGATGTCGAGGATCTCGTCGGAGGCGCTCATGGACCCATCCAAGCAGGCCGATCCGCTGCCCGAGCGGGCCCGTCGGGGCCAGGGCCAGGTGCCCGCCCCTCAGCCCGACTGCAGAGCGGCCTGTGCCTGCTGTTCCCGCGGAGCCGGGACGCAGCCGCGCGGCATCGCGGGGTGCATCCCGAGCAGCACGATGCCGACGACGATCGCCGCGAGTCCGGCCGCCTCCCAGGCCAGCGCCCCGGTGTCGGTGCGCAGGCGGTCGCCGAGGAAGCCCACCCCGCACGCGATCCCGGCGAGCGGCTGGGCGGCCGTCAGCGCGGGCAGCGACATCCGCAGGGGTGCCGTCTCGAAGGCGCTCTGCACCAGGATCAGGCCCGTGACGCCGAGCAGGAGCACGCCGTACACCTGCCAGCCGGTCACGAGCTCCGTCCAGCCGCCCTCGGAGAACCGTTGCCCGCTGACCCGGGTGAGGGCGTCCTGGACGCCGTACAGCAGTCCGGCCGCGAGGGCCAGCAGGACCGGCCCGGCGCTGAGCCGGGACCGTTTCGCGTACGTCGTCAGCAGCAGGGCGAGGCCCACCATGGCCCCGATGATCAGCCAGTGCCGGAACGGGTCGGCGACCGCCTCACCGCCTTCCGGCCGCCCGGCCACGATGAACGCGGTCACTCCGCCCGCGAGCAGCGCGAGCCCCGCCCAGCCCTGGCGGCCCAGCGACTGCTTCGTCTGCCACCGGGAGAGCGCGAGCGCGAAGAGGAGGTTGGTCGCGAGGAGGGGCTCCACCAGGGACAGCTCGCCGTGCCCGAGCGCGATCGCGCCCAGCGCCATGCCGCACACCATCAGTCCGATCCCGCCCAGCCACCGCGGCACCCGCACCAGGTCGAGGAGCAGCCGGGGCGAGAGGAAGTCGCTGAGCGGGGCGTGCGCGGCCGCCTGCTGCTGGAGCACGAAACCGAACCCCAGACAGCACGCGGCACTCACGGACAGGATCAGCAGGAGAAACGACACGCTGGGAAACCTCGGGTCGTCGGACACGGCACCGCCGCGGCCGTGGAGGCGCCGGGAACACCGGCCGACGGACCGGTGTCACACGGGCGGGCCGCAGGGACCGCGACGCGTATCCCGCCGACTGTAGCGACTCACCCGGGGCGTGTCCGTGGGAGCGGACACATCCCGGCAGTTGACTCGGTCACTGCTTCTGCCGAAGGATCTGGTGCCATGATGCTGACCGGCCGGTAACAAGTGGCCCAGCTCTGCACTGGTTCGTTTTGACGTTGTTCTCGAGAGGACGGCCCCATGTCGTACGACGCAGATGTGATCGTGATCGGGGCGGGCCTCGCCGGCCTCGCGGCGACCGCGGAGCTCGTCGACGCCGGACGCACGGTGATCCTCCTCGACCAGGAGCCCGAGCAGTCGATGGGCGGGCAGGCCTTCTGGTCCTTCGGCGGGCTGTTCTTCGTGAACTCGCCCGAGCAGCGCCGGCTGCGCATCAAGGACAGCCACGCCCTCGCCCTCCAGGACTGGATGGGCACGGCCGCCTTCGACCGTCCCGAGGACAACTGGCCGCGCAAGTGGGCCGAGGCGTACGTCGACTTCGCCGCCGGCGAGAAGCGGGCCTGGCTGCACCAGCAGGGCGTGCGCTTCTTCCCGGTGGTCGGCTGGGCCGAGCGCGGCGGCTACGACGCCAACGGGCACGGCAACTCCGTGCCCCGCTTCCACATCACGTGGGGGACCGGGCCGGGACTCGTCGAGCCGTTCGAGCGGCGGGTGCGGGCCGGGGCGGCGCGCGGTCTGGTCCAGCTGAAGTTCCGCCACCGCGTCACCGGGCTGTCCCGCAGCTCAGGCGCCGTCGACACGGTCAGTGGCGAGATCCTGGAGCCGTCCGGCATCCAGCGCGGCCAGGCCAGCAGCCGCACCGTCACGGGCGCCTTCGAGTTCAAGGCCCAAGCGGTGATCGTCACCTCGGGCGGCATCGGTGGCAACCACGACCTCGTCCGCGCCAACTGGCCCGAGCGCCTCGGCACCCCGCCGGAGCGGATGGTCTCCGGCGTGCCCGCGCACGTCGACGGCAAGATGCTCGCGATCGCCGAGGACGCGGGCGCGAACCTCATCAACCGCGACCGCATGTGGCACTACACCGAGGGCATCCAGAACTGGAACCCCATCTGGGACAACCACGGCATCCGCATCCTGCCCGGCCCGTCCTCCCTCTGGCTGGACGCGCGCGGCAAGCGGTTGCCCGTCCCGCTCTTCCCCGGCTTCGACACGCTCGGCACGCTCGAGCACATCATGAAGACCGGGTACGACTACACATGGTTCGTGCTCGACCAGAAGATCATCGGCAAGGAGTTCGCGCTCTCCGGCTCGGAGCAGAACCCCGACCTGACCGGGAAGTCCATCAAGGACGTCATCGGACGGGCCCGCGCGGACGTACCCGGCCCCGTGAAGGCATTCATGGACAACGGCGTCGACTTCGTCGTCGAGAAGGACCTCCGCTCCCTCGTCCGCGGCATGAACGCGCTCACCAAGGAGCCGCTCATCGACGAGGCCGAGCTGCGGCACGAGATCGTCGCCCGTGACCGGGAGATCGTGAACCCGTTCACCAAGGACCTCCAGGTCATGTCGATCCGCGGCGCCCGCAACTACCTCGGCGACCGGCTGATCCGCACCGCCACGCCGCACCGCATCCTCGACCCCAAGGCGGGCCCGCTCATCGCCGTCCGCCTCAACATCCTCACCCGCAAGACCCTCGGCGGCCTGGAGACGGATCTGTCGTCCCGCGTGCTGACCGAGGGCGGCGACCCGCTGGAGGGCGTGTACGCGGCGGGCGAGGCCGCGGGCTTCGGCGGCGGCGGCGTCCACGGCTACCGGTCGCTGGAGGGGACGTTCCTGGGCGGGTGCCTGTTCTCGGGGCGCACGGCGGGGCGGGCGGCGGCTAAGGCCGTGGGGTAACCGGAGGGTCGGCCCCCAGGACCCCGACAGATGTATACGGGCACCTGCCGCCGCTGGCCTCATCGGGGTGGCAGGTGGTCGAATCGGTACGTGAGCATTGAACAGCCCCCAGAGGGACAGCCTTCAGGGGCACAGCCCCCAGAGGAACAGCCCCCAGAGGAACAGCCTCACGAGCGGGGCGCGCCGATGGGGCGCCGGGTCGTGCTGGGCACGCTCGGACTCGGAGCGCTCGGCCTGGTCGCCGCGCCCGGGCTCCAGCGGGGCCTGGAGTCCTTCCTGGGGGAGGCGGCCGACAAGGACCCCACGGGCCTGACCGGTCTGCTCCCCAACGGCGGCGGCTTCCGCTACTACTCGGTGACGTCGTCGGTCCCGCGCAAGGACGAGTCGACCTACCGCCTCACGATCGACGGCCTGGTCGACCGCCCGGCGTCGTACACCCTCGACGAACTCAGAGCCCTGCCCCAGACGCGGATGGTGCGCGACGTCCAGTGCGTCACCGGCTGGCGGGTACCGCACACGCCCTTCGAAGGCGTTCGCCTGTCCCGGTTGCTGGACCTGGCGGGAGTACGTTCGTCGGCCGGGGCGATCCGCTTCACCTGCTTCGACGGGGCGTACACCGAGAGCCTGACCCTCGACCAGGCGCGCCGCGCGGACGTCATGGTCGCCCTGCGCATGCAGGACAAGGACCTGAGCCACAACCACGGCGGCCCGGTCCGCCTCTACGTCGCCCCCATGTACTTCTACAAGTCGGCGAAGTGGCTTTCCGGCATCACGGTCACCCAGAAGGTGAAGCCGGGGTACTGGGAGGAGCGGGGCTACGACGTCGACGCCTGGGTCGGCAAGTCGAACGGACGGGACGATGAACCCACGAGTTGACGCCCCGGCGGTCGAGTCGGCCCCCTCCGCCCGGGTACGCCGCTTCAGCCGCGCCGAGCGATGGGTGCACCGGATCACGGCCGCGCTGATGGGCGTGTGCGTGGTGACCGCGGCCTGCCTGTACATCCCGCAACTCGCCGAACTCGTGGGCCGTCGCGCCCTCGTGGTCACCGTCCACGAGTGGTCGGGCCTGCTGCTCCCACTCCCCGTGCTGGCGGGCCTCGCCTCCCGTGCCTTCCGGGCGGACATGACCCACCTCAACCGCTGGGGCCCGCACGACGGTGTCTGGCTCCGCAAGGCCCTTCGGCGCGTTCCTGGTGCCCGCCCCGCCGCCAAGTTCAACGCGGGCCAGAAGCTCTACGCGGCCTGGATCACCGGCGCCACCCTCGTCATGCTCGGCACGGGCCTGATGATGTGGTTCACCCACCTGACCCCGCTGGTGTGGCGCACCAGCGCGACCTTCGTCCACGACTGGCTGGCCCTGACGATCGGCATCGTCCTGGCCGGCCACATCGGCATGGCCCTTGGGGACCCGGAGGCACGGAAGGGCCTGCGGACGGGGTCGGTGAGCCGGGAGTGGGCGGAGCGGGAGCATCCGCTGTGGCGGTCGTGAGGCGATCCGCCACAGCGGGGTGAGCGCCTAGATCACCAGCGACAACAGCAGCACCAAGGCCCCGGCGACCACCGAGATGATCGTCTCCATCACGGACCATGTCTTGACGGTCTGGCCCACGCTCAGGCCGAAGTACTCCTTGACCAGCCAGAATCCGGCGTCGTTGACGTGGCTGAAGAACAGTGAGCCGGCGCCGATGGCGAGGACCAGCAGGGCGGCGTGAGTCGTCGACATGTCGGCCGCGAGGGGGGCGACGAGACCGGCCGCCGAGACCGTGGCCACGGTCGCCGAGCCGGTGGCCAGCCGGATCGCCACCGCGATCAGCCAGGCCAGCAGGAGCGCCGGGATCGACCAGTCCTCGGAGATGTCCAGGATCATCTGGCCGACGCCGGAGTCGATCAGGGTCTGCTTGAAGCCGCCGCCCGCGCCGACGATGAGGAGGATGCCCGCGATCGGGGCCAGGGACTTCTCGGTGACCTCCGTCAGGCGGCCCTTGGTGAAGCCGGCCGGGCGGCCCAGCGTGAAGATGCCCACGAGCACGGCCGCGAGCATCGCGATCAGCGGGGAGCCGATCACGTCGAAGACGCGCTGGACGCTGTTCTCCGGGTCGTCGATGAGGATGTCCACGAGGGCCTTGGCCAGCATCAGCACGACTGGCAGGAGGACCGTGATCAGTGTCGCGCCGAAGCCAGGGCGGCGCTTCAGCTCCTCCGAGGCGCGGGGCGGCAGCATCCGCTCGGGGACCGGCACGTCCACCCAGCGGGCCGCGTACCGGGAGAACAGCGGACCGGCTATGACCACCGTGGGTATCGCCACCAGCACACCGAGGGCGAGGGTCACACCGAGGTCGGCCTTGACCGCGTCGATCGCGACCAGCGGGCCGGGGTGCGGCGGCACCAGACCGTGCATCACGGAGAGACCCGCGAGCGCCGGGATGCCGATCCGCATCAGCGAGTAGTTGCCGCGTTTGGCGACCATCAGCACCACCGGGATCAGCAGCACGATGCCGACCTCGAAGAACAGCGGCAGACCGATCACCGAGGCGATCAGCACCATCGCCCAGGGCATCGAGCGGCCGCCCGCCTTCTCCAGGATCGTGTCGACGACCTGGTCGGCACCGCCCGAGTCGGCGAGCAGCTTGCCGAGGATCGCGCCGAGGGCGATGAGGACGCCCACGCCCGCGACCGTGGAGCCGAGTCCGGCGCTGAAGCTGGTGATGACCTTGTCCAGCGGTGCCCCGGCGAAGGCACCGAGCGCCAGCGAGCCGATGGTGAGCGACAGGAAGGCGTGCAGCTTGAACTTGGTGATGAGCACGACGATGACGGCGATGCCCGCCAGTACCGCTATGCCCAGTTGAGCGTTGCCCGCCGAGGTGATCGGCTCGGGGGCGTCCGCCGCCAGCATCTCGACGCTGAGTCTGGTCACGGTGAATCCTTGTGTGGACGGTGAGTTGGGGGAGGAACGAGCGTAGGGGCCCACTCGGGAGAACAGGTGGGCCCGTCAGGGAGAACAGGTGGGCTTACGTGGAAGGCCGGTCGAGCTCCCCGAGCGCGGCGGCCGCCCGCTCGGTGATCTCCTCCGGAGTGCCCGAGACGTCGACCGGGACACCCGGCTCGTCCGCCCCGAGCGCCTGCAGCGTGGCGAACTGCGAGTCCAGCAACGCCTGGGAGAAGAAGTGTCCCTGACGGTGCGTCATCCGCTCCTCGATGAGCTCACGGTCACCGGTGAGGTGCACGAAGACCAGCCCGGGCGCGGCCGCCAGCAACCGGTCCCGGTAACTCCGCTTCAGCGCCGAGCAGCTCACCACCCCGCCGAGCCCGGCCCGTTCGTGCGCCCATGCGCCGATGGCGTCCAGCCATGGCCACCGGTCCGCGTCGCCCAGCGGGACCCCGGCCGACATCTTGGCGATGTTGGCCTCGGGGTGGAAGTCGTCGCCCTCGGCGTACGGAACGCCGAGCCGGGACGCGAGCAGGGGACCGATCGTCGTCTTGCCGGTTCCTGCCACACCCATGACCACGACGACGTGGGGGGAACGCATCTCTACCTCGCTGTCCACGATGACCTGTCCTCATCGACATCCGACGTCACCTGACGTCGACCACACTGAAACTCATTAGGTACGACGAATTCAAGAGTCTGTGACATATAAGTCTGACTTTTTGTCGGCGCGACTCTCCTCGTACCCTGATCCCCATGAGCACACCGGGCCGGGGGCTGCACGGCCGAGTACTGGAGAGCCTCGGCCCGGCGATCACCGCGGGCGATTACCCGCCCGGCAGCGTGCTGCGCACCGACGAGCTGGCACAGCGCTTCGAGGTGTCACGCTCCGTGATGCGTGAGGCGGTCCGCGTTCTGGAGTCCATGCACCTGGTCGAGTCCCGCCGCCGGGTCGGCGTGACCGTCCGTCCGGCCGCCGAGTGGAACGTCTACGACCCCCAGGTCATCCGCTGGCGACTGGCCGGCGCCGACCGCCCGCGCCAGCTGCGCTCGCTCACCATGCTGCGTTCCGCCATCGAACCGGTCGCCGCGGGGCTCGCCGCGAGGAACGCCACCGCCGAGCAGTGCGCCGAGCTCACCGAGTGCGCGATCGGGATGGTGGCCAACTCGCGCGGTCACCAGCTGGAGAAGTACCTCGTCCACGACATGGCCTTCCACCGGGTGATCCTCAACGCCTCCGGCAACGAGATGTTCGCCCGCCTCGGCGACGTGGTCGCGGAGGTCCTCGCGGGCCGCACCCACCACGAGGTCATGTTCGAGGACCCCGACCCCGAGGCCGTCACCCTGCACGTCCAGCTCGCCGAGGCCGTCCGCGAGGGCGACGCCGACCGCGCCGAGGAGCTCACCCGCGAGATCACGATCGGCGCGCTCCAGGAGCTGGACATCCTGGCGCCGGGCGGCCGTCCGGCGCCGTAACGGCACCTCGCCCTACTCGGTGAACTCCCCGTCCACGTACACCCACGCCCCGTCGACCCGCTCGAACCGGCTCCGCTCGTGCAGCGCGCCGCCCCGGTAGGAGGCGCGGAAGGTCACGGTCCCCGTGGAGTGGAACGCGGAGCCGTCGGTCGTCTTCAGGATCTCCAGGCCGGTCCACCTGAGTCCCGGCTCGAAGTCGACCCGGGCGGGCCGCGTTCGCGGATGCCACGTGCGCAGCAGGTATCCCTCGTCCCGCTTCACGAAAGCGCTGTAGCGGGACCGCATCAGCGTCTCGGCGGTCGGTGCCGCCACCCCACCCTCATGGAATCGGCCACAGCACGTCTCGTACGTCTCCGCAAGACCGCAAGGACAGAGGGGATTGTGTGTGGGGGCGGAAGGGCGCCTGCGGCGGGACTGCGGGGTGCGTCGGGACATGGGCTCCATTCTGCTGCAACACCGCCTGTGCGAGAACTGTGAAGCATCCGCCGCGACACGCGCACATCGTGTGCGCGTCGTGTTCGGTTCCCTCCATCGAACCTCCCCCAGGACTGGCGTGAACCCACCTTGCAGCTGCAACTCCTCCTTCACCAAGCTGGGTTGCGCACTTGAGCATCAGGAGTCACAAGCGCGCTGCTTGACCCCGGACGGCCGTCCGCCCGGGGACTGACGGGGGAAAACTGATGCGGAGCCCGCGGACCGGGCGCGTCATCGCGCTTTGGGGACTGCCCGCGCGCGCCGGACGACACGACTCCCTCTGCCGCCTCTTGGTGCCTTTCACCGGTGCCTGAGAAGGGATAGGAGGGGGAATGCCGACGAACGCAGCGACCGCCAGGCCGACGTATCCCGGCGTCTACGTCGAAGAGCTTCCCAGCAGCACCCGCACGATCTCCGCCGTGACCACCTCGGTGACCGCCTTCGTCGGTCACACCCGGCGGGGCCCGCTCAACGAGCCGGTGCGCGTCACCGGGTTCACCGAGTTCGAGCGGCGCTTCGGGGGCCTCGGCTCGCAGAGCGCCGTCGCCTACGCGGTGCACCAGTTCTTCGCGAACGGCGGCTCCGTCGCCGTGATCGTCCGCGTCGCCAAGGCGGGCAGCGGCAAGGCCGCGTGCGTCGTCCTGGAGTCCACCGAGGGCCACAGCGAGAGCCGTGTGCTCGAGGTCCACGCCAAGGAACCCGGGGTGTGGGGCAACGGCCTGCGCGTCGCCGTCGACTACGACACACCCAACCCCGACGACACCTTCAACCTGCGGGTGTACGACGCCAAGGGCGACGCCCGCGAGAGCTTCACCGGGCTGTCCATGGACGCCGGGCACGGCCGCCACGCGCCCACCGTGATCAACGCGGGTTCGCGGCTGATCCGCGTCGAGGCCGTCGGCGAGGGCCGCCCCGACCCGTCGGGCACCGTCTCCAAGCCGTTCGGGCACGAGCTGCCGGACCTGGCCGTCGACCTCACCGTCAAGATCGGCGAGGTGGAGCGCGAGTTCACGCTCTACGACCCCGACTGCGACGGCGAGGCCCCGTGCACCGTCGCCGAACTGGCGCTGCTCCTGGAGCGCAAGCTGCGCGCGCTGCCCGACGCGCCCGGCAAGCACGCCTTCGCGGGCGCCGAGGTCACCGCCTTCGGCCGCCGCATCCAGGTCGTCGCCGGCTCCACCGACCCCGAGGACGTCGTGCGCTTCCTCGGCGAGTGCGCCAACGACCTGGGCCTGGAAGCCTCCGTCAACCCGCCGGTGTTCCCGCTGGAGGGCGGCGAGGACGGCGAGGCACCCGGACCGCGCGACCTCATCGGCAGCGAGGCCGACAAGACCGGCATCCAGTCCCTGCGCGGCGTCCCCGACGTCAACCTGCTGGCCCTGCCGGAGATCGCGGCGTACGAGAACACCGAGGACATGCTCACGGTCGTCTCGGCGGCCCAGCGGCTGTGCCAGGAGCGGCGGATCTTCCTGCTCGTGGACGCGCCGAGCACCTGGGTCAGCGTGGACACCGCCCGCGCGGGCCTCGCCGCCTTCGACTCCGTGCGCGGCAACCACGCCGGCCTGTACTTCCCGCACATCCAGCTCACCGACCCGCTCACCGGGCGGCTGCGCTCCTTCCCGCCGTCCGGCGCGGTCGCGGGCGTCGTCGCGCGCACCGACTCCGAGCGCGGGGTGTGGAAGGCCCCGGCGGGTACGGAGGCACAGCTCGCCGGCGTGCACTCGCTGACCGTCGACCTCACCGACCGCGAGACCGGGCTGCTCAACCCGCTCGGCGTCAACTGCCTGCGCACCTTCCCGCTGACCGGCCCCCTCGTGTGGGGCGCGCGCACGCTGGAGGGCTCCGACGCGCTGGACAGCGAGTGGAAGTACGTTCCCGTACGGCGGCTCGCCCTGCACGTGGAGGAGAGCCTGCAACGCGGCCTGCAGTGGGTCGTGTTCGAGCCCAACGACGAGAGCCTGTGGCAGCAGATCCGCCTCAGCGCCTCCTCGTACCTGCACACCCTCTTCCGCCAGGGTGCCTTCCAGGGCAGCACGCCCCGCGAGGCCTACTTCGTCAAGTGCGACCACGAGACGACCACCGACGAGGACGTCGAGAACGGCGTCGTCAACGTCCTGGTGGGCATCGCGCCGGTCCGCCCGGCCGAGTTCGTGATCGTCAAAATCCAGCAGACGTCGGGGCAGTTCGCGCTCTAGCGCCGTCGCAGAATTGGGAGAGCTGAAGGAATCCGATGGCTGAGTTCACGGTCAACGCGCATCGCTTCGACCCCTACAAGAACTTCAAGTTCCTGGTGCTGTGGGACGGTCGCACGGTCGCAGGCATCAGCAAGATCAGTCCACTGAAGCGGACCACGGAGGTCGTCAAGCACCGCCACGGCGGCGACCCCTCCTCCCCGCGCAAGTCGCCGGGCCGCTCCGAGTTCGAGGGCATCACCCTGGAGCGTGGCGTCACCCACGACCCCGAGTTCGACCGCTGGGCCAACAAGGTCTGGCAGGTCGGCGCGGGGCTCGGCTCCGAGGTGTCCCTCGCCGACTTCCGCAAGGACATCGTCATCCAGGTCCTCAACGAGGCCGGCCAGGTCGCCGTCTCGCACAAGCTCTACCGGACCTGGCCCAGCGAGTACCAGGTCCTCGGTGAGCTGGACGCCAACGCCAACGCGGTGGCCATCCAGTCGCTGAAGCTCGAGTGCGAGGGCTGGGAGCGGGACTACGAGGTGCCCGAGCCCGAGGAGCCGTCGTTCCTCAACCCCGCATGACGTAGGACCAGTTGAGGGATCGGGGGGAGTACATGGCGATCGCCGGGGCGGCCGACCTGCTGGCCACCTGGGAGGCGGGACTCGCCGAGGCGCCGGCCGGGCGCGCGCTGCTGCTGCACCGCACCGCGCGCCCGGACCTCGCCGCCGGGGCGCTGCCCGCGCTTCCGGTCGGCGCGCGCGAGGCGGACCTGTTCACGCTGCGCCGGGCGCTGTTCGGCGAGCGGATGCAGGTGCGCCTGGAGTGCGGGGCGTGCGGGGAGGACATGGAGTTCGACCTGGACGCCGGGGAGTTCGCGCGCTCGCTCGACCGGAGCGGCGAGACGGTCGTCCAGGTGCGTCAGGACGGCTGGGAGGTCGAGTTCCGGCTGCCCGGCGTCGCCGACCTTTCGGCGGCCGCCCGGGACGCCGACCCGCGCGCGGCTCTCCTCGCCCGGTGCCTCGTCTCGGCGGCGCGCGACGGTGCCGCCGTGGGTGCGGGCGACCTGCCCGTACCCGTGCAGCGCCGGATCGCCGAGGCCGTCGAGGCCGCGGACCCGGGCGGCGACGTGACGCTCAACGTGGCCTGCCCCGAGTGCGGGCAGGCCACCCGGGCCGAGCTCGACATCGCCTCCTACCTCTGGACCGAACTGGACGCCTGGGCACGGGACGTGCTGCTCGACGTCCACCTGCTCGCCACCGCCTACGGCTGGAGCGAGCCGGAGATCCTGGCGCTCAGCCCGCTGCGGCGCCGCTACTACCTGGAGCTGTGCGCGGATGTCTGACTCCTCTTCGGGAAGCCGGCCGGCGGGCTCGCCCGAGCCCGACTTCCTCGACCGGCTGATCGCCCGGCACACCGCTCCGGCCGCCACCCCGCGAGCCGGCGTGATGCGGGTACGGCCCCGGCTGCCCGGACCCTTCGAGCGGGTCGAGGCCGTACGCGCCGGGACACCGGACCCGGACGGGCCCGAGCCGCTGTGGCCCTCCGCCACCCCGACCGCCGTCCCGACGCCCGAGGTGCCGCGCCCGGCGGTGCCCGGCACCCGGGTGCGCACGGAACGGGAGCGGACCGTCGTACGCACCGAACAGGCCCCCGCCGACACGCAGGTGCGACCGGCCCGGCCGGCCGCGCCCGAGACCCCGCTGCTGCGTCCGGCCACGCCGGTCGCCCCGGGGCCGCGTCCGGTCGCCGACCCCGCGCGCCGCACGGCGGGACGGGGCCGCACCGACCCGGCC
>NZ_VJZC01000285.1 GCF_009377185.1 Streptomyces spongiae
GTGTCGGCCCGGGCGGCGAGGGGCTGGACGAGTGCTGCGGCCAGCGCGGTCGCGGTGACCGCAGCGATTCGTCGGGCCTGGACTGTACGGCGCCCGTACGGCGCCGGCCATCTGGGTATCACTGACGTGGACTCCTTGCGATGACGGCTCTCGTGGGTCCGACCCCGCGTGACCGTATCGCCGCCGAAAGGCTTACAGCAAGAGTCCTGAAACCTTTGGAAAGAACTTTCAGCGGACGCTCAGCAGGTCGAGTTGGTCTGCGTGAGCAGGCCCAGCCGCCAGGGCAGGGTGTTGTAGGGGCCGGAGGCCGAGGGGCTCAGGCCCTGGTACAGGTACTGCAGGCGGCAGGGGTTGATGGTGAGGGTCTGGTCGGTGCCGCTGCGGACCATCTCGCCGTGGCTGATGTCCTGGGTCCAGGCCGTGCCGTCGAAGGTGACGTTGTTCGACCGTGCGAAGGGGTTGCTCTCGGTGTCGGCCAGCGGCGTCCACGTACCGGTGATGCTGTTCGACGTCCAGGACCGGAAGTACCGCTTGCCGTTGCTGCCGATCGCCTCGTTGAGCAGCAGATAGGTGTTGGATCCGCTGAGCTTGTAGACGTTGGCGGCCTCCCACAGGCGGTACTTGTTGGAGTCCTGCATCACCATGACCGTGTTGGTGAAGCCGTTCGGGAAGTTCGCCACGGAGGTCTGCGACCGGTACAGGTGGCCGTTGTCGTCGGAGGAGAACAGGTAGCAGTTGGCCGTGTCGCAGATGGTCCAGAAGTCGACCCAGTAGCCGTTGCCGATGTTCTGCCTGATGATGTCCGGCATCGCCGAGTAGAAGTTCTTCGGCGCGCTCCATGTCTCGGGCTTTCCGGGGTCGTCCGCCGTGGAGTACGACCCGCCGCTGCCGGTCTGGTAGACGAGGTACCACTTCCGCTGCGGGGCGAAGTAGAACACCTGGGGCGCCGCACGGTAGCCGGTGCCGATGTTGGGGTTGCGGTCGAGGTGGTACTGCGGCGCCGAGGCGGCCTGCGACCAGTCGCTGAAGCTCGTGTAGGTGAGGCTGTAGGAGCCGTTCGCGTTCGCGGTGCTGGCGTAGACGTGCCACTTGCCGTTGTGGAACACCACCGACGGGTCCTTGACCGCGGCGAGGTTGTGGGTCGAGTCCGACTTCGGGGAGATGAGCACGTTGCTCGACTTCCAAGTGAAGCCGGCCGGGAGGGCCGCCGCACTCTCGGCCTCGCTGTCGGCTCCGCCCGGCGCCGCGGACGACGGCGCCACCACCGCACCGAGCAGCAGGGCGAGCCCGCCGAGCAATACCCCCAGACGCCTTGTCACGCGCATCACGACTCCTATCGGTTGACGGTGTGGGAGCGCTCCCATATCTCGTGCCGGAACGTAAGGCGGCCCACCACGACCGTCAACCCCTCGCGTACCGCGCATTGTCAGCGGCAACAATGCGCGGTCGCGGGGAGAGGCGGAGCCTGCTCAGCAGCTCGACTTGCCCGAGTAGATCGCCAGGGCCGTGTTCGAGCCCAGCGTGGCCGTGAACTGGCCGGAGCCGTTGACCGTCACGGTCGTGTTGCTCTGCACGTCGCAGTACGTCCCCGCCGGCAGCGAGGTCTGGTAGGTCCGACTCAGGGAGCCGGAGTCGTGGTTGATGGCCACGAAGCCCTTGCCGCCCCTCCCGAAGGCGATGGCGTCGCCCCCGTTGTCCCACCAGTTGGTGACGGACTCCCCGCGCGTGGCGTTGCGGAAGGCGACCATGCGCAGGATCTCGGGCCAGGCGTGCTGGCACTTCCAGCCGTCCTGCCAACAGGCGTTGACCGTGCCCCCGTTGGGCGGACCGGCGTCCGTGTCGGAGAACTCGTACCCGGAGTTGATGTCGGGCGCGCCGTAGGGCCAGGCGAGCGTGAAGACGTTGGCGAGGGTGTAGTTGGCGCCGTCCTTGTAGCTGAGCGTGGAGCCGTTGCGCTCGGTGTCGTGGTTGTCGACGAAGACCCCGGCCACCGAGCTGTTCATGTAGCCCCAGCCCTCGCCGTAGTTCTTGAGGTAGGCGAGGTTCTCGTTGTTGAAGACGCGCTTGAGGTCGTACGCGTAACGGAACTCCTGGACGTCGCCGTTGCCCGTGTACTCCGTGGGCTGCACGGCCTCACCACTGCCGTAGATGACCTCTTGTTTCCAGTAGGCGTTCGGGTTGCTGAGCCGGGACTTGATGTTGGCGAGGTCGGCGGTGTCGATGTGCTTGGCCGCGTCGATGCGGAAGCCGTCGACGCCGTAGCCGAGCAGGCTGTTCATGTAGCCGGCGATCGCCGAGCGGACGTAGTCCTCGCCGGTGTCCAGGTCGGCGAGGCCGACGAGTTCGCAGTGCTGGACGTTCCAGCGGTCCTGGTAGTTGGTGATCTGGGAGGTGCAGTCGTCGAAGTCGTACGAGGAGTACAGGCCGGGGTAGGTGTACTTGCTGTACGAGGAGCCGCCCGTGCCGGTGCCGCTGCCCGCCGACATGTGGTTGATGACGGTGTCGACGACGACCTTCACGCCCGCCGCGTGACAGGTGTTCACCATGTTCTGGAACGCGGTCGCGTCACCGAGCCGTCCGGCGATCCTGTAGCTCACCGGCTGGTACGAGGTCCACCACTGGGAGCCCTGGATGTGCTCGGCGGGCGGCGAGACCTGGACGTAGCCGTAGCCGGCGGGGCCGAGGGTGTTGGTGCACTCCCTGGCGACCGAGTCGAACTTCCACTCGAAGAGGACGGCGGTGACGTCCTTGCTGCCGGGCGGGGACGCCTCGGCGACAGTCGGGGACATGACAAGTGCGGCCACGGCCGCCGCGAGGGCGAGGCCGCCGGAGAGGGTTCTGCTGGCCATGTGGGGGTCCTTCTTCATTGAAGGCGCCACGGGGAGTGGCGTTGAAGGTTCTTGCTGCAAACCGACTGAAATATTTCAGCCAAGCAGACGGTACGAGCCCGTTGTTCAACGGTCAACCCTCTGGGTGTTGTTGATCTGGGCGCTGTGGGTGCGGCCCGCGACCCGAGGCCGATCACCCCGTCGCCCCCGGGTGGCACACAGGGCCAGAGGGGTGATTGGCGCGGCGACGGACACCGCAACGGCAGGTGGCGGGGTAGCCCTGGGATGTCCCCCACACCCGGTCCGAAAGGTCCCGTCGCATGCGATGCCACCGTCACAGCGGTCCGAAGTGCCAGTTCGTCCCGCCCCACATCCTCGACCACATCGCGAAGGTCACGGGAGTCGACACCAGGGAGCCGCACCCGGCCACCCTGTCGGCGACCGCGAGCAAGCAGTTCCGCGACCGCAGGGCGCGGAGCATGATCGATCTCGCGACGTTGACGACTCCCCGGCCGGGGAAGTCCGACCGCGTCATTCATGACGCCCAGAACCAGTGGGACCTGACCTCGGCCCAGCAGATCCGCGGAGAGAGCGATCCCGCGGTCGGCACCCCCAAGAACGCGAACACGGCCTACGACCACGTCGGAGCGGTGCGCACGTTCTATGCCGAAGTCCTCGGTCGCGACAGCATCGACCACCGGGGCATGGACATCAACGTCTACGTCAATTTCGGCGTCGAATTCGACAACGCCTTCTGGGACGAGAAGAACATCGTTCTGGGAAACGGCGACGGAACGATCTTCACGGACTTCAGCAAGTCTCCTGACGTCCTGGGGCACGAGCTGACGCACGGCGTCGTGCAGTACACCGCGAAACTCGAGTACCAGGGCCAGTCCGGAGCCCTCAACGAGCACTTCGCCGACGTATTCGGGAGCCTCATGGAGCAGCACATGCGGAAGGAGGATGCCGGGACGGCCAACTGGCTCATCGGCGACGAAGTGATGGCCGAGGACCAGTACGGTGAGGCCCTCAGGTCGATGGCCCACCCCGGCACGGCCTTCGACAACCCCATCATGGGCAAGGACCCGCAGCCCGCGCACATGAGCGGCTACTTCCCGGGGCCGGAGGACAACCAGGGTGTGCACATCAACAGCGGCATCCCGAACCGCGCCTTCTACCTGGTGGCGATGGAGATCGGAACCACTCAGGCCGGCCTGATCTGGTACGCCGGGCTGCAGAACCTCTGGGCGACCGCGAAATTCGCCGACGCGGCCACGGTGCTCAGCGCACAGGCGCGCATTCTCGCCCGCGAGAACAAGGTGGCGCGGAATGCCGCGCAAACCGTGCGCTCGGCATTCCGGGACGTCGGAATCCACTGACCGACCCGCGGCGGGCAGGCACTCACGCGCGAGATCCGTCACCTTTTTGCATGTGGTGAAGATCCTCGGACCGAAATACCGGGTGTACGTGGTCCAATAGCAGGATTCACAGCCCCCGCGCCGAGGAACTGATCTTGCTCCCCGTTTCATCGCCGGATTCACCGCCCGCGTCCGGGTCCGTGACCGCCGCCCTCGACAACAACCACATCAGGATCCAGGCTGCCTGTTGGTCCTGCGGCAACCCGGTGAGAAAGCTCGTGCCGCGCGGGAGCCGGTCTCATCAGCACTTCCACTGGGGCTGCGACGCCTGCGACGTCACCTGGGAAGGGCCCGGTTCCCCGGCCCGGACCTGAGACCGTGGCGCGCCGTCGGCCCATCGTGCGGCCGGCCCTGACGGGCCGGCCGCAGACCGCTGGGAGACCCTTCCTCGCGGAACCCTCAGTCCGTCGTCCACCACACGGTCGTGTCCGCCGGCAGCTTCGCCTCCTGCTCCGCGACCGTCACCTCGCCGCTGGTGACGAGGACGCGGCCGTACGCGGGGATGCGGACCGCCTCTCCGGTGGTGTTCGCGACGCAGACGAACTCGCCGCGGCGGAAGGCGAGAACGCCCTCGGGGGCCTTGAGCCACTCCACCGAGTCGCCCGCGCCCAGGTCGGGCCGCTCGCGGCGTACGGCGAGCATGGTGCGGTACAGCTCCAGGGTGGAGTCCGGCGCCCCCGTCTGGGCCTCGACGCTCAGCTCGCCCCAGTCGGCGGGCTGCGGCAGCCACGAGCCACCCGCGCCGAAGCCGTACGACGAGCCCTCGCGCGTCCACGGGATCGGCACCCGGCAGCCGTCACGGAAGCCGTCCTGGCCCGCGCCCCGGAAGTACGCGGGGTCCTGGCGCACCTCGTCCGGCAGGTCCACCACGTCGGGCAGGCCCAGCTCCTCGCCCTGGTAGAGGTACGCCGAGCCGGGCAGGGCCAGCATCAGCAGGGTCGCCGCACGCGCCCTGCGCAGGCCCAGGTCGCGGTCGCCCGCCGAGCGGATCTGCGTGCCGAGGCCCGCCTCGTTGGCGAAGCGCGTGGCGTGGCGGGTGACGTCGTGGTTGGACAGCACCCAGGTGGCGGGGGCGCCGACCGGGCGCATCGCGTCCAGGGTGCGGTCGATCACCGAGCGGAGCTCGGCCGCGTCCCAATGGGTGCTCAGGTACTGGAAGTTGAACGCCTGGTGCAGCTCGTCCGGACGGACGTAGTTCGCCGTGCGCTCGATGGTCGGGGTCCATGACTCCGCCACGAAGATGCGCTCACCGGCGTACTCGTCCAGGACCAGCCGCCACTGGCGGTAGATCTCGTGCACACCGTCCTGGTCGAAGAACGGCATGACATCGTTGCCCAGAAGCCGCACCTGGTCGTGGGATCCCAGGTCGGGCAGCCCTTCCGCCTTCACCAGGCCGTGCGCGACGTCGATGCGGAAGCCGTCGACGCCCATGTCCAGCCAGAAGCGCAGGATCGAGCGGAACTCGTCGCCGACGGCCGGGTGGTCCCAGTTGAAGTCGGGCTGCTCGGGCGCGAAGAGATGCAGGTACCACTCCCCGTCCGGCACCCTCGTCCACGCCGGGCCGCCGAAGATCGACTCCCAGTCGTTCGGCGGCAGCTCGCCCTTCGCGCCCTTGCCCGGGCGGAAGTGGTAGCGGTCGCGCAGGGGCGAACCCGCTCCCTCGGCCACCGCCCGCTTGAACCACTCGTGCTGGTCGGAGGAGTGGTTGGGGACCAGGTCGACGATGATCCTCAGGCCCAGCGCGTGGGCGTCGCGGATCAGGGCGTCGGCGTCGAGGAGGTTGCCGAACATGGGGTCCACGGCGCGGTAGTCCGCCACGTCGTAGCCGGCGTCGGCCTGCGGGGAGGAGTAGAAGGGGGACAGCCAGACGGCGTCCACGCCCAGGTCACGCAGGTATGGCAGGCGGGAGCGCACGCCCTCCAGGTCGCCCATGCCGTCGCCGTCGCTGTCGGCGAAGCTGCGCGGGTACACCTGGTAGATCACCGCGTCGCGCCACCAGTCGCGGTGTCCGGCGACGGTGGCGAGGGCCGTCGTCGCAGAGGGGGCCGGGGACGGATCGGCGGAGTGCTGGCTCATGGCGTCCTTGGTGCGTAAGAGGGATCGGACGAGGGTTCGGGTTCGGTTTCGGGTCATCGATGTCTCGGGTCGGATGACGAAGGCGGCCGCGGTGCTGCGGGGTCGGATCGGCACCGCGGCCGCCACCCGCGCGGCGGGCGCGCGGGAGTCCGGGGAGCGGGCGTCAGCCCTTCGTGCCGCCCGCCGTCAGTCCGGTCACCAGGTTCTTCTGCACGAGGTAGAAGAACACCGAGACGGGGACGGCGATCAGCACGGCGGTCGCCGCCATGTACTGGCGCTGTGCGTCGTGCTCACTGACGAAGCTCTGCAGACCGACGGCGAAGGTGTACTTCGTGTCGGACAGCATGAACGTCGAGGCGAAGGCGACCTCGCCGAACGCGGTGATGAAGCTGTAGAACGCGGCGACCGCCAGGCCCGGTTTGGCCAGCGGAAGGATCAGCCGCGCGAACGTGCCGAAGGGGGTCAGCCCGTCGACGCGTCCCGCCTCGTCGATCTCGAACGGGATCGTGTCGAAGTACCCCTTGAGGAGCCAGGCACAGTACGGCACGGCCGTCGAGCAGTAGACGAGGACGAGGCCAAGGTAACTGTCGATGAGCTGGAGTTCCGACAGAATCTGGTACATCGGCACGATGAGTACGGCTATCGGGAACATCTGGGTCACCAGCAGCACCCACATGAACTTCTTGTAGCCAGGGAAGCGCATCCGCGAGACCGCGTAACCGGTCGTCGCGGCGACCATGACGCCGATGACCGTGGTGCCGAGCGAGACGACGAGCGTGCTCTTCAGCCAGTCGAAGAAGTCCGTCTCCCGCAGCACGAAGACGTAGTTGTCGAACGTCATCTTCCCGAGGATGCCCCCGGGGTGCAGATAGTCGTCCTTGTCCGGGCCGAGGGACAGGAAGACCAGCCAGGCGACCGGGAAGAGCGCGATGAGGCTCGCGACGACGAGGACGCCGTGCGTGGCGAGCGAGGCGCCGGGACTCTTCTCACCGCGGCGGCGCACCTTGCGGGGCGCGGCGGTGGAAGGTGTCTGGTCCGCCGCCGCGGAGGAGGTCAGCTGGGTGGTGGTGCTCATGGGGACTCCTGCCTCAGATCGCGGGCTGCGGCTCGTTGCGGTTCAGCCAGCGGCGGTAGACGGCGGTGAAGACGACCAGGATGGAGAGGAGCAGGATGCCGTAGGCCGCCGACTGCGCGAAGTCACGCGGCTGCTGGCCGAAGCCCAGGTGGTACGCCCAGGTCACGAGGATGTCGGCGTCGGGGGCGGTGTTGCCGAACAGCAGGAAGATGATCGCGAACTGGTTGAAGGTCCAGATCACGCCGAGCAGGACGACGGTGGAGCTGACCGACCTCAGGCCCGGCAGGGTGACGTACCGGAACCGCTGCCAGGCGCTCGCGCCGTCCATCTCGGCGGCCTCGTACAGGGACGCGTCGATGGACTGCAGTCCGCCGAGCAGCGAGACCATCATGAACGGGACACCGCACCAGGTGTTGACCATGATCGCGGCGAACCGCTGCCAGAAGGTGTCCTCCAGCCACAGGGGTGCCGGCAGGTGGAGCGCGTCGAGGGCCGAGTTGATGACGCCGCTGTCGGCGAGCATGAAGCGCCAGCCGAAGACGGTGACGAAGGTGGGCACGGCCCAGGGCAGGACCAGGAGGAGGCGGTAGAGGGTCCGCCCGCGGATCTTCTGGTTGAGCAGCAGCGCGAGGCCGAGGCCGATGCAGTAGTGGAGTGCCACGCAGGCGGCCGTCCAGACGATCGTCCAGATGAAGTGCGACCAGAAGCGGTCGTACGCGGTGTCGCCCCACAGGATGTCGGCGTAGTTGTCGAGGCCGATGAACTGGTAGGTGGCCTCGATGTGGTTGACGCCGATGGTGCGGGCCGAGTTGAGGCTGTCGGCGTCGGTGAGTGACAGGTAGACGCCGTACACCAGGGGATAGATCACGAGGACGCCGAGGACGACGGCCACGGGGGCGATCATGGCGTACGCGTACCAGTACTTCTGGTACCCGTGCTTCAGACGCGTCAGCGGGCCGGTGCGCGGCGCCCGCTCACCGCGGCGCTTGCCGGTCGCGCGGTCGATGACGACTGTCATGGTTCGACAACCTTCGTGAGGATCTGCGGATCAGGGGGCTGAGCCTGGGCACAGGCCGGTGGCCGTCGCGTCTGTCCCCCGGATACAGGCAGACGCGACGGCCACTCGGAGTCACTTGCTGAAGTCCGGGACCAGCTTCGCGATGGCGGTCTCGCCGTTGCTCAGGCCCTTGTCGAGGGACTCCTTGCCGCCGGCGATCTGGTTCAGCTCGGTGTCGAGCGGGGTCCACAGGGAGCTGTACTCGGGCAGGGCCGGGCGCGGCTGGGCGGAGGAGAGGACGGCCTGGTAGCCGGCGATGCCCGGGTCTGCCTTGACCTCGGCGGTGTAGGCGTCGTCGCGCGTCGGCAGCGTGGAGTTCTTCAGGGCGATGGTCTCCTGGGACTTCGCCGAGGTCATGAACTTCACGAACTTCAGCGCGGCCGCCTGGTGGGCCTTGTCCGAGCCCGCGTAGACGGCGAGGTTGTGGCCGCCGGTCGGGGCGCCCGCCTTGCCGGTGGAGCCGGCCGGGACGGTGGCGATGCCGAGGTTGGCCTTGTCCTTGAAGGCCGAGCCCTTGTAGAAGTTGGTGATCTCCCAGGGTCCCTGGATGATCACGGCGACCTTGCCGCTGACGAACGCCTCCTGGATGTGGGCGTAGGCGTCGGCGGTGGTGTCGGCCTTGTGCAGTCCCTTGCCGTCGAAGAGACCCAGCCAGGTCTCGTAGCCCTTCTTGGCGGCGGGCGAGGTGACGGTGATCTTCTTGGCGGCGGCGTCGACGGTGTCGCTGCCCTCGCCGTAGAGGAAGGTCTGGGCGTAGTAGGCCTGGGTGGAGCCCCAGTAGCCGTCGACGCCCGTCTTGCTCTTGATCGTGGCGGCGGCCTTCTTCAGGTCGTCCCAGGTCTTGGGGGCTTCCTTGATGCCGGCCTTCGCGAAGAGGGCCTTGTTGTAGACGAGCGCGAGGGTGTCGGTGGTGAACGGGACACCGTAGGTCTTGCCGTCGTACTGGGCCTGCTTGATCAGGTTGGGCTGGAACTTGCTCTCGTCGGCGAGGGCCTCTGTGCCGTCCAGCGGCAGGAAGAAGCTCTTCTTGGCGAAGGCGGGCGTCCAGCCGACATCGGAGCGCAGTACGTCGGGGGCGCCCTTGGAGCCGGCGGCCGTGTCGAACTTGTTCTGCGACTGGTCGAAGGGGACGTTGACGTACTTGACCTTGATGTCCTTGTTGGCCTTCTCGAACTCCTGGACAAGGGCCTTGTACGTCGGCGCCTCATTGGTGGCGTTGGAGGTGTCCCACCAGGTGATGGTGACCGGACCGCCGGCGTTGTCGCCGCTGTCGCTTCCGCCGCAGGCCGTCGCCGCGAGGGCGAGGGACGCCACCAGCGCGGTGGCCGCTGTGCCACGCCGCATGAGTTCTCCTTGAGGGTGAGGTCCCCCAGCTCGAGTGACATCGAGTGGGGGAGGCCGCCGGGCGACGTGAACGTAACAGCGTTGCAATCGTTGCGAAAGACCTTGCAGAAAAAAAGTGCAAGAGACAGCGAGAGTTACCTGTGCGTGACCTGCGGTCGACCGCCGCGAGATCGGGTTCTGCGCGATCAGTGGACCCTCGGACGCTTGTGCAAGGAGCTGCAAGCACTTGCCATACGTTTCCGGGGCGGGGATCATCCGTTGCGGACCGGACACCGACCGACCCCGATCAGAATCACGAGGGACCGCGATGACGCAGCAGCCCGCATCGGGCCGCACCCCCGCCCGCACCCGCCGCCGGGCCGGTGGGCAAGCGGAGACCCGGCCGGTACAGTCCGGTGCTGTGACCACACGGCTTGCCGACATCGCAGCCCAAGCGGGGGTCAGCGAGGCGACTGTCAGCCGCGTCCTGAACGGGAAGCCGGGCGTCGCGGCGACCACCCGCGAGTCCGTACTGGCCGCGCTCGACGTGCTGGGCTACGAGCGTCCCGTACGGCTGCGGCAGCGCAGCGCGGGTCTGGTGGGCCTGATCACCCCGGAGCTGGAGAACCCGATATTCCCGGCCCTGGCCCAGGTCATCGGCCAGGCGCTGACCCGGCAGGGCTACACCCCGGTGCTGGCCACGCAGACCCCTGGCGGCTCCACCGAGGACGAGCTGACGGAGATGCTGGTGGACCGCGGGGTCGCCGGCATCATCTACGTCTCGGGGCTGCACGCGGACACGAACGCCGACATGCAGCGCTACGAGCAGCTGCGCGCCCAGGGCGTGCCCTTCGTCCTCGTGGACGGTTTCTCGCCGAAGGTCCAGGCCCCCTTCATCTCGCCGGACGACCGCGCGGCCATGACGCTCGCGGTCACCCATCTCGTCTCCCTCGGCCACACCCGCATAGGCCTCGCCCTCGGTCCTAAGCGTTTCGTGCCGGTGCAGCGCAAGATCGAGGGCTTCGTGCGCACGATGCAGGACCAGCTGGGCCTGCCGGCGGAGGCCGTCGAGACGGAGCTGGTCCAGCACTCGCTGTACACCCTGGAGGGCGGCCAGGCGGCGGCGACCGCGCTCATCGACCGGGACTGCACGGCGGTGGTGTGCGCGAGCGACATGATGGCGCTGGGCGCGATCAGGGCGGCGCGGCAGCGGGGCCTGGAGGTGCCGCGGAAGGTCTCGGTCGTGGGCTTCGACGACTCGCCCCTGATCGCCTTCACGGACCCGCCCCTGACCACGATCCGCAAGCCGGTCCCGGCCATGGGCCAGGCCGCCGTCCGCACGCTCCTGGAGGAGATCGGCGGGACACCGGCACCCCACAGTGAGTTCGTGTTCATGCCGGAGCTGGTGGTGCGTGGTTCGACCGCTTCGGCCCCTGGGGACCGGTCTCGTCCGTAGGTCGGAGACCAGAGGATCCGCACCGGTACCCGGGCACTGGACGTCCACGTCTGTCTACTACCGACAACGTGCGTCCCGGACCCAACCGGGGGATGATCTGGAGGGGAAGTCTTTTCTGGCAGACTCTGTGCCCATGGGTGACACGACCGTGACGACACTGGGTGGCCGGGAGTCGGCCGCTCCACCCTCCGTCGCGGAAGAGACGGCGGGACGGGGCCGTCTGCGCCGTTTGCGCACCCCTCGGCGCCCCCGCTTCTGGTTCGAGATCCTGCTGATCGCGGTCAGCTACTGGACGTACTCACTGATCCGCAACGCGGTGCCCGAGCAGAGGCACGAGGCCCTCGCCAACGCCGACTGGCTGTGGAAGGTGGAACAGCACCTCGGGATCGCGGTCGAGGACTCGGTGAACCACGCCGTGAACGCGGTGGAGTGGCTGGTCGTGGGCATGAACTACTACTACGCGACCCTGCACTTCATCGTGACCCTCGGCGTCCTGGTCTGGCTCTACCGCCGCCACCCCGGTCGCTACGCGGCCACGCGTCTGGTGCTCTTCGCGACGACGGCCGTGGCGCTGGTGGGCTACTACTTCTACCCACTGGCCCCGCCCCGCCTGATGACGGGCGGCGGCTTCGTCGACACAGTGCTGGTCCACGAGACCTGGGGCTCGATGGCCTCCGGGGACCTGAAACACATGTCGAACCAGTACGCCGCGATGCCCTCCATGCACATCGGCTGGTCCGTGTGGTGCGGCCTGACGATCTTCGCGCTCTCCTCCGTGCCGTGGGCCCGCGTGCTGGGCCTTCTGTACCCGGCGGCGACCCTCGTGGTCATCGTCGCCACGGCCAACCACTTCTGGCTCGACGCGGTGGGCGGCCTGATCTGCCTCGCCTTCGGCTACGCGGTGGCCCGCCTCTGGTACGGGGTGTTGCCGTACTCGCTCCCGCGCACGCCTCCGGCGGCTCAGGGGGTCTCGTCTGCCGGGTCCCGTCGTTGGCCGGCTGCGGTCCCGTCGTGGCTGGTCGCGCAGTTCCCCGCGCCCCTTAAGAGCACGGGCGCACCCGACGACGAGAAGGCACCGACGCCCCCACCGGCCCGCAGCCGCGTACGCACCGCAGGGGGTGTGCCGGGGGGTGTCCGCCCGCAGCGGCCGGCGTCCGCCACCGAGCCCCTCACACCCCCACAGACCCGCCGGACCGAGG
>NZ_VJZC01000286.1 GCF_009377185.1 Streptomyces spongiae
GGTAGGGGCGGCGGGGGCGAGGGAAAGGCAGGTCGGCCGGGCGGCGCTCGCGCTCTACAGGAACGCCAGGTTCACGACCCAGAAGCTGGCGGCAGCCACCACCGCGGCGGCCGGCATGGTGATGAACCACCCGAGGATGATGTTCTTGGCCACGCCCCAGCGAACCGCGTTCACTCGCTTCGTCGCCCCGACACCCATGATCGCCGACGTGATGACATGCGTCGTCGAGATCGGCGCCTTGAACAGGAACGCCGTGGTGAACATGATCGACGCGCCAGTCGTCTCGGCGGCGAAGCCCTGCGGGGGATCCAGTTCGATGATCTTCCGGCCCAGCGTCCGCATGATGCGCCAGCCACCCGCGTACGTACCGAGGGACAGCATGACGGCGCACACGATCTTCACCCAGACCGGGATCGGATCGCCGTAGTCCTCGACGTCCGCGATGACGAGCGCCATCACCACGATGCCCATCGTCTTCTGCGCGTCCTGGAGGCCGTGGCCCAGCGCCATGCCGGCCGCCGAGACCGTCTGGGCTATGCGAAAGCCGCGCTTGGCCTTGTGCGGGTTCGTCCGACGGAAGATCCACATGATCGCCGTCATGACCAGGTAGCCGGCCAGCAGCCCCACCACAGGCGACACGAACATCGGGATGACGATCTTGTCCAGTACGCCGGACCAGTACACCGCCGTCCCACCGGCCAGCGCCGCGCCCACCATGCCGCCGAACAGGGCGTGCGAGGAGGAGGACGGCAGGCCGTAGTACCACGTGATCAGGTTCCAGGCGATCGCGCCGACCAGGGCCGCGAAGAGGATGCCCATCCCCTTCGAGCCGTGGGGGGTCTCGATCAGGCCCTCACTGACCGTCTTCGCCACCCCGCTGCCGAGGAAGGCGCCCGCCAGGTTCATGACCGCGGCCATCGCCAACGCCGCCTTCGGCGTCAGCGCCCGCGTCGACACGGACGTCGCGATCGCGTTCGCCGAGTCGTGGAAGCCGTTCGTGTACGTGAAGAAAAGCGCGACCCCGATGGTCACGACCAGAGCGAAGGTGTCCATGTAGGGCTCAGGACTCCTTGACGGCGATGGTCTCCACCGTGTTCGCCACGTGCTCGAACGCGTCCGCCGCCTCCTCCAGCACATCCACGATCTGCTTGAGCTTGAGGACCTCGATCGCGTCGTACTTGCCGTTGAAGAGGTGGGCGAGAAGCTTTCTGTGGATCTGGTCCGCCTGGTTCTCCAGGCGGTTCACCTCGATCCAGTACTCGGTGAGGTTGTCCATGGTGCGCAGGTTCGGCATGGCCTCCGCCGTCAGCTCGGCGGCTCGTGCCAGGACCTCGATCTGCTGCTCGACGCCCTTGGGCAGTTCCTCGACGTTGTAGAGGACGACCAGGTCGACGGCCTCCTCCATGAAGTCCATGATGTCGTCGAGGGACGACGCGAGGGAGTAGATGTCCTCACGGTCGAAGGGCGTGATGAACGAGGAGTTCAACTGGTGGAAGATCGCGTGCGTGGCGTCGTCACCTGCGTGTTCCGCGGCCCGCATACGCTCTGCGATCTCGGCCCGGCCGGCGGTGTCCGCCCCGAGCAGTTCCATGAGGAGCTTCGAGCCCGTGACGATGTTGTCCGCGGATGCGGCGAACATGTCATAGAAGCTCGTCTCCCTGGGGGTCAGACGAAAGCGCACGTGGGGTCCTCGGGATGCTTCGGTTTCGGTCAGGCTGATGCTAGGTGCAACATCAGGCCACGGCTATCGGGCCGTCCCCCAGTCTCGCCCATCGGTCAGAATGCTCGGCACGGGGGCGGTACGGGGGCCCGTCAGGACCGCCGGAGGGGCGGTGGCCACAGAACCCCCTACCCAGCGAAGTTCGTTACCATATACCTACCTGGGGTATATGCCGTACACGTCTGTTGGAGGACGCGATGACGACCACCGAGGCCGGCGCGACGGCGCCCTCCGAGAGCACCCCGGACGCCGGGGACACGGCGGACACCGTGGTGACGGACCACGACCGTGGCGTGCACGGGTACCACAAGCAGAAGGACGAACACCTCAAACGTCTGCGCCGCATCGAGGGCCAGATCAGGGGCCTGCAGCGCATGGTCGACGAGGACGTCTACTGCATCGACATACTCACCCAGGTCTCCGCCTCCACCAAGGCCCTGCAGTCCTTCGCCCTCCAGCTCCTGGAGGAGCACCTGCGCCACTGCGTCGCGGACGCCGCGCTCAAGGGCGGGGACGAGATCGACGCGAAGATCGACGAGGCCACGAAGGCCATCGGGCGACTGCTGCGGACGTGACGGTCCGGGTGCGGACGGCATGACCGTCCGGGCCGGTGGGCGGAGGGAAGCCGCTCAGCGGCCCGCGGCCGCCTCGCGTTCCTCGGCCACTTTCAGTACCTCGTCGATGCGCACCAGGCTGAGCCGCTCCTCATGGGCGGCCGACGCCGCGATGATCAGTTCGCCGCACAGCTCGATCTCGGCGAGGGCCACGTGGTCCTGAACCGCCGTACCGCCTGCCGGAGCCACGTGCATCACCTCTTCTCTGCCGTCACCGACTTCCTAGAGTAGGGAGCGCCCTACACGCCGCGCATGGCACCAACGGGCTATTCCTGCCGCCCGTCCGGTACGGCCCGTGTGGCACGGACTCCCGTCGTCGAGGGTACCGACAGGCCGTCGCGCCAGTAGGTTTTCGGCTCAGTTCTCACGGGATCTCACGCGAACTCACGGCTTCTTGTCAGTTCTCGGCGAGTTTCCCCGCGTAGATGTCCTCCGCGTCGGGCAGCCGTACGGTCACGGGCACCCCGAACGCGTACAGCAGGGTCGTCGACGCCACCGCGACCGTGTCCTTCTGCTGCCCGTTGACGAAGCTGAAGCGGTGGCGGATCTTCCGGATGCGGCCCTGCTCGTCGAGATAGGCGTCGAACGGGACCTCGGCGGTGGCGAACCCCTTCGCGGCCGCGCGCAGCGGAGCCCGGTTGCCCTCCGAGGCGTTCCGCGCGGCCACCGCCAGGTCGGCGGTCCCCCGGTAGTGCCGCACCGGGACACCCGCGACCTTCGCTTTCCCGACGTACGTCGCCGTACGCGTCCCGCGCAGCACCTCGGCCGCGGCGAGGGGATCGGTGGCGCCGCCGGTCACCAGGTTCCCGTCGGACAGCGTGCCCGTGTCGACGCGCACCCACTTGTCGGCGGGCACTCCCGCGCCGCGGTTCTTCATGAACAGGGCGCCCGGGGCGAGGAGTTCGGTGATCGGGCGGTGTCCGCTGGTCCCGGCCGGATCCTGCGGGAGCTGCACCTCCAGTCGGCCGAGCCGCTCGGCGTAGTCGTACACACCCTCGCCGCGGATCGTGACGCGGGTGCCGCCCGCCGCCATCTCCATCGAGGTCAGCGCCTTGGAGGAGCCCGCGCGCACCAGGGCGCCGACGGCCCGGTGCAACTCCTCGACGGGATCAGCCGCGCGCGCGTCCTCGGAGGGAGCGTCGTTCGCGCAGCCAGTGCCGCAGACCATGAGCCCCGCCGCGACGGCCGTCACGACCCGCCGTCCGTGCTGCCACGCCACCATCGCCTAGCCAACCCCCAGCCGGTCCGTCCCGGTCCCTTCTGTCGTCGGGCTAACGACCGGTGGGGGCTCCCGTCACGCGCCTTACTCTTCGTTCACTTGCCTTGGGTAACGTTGTCGACGTGGCCCAGCAGCACGAGATCGCCCCGCCTCAGGAGCACCGCACGAAAACCGTCGACCAGGGCCGCTTCAGTGTGGCCAAGTGCACATGCGGCTGGCGCGGCCCGGCCCGAAGAGCCCGAAGCCAGGCGAGGACGGACGCGGAGGGACATACGGGGGCTGCGCTCTGATGGGGGCTGCGCCCCTTTAGGGGCGCGGGGCTGTGTCGATATGCGGCTCCGCCGCGTGGGCGCGACCAGCCACGTGAAACCCGCAGTCGGCAATGAACCCGCAGTCCCCCTACGCGTGCCGCAAAACCGCCAACAACTCGTCCACCAGATACCGATCCCGCAGCTGAGTGAGCCGAGCACGCGCCTCGACAGGCGCGAGCCACCGCACCCGATCCACCTCACGGTTGGGCACGAAGTGCCCCACCGTGGCCTCGGCCGCCCAGTAACTCACCCGCTTCGGCCGCCCACTCACCAGATAGCGGGCCGTGGGCAACCGCGGCCCCGGCTCGCACCGGAACCCCGTCTCCTCCTCGACCTCGCGCAGCGCCCCGGCGAGCGGCTCCTCACCCTGCTTCAGCTTGCCTTTGGGGAACGACCAATCGTCATATTTTGGCCGATGGACCAGGCAGAGCTCCAGGTCCCCGCCGCCCGGAGCACGGCGCCACAGGACACAGCCGGCCGCGTGGATGGTGTCGTCACTCAACGGGTGCTCACCGCTTCCTTCTGCCAGGACTGCTGGAACACGAACCGGGCCGCCTCCACCTCGTGCCGCTGGTCGGCGTGCAGGACGCCGAGGGCGTACGCGGTGGCCGGGGCGATACGGGGGGTGCGGGCCGCGGCCGCCGCGGCGGCGGCCGCCTCGGACGCGTCCCGGTGCCGGTTGAGGGCCTGCCCGGCCGCGAGGAGGCGTACGTCGACGGGCGCGTCCTTCCCGTGCAGCACCTCGCGGGCGTAGCGGTGCAGGCGCAGCAGCAGGCGGACCTGGTGCCAGGGGGCGTCCTGGGGATGCGGGGCCGGGTCGGGGGAGAGGCCGTGGATCAGGGCCTCGGCGTTGTACGGGTGGCCCGCGGAGACCAGGGGCAGGCCGGAGACGGCGTCGCACAGCCGCTCGTGCGCGGCCCTCGCGAGCGGGCGCAGATCGGCCGTGGCTGCCGCCGGGGTCAGCGGGACCTCGCTGGCGAGCACGGCCACGCTGTCGGCGACGGCGTGGAAGCGGGCGGAGCCGAGGGCCTGGAGGGCGGCGGAGTGGGCGCGGGTCCGGGCCAGGGTGAGCTGGCGCTCCAGCAGGGCGCCCGCCTTGGCCGCGCCGACCGTCAGGTTGCCCTTCGCGGCCTCCCCGGCGGAGGCCGCGGCTCCCGCTGACTGCGCGGGGAAGGGGGACGCTCCCGACAGCCGGTTCAGGGCCGTCACCAGGCGGTCCAGTCGGGCCGCGTACGCGTGTTCGCGGGCCAGTGTGCCGGACAGCCAGGCCAGTTCGGGGCGCATGCCCTCGGACCAGTCGGTGTCGAGCAGAGGGCGGTAGGTGTGCAGCGAGCCACTGATGCGGCGGGCCGAGCGGCGCAGGGTGAGCGCCGCGTCGGCGGACTCCTCGGAACCGTTCTCCCCCACTCTCGACTTCTCCCCCACTCTCGACTTCGCTCGAGCGGGGGGACCTCCACGACCGGGGGGACCCCCACGACCGGGGGGACCCCCATCGTTCGTCTCCCGCCCGGCGCGCAGCGCACGGAGGAACTCCGTGGCCTGGGCCCGCAGATACGCCGCCAGGGCGTCTGCCGTGACGGGCCCGGCCATCGGGTCCGTGGGGTCAAGGTGTTGCGTTGCCACGCCGGCGCCTCCGGGCGTCTATGAGCATCTCCTGGACGTTGCGCAGGGGCTGGCCCTCGCCGTCCGTCGCGTGCCGGGTCCACTCGCCGTCCGGACCGAGGTGCCAGGAGGCCGTGGAGTCGGACATGCCGGTCTCCAACAGGCGGTTGAGGGACGCCCGGTGGGCCGGGTCCGTGACCCGCACGAGGGCCTCGATACGGCGGTCGAGGTTGCGGTGCATCATGTCGGCGCTGCCGATCCACACCTCGGGCTCGCCGCCGTTGCCGAAGGCGAAGATCCGGGAGTGCTCCAGGAAGCGGCCGAGCACGGACCGTACTCGTATGTTCTCGGAAAGTCCCGGTACGCCCGGCCGGACTGCGCAGATGCCGCGCACCCACACGTCCACCGTCACACCCGCCTGCGAGGCCCGGTACAGGGAGTCGACGAGCGCCTCGTCGACCATCGAGTTGGCCTTGATGCGGACGTACGCGGGCCGGCCCGCGCGGTGGTGCTGGACTTCCTTGTTGATCCGGGCGATCAGGCCGTCGCGCAGGGACTTGGGGGCGACCAGGAGACGGCGGTAGGTCTCGCGGCGGGAGTAGCCGGACAGCCGGTTGAACAGGTCCGAGAGGTCCGCGCCGACCTGCGGGTCGGCCGTCAGCAGGCCGAGGTCCTCGTACAGCCGGGCCGTCTTGGGGTGGTAGTTGCCGGTGCCGACGTGGGAGTAGCGGACGAGGGTGTCGCCCTCCTGCCGGACCACGAGGGACAGCTTGCAGTGGGTCTTCAGGCCGACGAGGCCGTAGACCACGTGGCAGCCCGACTCCTCCAGCTTGCGGGCCCACTTGATGTTGGCCTGCTCGTCGAAGCGGGCCTTGATCTCGACGAGGACGAGGACCTGCTTGCCCGCCTCGGCGGCGTCGATCAGCGCGTCGACGATGGGGGAGTCGCCGGAGGTCCGGTACAGGGTCTGCTTGATCGCGAGGACGTCCGGGTCGTTCGCCGCCTGCTCCAGGAACGCCTGGACGGAGGTGGAGAACGAGTCGTACGGGTGGTGCAGCAGCACGTCCCGCTCGCGCAGGGACGCGAAGATGTCGGGCGCGGACGCCGACTCGACCTCGGCGAGGTCCCGGTGGACGCCCGCGATGAACTTCCGGTACTTCAGCTCGGGACGGTCGAGCTTGGCGATGCCGAAGAGGCCCGTGAGGTCCAGGGGACCCGGCAGCGGGTACACCTCGGCCTCGGAGATCTTCAGCTCGCGGATCAGCAGGTTGAGGACGTACTGGTCGATCGACTCCTCGACCTCCAGGCGCACCGGCGGCCCGAAGCGGCGCCGCATGAGCTCCTTCTCCAGGGCCTGGAGCAGGTTCTCGGCGTCGTCCTCCTCGACCTCCAGGTCCTCGTTCCGGGTGAGGCGGAAGGTGTGGTGCTCCAGCACCTCCATGCCCGGGAACAGCATCTCCAAGTGCGCGGCTATGACGTCCTCGACGGGGACGTACCGGTTCGGCGACGCCTCCATGAAGCGGGACAGCAGCGGCGGGACCTTGACCCGGGCGAAGTGCCGGTGACCGGAGACCGGGTTGCGCACGACGACCGCGAGGTTGAGCGACAGGCCCGAGATGTACGGGAAGGGGTGCGCGGGGTCGACGGCCAGCGGGGTCAGGACCGGGAAGATCTGGTTCTTGAAGAGGGTGAAGAAGCGGGACTGCTCCGCGCCGGTCAGGTCGCTCCAGCGGACCAGGTGGATGCCCTCCTCCGCGAGCGCGGGGGCCACGTCCTCGTGGTAGCAGGCCGCGTGCCGGGCCATGAGCTCGCGCGAGCGGGCCCAGATCATCTCCAGCACCTCGCGGGGCTGGAGGCCGGAGGCGGAACGGGTGGCCACGCCGGTGGCGATGCGGCGCTTCAGGCCGGCCACCCGGACCATGAAGAACTCGTCCAGGTTGCTGGCGAAGATCGCGAGGAAGTTCGCCCGTTCGAGCAGGGGCGTGGCGGGGTCCTCGGCGAGTTCGAGGACCCGCTCGTTGAACGCGAGCCAGCTGCGTTCCCGGTCGAGGAAGCGGCCCTGGGGCAACTGCTCGCCGTCCAGTGACTCCTCGTAGGCGTCGAGGTCGGCGTCGATGTCGGGTTCGAGGTCGGAGACCACGGCGGCCACGGTGTGCGGGCGGTGCGCGGCGAGGGAACCCACGGAGGGCTGCGCGTGCTGGACATCCGCCTCGGCGTTCTGCTGGCTCATAAACCCATTCTTCCGCGCCGCGAGGAAAACGGGCGCGTCGGATGCGGCGGGCGGGAGCGCGGCGAGGTTGCGGCCGCTCCCCGCGCTCTCCCCGTTCGATGGGGGCGGCGAGGGCTCGGGCACGGCGGGGTTCATTGATCGAGCGTCGCAAGGCCGATTGAATCGCCGGTTAAGGAGACATGACGTCCGGGATAGCGGGGGGAGGCTCGCGGGGGTCTTCACTGCCTTGGTACGCCTTGGTACGCCCCTCCCCCCGTGGAGGGGCGTACCGGTACCGGGGGCCGCCGGATCGTACGGCTGGTCAGTCCGTGCGGCGTACGGCTGGTCAGGCTGTCCGGCGGCGGAGGAGGGCGAACGCGGCGACGGTGGCCGTGACGGCGACGGCGAGGACGATGCCGGTCTCCATCAGGTGCAGGGGCCAGCGGTGGGACTGGGGGTGGAACGTGGTGGTCATGCCGGTGCCCCACTCGGTCTCCGTCTGCCAGGCACTCCTCGGCAGGTCGGGTGTGATCGGGTTGATCCGCGTGACCACGGGCCGGAGGTCCTCGCGGTAGTGGTCCAGCACGAGGTACAGCACCAGGGAGGCGGTGAAGCCCAGCCCTCCGGCGGGCAGGGCCCGGCGGGTCAGCATTCCGGCGAGCACGCCGAGGGCGAGGCCCGCGAGGGCGTACGCGACGGCTGCCGGGCCGGTGGCGAGGAAGACCTCCGAGTAGTACCAGTCCCCGGTCAGGTCGGGATTGCCGTCGAGCCTGGCCCAGTCGTACAGCAGGACGAGCACGCCGGTGCCGGAGGCGATCAGGACGGCCGGGACGGCGAGCCTGGCGGCCAGCCAGCGGGTCGGGGTGACCGACTGGGTCCAGGCCAGGTCCGCCGTGCCGCTCTCCAGCTCCCGGCCGATCAGCGCGGCACCGGCCCAGGCGGCCACGGGGAACACCAGCCACGACATCGCGGTGGCCATCAGGGACAGGCCGTTGCCGTACGTCGTGTCGGCGGTGATCGCGTCGACCGCCGAGCACGGGGGGAGCCCGGTGCCGGGTGAGCCGCAGGCGCTCTGGCCGGCACGGGCCTCGTCCCCGAGGGCGTACAGCCGCACCAGGAACCCCGCGGCGGCGGCCGTCGCGACGGCCCAGGCGATCAGGACCGGCCGGTGCAGCCGCAGGACGGTCCAGAGCAGACCCCGGGGGCCTCTCGGTCCCCGGGACGGTCGCGTGGCCGTGGACGACGCGGTGAGGGAGGTCATACGGCGGCTCCCGCGCGGCGGTTCAGCAGCCGGAAGGAGACCAGGACCGCGAGGGCGGTGAGGGCGAGGACGATGCCGGTCTCCACGAGCTGGAGGGGCCAGAAGTGGGACGAGGGGTGGTACTCGGTGTAGAAGCCGACGATGTCGTGCTGCTTGAGGCAGGCGGGGCTGCCGTTGCAGGGGTCCGGAACGTGGGCCCCGGTGGAGGTGAGGGCTCCTTCGTCGACCGGCATGCCGCTGAGGGACGAGTACTCCGCCCGGTTGGTCAGGGTGACCGGCGGCCACAGATACGGCCGCAGCACGCCGAGGACGAAGTGGACGGCTCCCAGGCAGAGCAGGCTGATGCCGAGCGCGGGCAGGGAGCGGCGGACGAGCAGGCCGACGAGGACACCGACCGCGAGGCCCAGCAGGGCGTAGGCCACGGCGACGGTGCCGTTGCCCCGGAACGCGGTGTCGGAGTACCAGGCCCAGGACAGCCACCGCCGCAGCTCGTTGTTCGACGGCCACATCAGCCGGTGCAGCAGGGTGAGCAGGGCGGTGCCGGACGCGACGACGGCGGCCGGGAGGGCCAGCTTGGCCGCCAGCCAGCGGGTCGGGGTGACCGACTGGGTCCAGGCGAGCTCCGCGGTACCGGTCTCCAGCTCCCGCGCGATCAGCGCGCCCGCCGCCCAGACCGCGACGAGGAACGGCACGACCGTGATGATCAGGCTGCCCAGAGACGTGGCCATGTCATACGCGAGGTAGGCGTCGCCGGTGAAGTCGCAGCTCAGGTTCTCGTCGGGGGAGGCGCAGCGCATCGTCCGGTACTCGATCCACAGCCCCCTCTCTCCCGGTCCGTACGCCCACAGCAGCGCCCCGCCGGCCACGGCGACCAGCAGCACCCAGAACAGCAGCGCCGCGCGGTGCAGGCACAGCAGCGTCCAGACGAGGCCGCGTGGCCTGAGGGAGCGAAGGAAGGCGGGTGCCTCGGCGGGCGAGGTCGTCACGGCGGTCATACGGTGGTCTCCTCGGCGTCGGCCTCCTCGGCGTCGGCCTCCTCGGCGTCGGCTTCCTCGGCGTCGGCCTCCTGCTCGTCGGCCTCGAAGGCGTCGGCCTCGTCCTCACCGGTGAGTGTGAGCACCGGGGCCTCGGGGGAGCGCAGGTGGGCGAGGACCAGCTCCTCCAGGGAGGGCTCCGCGGTCTGCCACGCCTCGTCGATCGGGCCGTTCGGCCGTATGAGCGCGGTGAGTTGACGTCCCGTCGTACGGGACTCCACGACGGTGTGCGGGTCGAGGTCGCCGTCCTGGCCGGTGACCAGGACGTGCGCGGCGAGGAGGTCGTCCAGCGGGCCCGCGAGGCGGACGTGGCCGCCGCCGATGAGGAGCAGGTGGTCGCAGGCGTCCTCCAGCTCGGCGATGACGTGCGAGGACATCACCACCGTCGTGCCGTTCTCGGCGGCGTCCGCCATCAGCACGCCCATCAGCTGGTGCCGGGCGAGCGGGTCGAGGTCGGCCATCGGCTCGTCCAGGAGCAGCAGTTCGGGCCGCTTGCCGAGCGCGAGGGCGAGGGCGACCCGGGTGCGCTGGCCGCCGGAGAGGGTGCGGACCCGGGCGTGCGGGTCGAGGTCGCCGTCCGCCACGATCCGCTCGGCGACGCCCTGGTCCCAGCGGCCGGGGTTGAGCTCGCGTCCCATGCGCAGGGTCTCAGCGATGCTGAGCTGGGGGTACAGGGGCTTGTCCTGGGCGACGTACGCGAGGCGCTCGCGGGCCTCGGCCGGTGTCGTACCGAGCACCGTCACCGTGCCCTCGGTGGGCCTGAGCAGTCCGGCCGCGTGGGCGAGCAGGGTCGACTTGCCCGCGCCGTTGGGGCCGACGATCGCGCAGACCCTCCCCGCGGGCAGCCGGAACGTGCAGTCCCACAGCGCCCAGTCCCCGTCCCGCCCGAATCGCCTGCCCAGGGCGGCCGCCTCCATGGCGGTGTCGGTCATTCCTCGTCCCCCTCGTCGTGCTTGTCATGGTCGTTCTTGAAGTGCTCGTCGAGTACGGAGGTGAAGAGCGCCGCCACGTCCTCCCGCTCGAGTCCGGCCTCGCGGGCCCGGCCCGCCCACGTGTCCAGTTCCGCCCGCAGCGGGGAGTCGACGGGCGTGGTGCCCAGTGACTTCCGTACGAACGTGCCGAGGCCGCGGCGCGCCTCGACCAGGCCCTCGCGCTCCAGTTCGCGGTAGGCCTTCAGGACCGTGTTCGGGTTGATCGCCGTGGCCTCCACGACCTCACGGGCCGTGGGGAGCTTGTCGCCGGGTTCCAACAGGCCCAGGCGGAGGGCCTGTTTGGTCTGCTGGACGATCTGGACGTAGGTGGCGACACCGCTGCGCCGGTCGATGCGGTACTCGACCACTCGGACAACCACCCTTTCACTAATTGAGTAGTGAAAGGGTGGTGCAAAGAAGGGGCGGCGTCAAGTCGCCGCCCCTGAGCTGGGTTTGGGGAGGGGGTCACGTCTCCGTTCGGTACATCAGGTCCGTCTCGTGGGTGGTGAAGCCGATGCGTTCGTATACGCTCACCGCGGCCTTGTTGTCGGCGTCGACGTACAGCATGGCGGTGGGCAGGCCCCGGTCGGCGAGGTGACGCAGGCCGATGGTGGTGAGGGCCTTGCCGAGGCCGCCGCCCTGGGCGCCGGGGCGCACACCGAGGACGTACACCTCGCCGAGCCCCTCCGCCTCGTGGACCTTCGTCCAGTGGAAGCCGATCAGTTCGCCGCCGCGCTCGGCCAGGAAGAAGCCGGACGGGTCGAACCAGGGTTCCGCCTTGCGGTCGTCGAGGTCGCGCTGGGTCAGGGAGCCCTGCTCCGGATGGTGCGCGAACGCCTGGGCGTTCACCGCGAGCCACGCGGTGTCGTCCTTGCCGGGGACGAAGGCACGGACGGTGACGCCTTCGGGGAGCACCGGCTCGGGCGGGTCGAAGTCGGCCAACGAGCGGCGCATCTGGCGCAGTTCGCGGAACAGGGTGAGGCCGAGGACCTGCGAGAGGTGCCGGGCGGCGGAGTGCCCGCCGTGCGCCCACACCCTGAGGCGCTTGCCGGACTCGGCGAGCAGGGCGGTGCCGAGGGCGCGGCCGTGACCGTGGCCGCGGTGGGCGGGGTGGACGACCAGTTCGGCGGCCGGGGCCTCCACCGGGTCGGTGTCCTCCAGCTGGGCGTATCCGACGAGGGTGTCGTCGACGGAGAGCAGCAGGTGCCGGACGCCCGCGCGCTCCGCTCCGCGCAGTTGGAGGCGGCCCTGCTCGGACACCGCCTGCTGCCCGTCGGTCCGTGCGGCCTCCGCGAGCAGGGTGAGCACGGCCTCGGTCTGGTCGGGGGTGAGCGAGTCCCGGCTGTCGATGCTGCGGGCTCCGCCTTGGGGCGCGGGGTCGTGGCTGGTCATGCGTATGAGGTTAGCTGCGTGGGGGGTGGTGGGG
>NZ_VJZC01000287.1 GCF_009377185.1 Streptomyces spongiae
ACCCGGTTCTGGACCCCTCGGCCACCCCCGCCCCGGCGGTACCGCGCCAACTTCCCCCTGTTCCCGGCCACTTCATCAACCGGCGACACGAACTGGTGGAGCTGGACCGCCTGACGGGCGCCTCCCAGCACGGCCCTGTGATCGCCGTCATCAGCGGGCCGGCGGGCGTCGGCAAGACCACGTTGGCCCGGCGCTGGCTCCTGGGCCGGGCGGAGTCCTTCCCGGACGGGCAGCTGTACGCCGATCTGCGCGGCCACTTCGCCGACGGTCCGGCACGGCCCGGCGAGTTACTCGCGGAACTGCTGCGCTCCTTCGGCCACCGGCACATCCCCGCCGAGCTGAACGAACAGGCGGCGCTGTGGCGTTCGGTCACCGCGGACGCGAAGCGCATCGCCCTCCTCCTCGACAACGCGCTCAGCGCGGCGCAGGTACGCCCGCTCCTCCCCGGCTCGGCGGCGGCCCTCACGGTCGTCACCAGCCGGAACCGCATGACCGGACTGGGTCTGGAGGGAGCGGTGTTCCTGCCGCTGGACGTGCTGGGCACCCGGGACGCCGTGGAACTGCTCAGCCGACGGGTGGGCGCCGACCGGGTGCGCAGGGAGCCGGAGGCGGCACTCGCCATGGCACGGGCCTGTGCCGGACTGCCGCTGGCCGTGTGCGTGGCGGGAGCGCGGGCGGCGGCTCGGCCACGCCAACCGCTGGCGGTGCTGGCACGGGCGCTGAGCACCGCGGGAGAGGGCCCCCTGGACGCGCTGCGCGTGGGGGGCGACTCCGCCGTACGGGCCGCGCTGCACGAGTCGTACCGCCTCCTGGAACCTCGTCTCGCCGTCGCCTACCGGCGGTTGAGCCTGCTCCCGGTGCCCGTCTTCACGCCTCCCGTCGCCGCGGCCGTGTGCGGGGTCGGTCCGGCCGCGGTGGACCGGCTGCTCGACGAACTGGTCGAGGCACACCTCCTGGAGGATCTCGGCCCCGACCCGGACACCGCACTCGCCCGCTACCGCTTCCACGACCTGCTGCGCGCCCACGCCCGCGAGCTCGCCGCCGAGGAGGAGTCCGCTGAGGACCTCGATCGGGCCGTGCGCCGTGTCGTCGACTTCCACCTGTCCGCCGCCACGGCCGCCGAGGCCCTGCTGACCCCCAGCCATCGCACCCTGCGCCGCGACTACGCCACCGAGCCCATACCGCCCCCGTTCCACGACGCCCCGGGCGCGCTGCGCTGGCTGGACGCGGAACGCGCGCATCTCATGGCCGTGCTGCGCACAGCGGCGGAACGCCAGTGGCACGCGGCCGTCTGGCAGCTGGCCGACGCGCTCTGGCCGGTGTGCCTGCGGCTGCGCCCGTACGACCTGTGGATCGAGGCCCATGAAACGGGCCTCGCCGCGGCTCGCCTTGACGGGGACCGGGACGGAATCAGCCGCATGCTCACCTCCGGCGGCACCGGCCTGCGCAACGTGGGCCGCTACGACGAGGCGGCCTCCTGGTTCCGCCAGGCACTGGATGCCGCCCGGGAGGACATCGCGCGACTGGTCCCGCACGAGGGGAGGGTGCCGAAGGAGCTGACCGCCGCCCGCCGGGCCGAGGCACAGGCTCTGCACGGTCTCGGGCAGACACACCGGCTCGCCGGCCGGCTCGACGAGGCGCGGGCGTATTTCCACCAGGCCCTGACCCGACGTGAGGAGATCGGCTATCGGCGTGGCGCCGCACTCACCCGTCTCTCGCTCGGCGACACGGCCCTGGCAGCCGGACGGCCGGACGAGGCTGTGCCCCATCTCGTCCGCGCCCGTGCCGACCTGCTCGCCGAGGACGACCCGTACGACGCCGCCCGCGCCCTGGCGTTCCTCGGCCGCGCCCACGCGCTCCGCGACGGCACGCTCCATACGACCGCCGACGGCCGGCTCCGTCAGGCGCTGGCCGAGTTCGAGCGGGCCGGTTCCGTCCACTGGCAGGGCCGTGTGCTGGAGATGCTTGGCGAGGGAGCCGAGGAGCGCGGCGACCTGGAGCGGGCCAGGGACTTCTACGAGCAGTCCCTGGCCCGATACCGACCGGTCAGCGAACAGGACCGGCGCCGTCTGTCGCAGCGGCTGCGGCACCTGCCGTGAGCCCGCCGCGCACCCGGACCACACAGCCGCCGTCCACCCGCGGTACCAGCGCCAGCACGCAGCCGGGATACCTTCGCAGCACGAGCCCGGCCAGCAGCCATGCCTCGGCGGGTGGACAGGGGAGGGTGCAGTAGAGAACGTCGGCGCACTCCCGCCAATTCTCGCCCTCAGCACCGTCCAGGGTGGCGATCACCCAGTCGGCCGTGAAGCCCGTCACCGGCTCATGCTCACGCCGTCACGCCGCGTGCCCCACAGCCGTTCCGGGAGGGGCAGGGGTGGCAACGACGGCGGGTACGCCGGTTCACCGACCCCGAGTAGGCGGTACATCAGCCGCCGGGTGTTCCGCCCGAACCGCCCGGGCTCCGAGGAGAGCCGGTGAGCGATCCGCCCGTACGCCTCGGCCGGGCGGGACGACCGGGCGTAGGCGAGCTGTTCCGTCAGCGCGTGGGCGGGCGACAACACCGGTGCGACACGGGCCAGTTCGGCTCCCGGCGATGCGGGGTTCACGTCCGCGGCCGGGAAGCCGGCCAGGAGGATGGCCGCGCGGGTGAGCGTCGCGTAGAGCGTCACCGAACCGTGGTCACCGATCACCCAGTCTGCGGCGATGACCAGGGAACGCCAGTCCGTCTCTGGCGGCACGACGGCGATCCCCCGGCGCCGGGCGGCCGACAGCCAGGCCCGCACCTGCCAGTCGCCGTGCCCCGACCAGACGTTGGGGTGCACCAGCACGGCGACCCGGTACCGCTCGGAGGGCAGTTCCGTCAGCAGACGCGGCAGGAGCGCGTCCAGCCGGTGGAAGGAGGATCCGGAGCCCCATGTGGAGGAGACCACCAGCAGCCGCTGACCGGGACGCAGCCCCAGCGCCGCCCGGCACCTGCCGCGCAGGGGCAGAAACGCCTTGATGCGGTCGTAGGTCGCGTCGCCGACCACCTCGGCGACGGGCAGCGCCTCCGGGCAGTGCCGGCGGAGCGTGGCGAGGTCCTCCCGGTGCGCGAGCGCCAGCGCCGCGGGCACCACCCGCCCGTCCCGCACCAGGTACCGGCTGCCCAGTCCGCCGACGGAGCGGGGTTCGCCCGGGTCCCGGTCGTCGGCGAGCCGTGACAGCTTCACATGCCCGGCACCGTGCGGCAGCCGCAGCAGCGGGCCGCGCAGCGCCTCCACCCCCTGCGAACCGGCGGCCAGCACCAGGTCGAACCGGCGCCGCAGTGCCTCCTTCCATGGCAGGACACCGCCCTGCGCCGCGGGCAGAGAGCGTGCCGCACCCGCGTTGAACGCGTGCGGAGCGATCGTGAAGTCGACCTGGACCCGCAGGTCGGACTCCAGCAGCGGCAGCACGTCCCGCAGCCGCTGCCCGTACACCTCCGTGTGGACGACAACCAGGACCCGCTTGCAGTCCGGCATCGTCAGCCACTGCGAGGCACCGGCCGCGTTCCTCGATGCGGCGGGCGCCGGTGCGGGGCCGACGTCGTACTTCATGAGACACCCCCGTGTCGTATGACCGTCGTGTGACGTATGCACGACACCGGGCTGCCCGGGCACCGGGACGGAAGACTTGCCGCGGCCTTGCGGAAACCTTGCAACGGCCGCGCCCGTCCCGGTGCCCGCACCAGGGCAGGGGCAGGGGCGAGTTACGGCTTCCGAGCCACCGCCCCGTACATAGCGATGTCCTCGTCCCGTATCCCCTGCTCGCCCGTCCCGTCCGGGTGCCACTTGTGGACCTGGACGATCCCCGGCTCGGCCAACTCCAGCCCCTCGAAGAACTCGTGGGCCTCGTCGATCGTGCGCAGCCGCATCGGCATGTTGCGGGCGGCGTACTCGCGGGCGACCCGGCCCACCTCCTCAGGCGCGAACTCGGCGGTGCCGATGGTCATCGCGAGGTAGCTGCCGGAGGGCAGCGGCTCCAGGAGGCGGCGGACGATACCGACCGCGTCGTCCTCGTCCAGGACGAAGTGGACGATCGCGATCACGGTCAGCGCGACCGGCTTGCCCAGGTCGAGGGTCTCCTGGAACTCGGGGGAGTTCAGGACGGCCTCGGGGTCCTGGAAGTCGGCCTCGATGTACGCCGTCTTCCCCTCGGGCGTGCTGGACAGCAGGCCCTGGGAGAGGGTGAGGACGATCGGGTCGTTGTCCACGTAGACGACCCGCGACTCGGGCGCCACCGACTGGGCTATCTCGTGGAGGTTGGGCGAGGTGGGGATGCCCGTGCCGATGTCGAGGAACTGGCGCATGCCCGCCTCCTCGGCGAGCCAGCGCACGGCGCGGTTCATCCAGTCACGGTTGGCGCGCATGTGGATCGGCAGGGCGGGCCACTCCGCCGCCATGGCGTCGCCCGCCTCCTTGTCGGCGGGGTAGTAGTCCTTGCCGCCGAGGATGTAGTCGTAGATGCGGGCCGAGTGGGCGTTCTCGGTGTCGATCCGGTCGGCCGGCCATCCGTTGTTGTCGGGCAAAGCCGTCCCTCCCATTCAAAGTCGCGGTTCTTCAGTGAACGCTCGATAAAAACAAGGGGGTTCAGAGGAGGAAGTCGGCGTCACCCGCCTTCACACCGGTCAGGAAGCTGATCATCTCGTGCGGGGTGAAGACCAGGGCGGGGCCGTCGGGGTCGGTGGACTGGCGGAGGGCGACGCGGCCGTCGGAGAGCTTCTTCGCCTCGACGCAGGCGCCGCCCACGTCGTCGCTCCAGGGCTTGGACCAGCCCTGTGTACCGAGGTCCCGGGACGGCATTCCGTTGCGTATGGAGTCGTGTGAGCCGCGGTGGTATGTGTGGTGGTGCATTAGAGCTCCTTGCGTAGGGCACCGAGGAGGGCCTCGGTCTTTCTGGCGGGCGCCGACTGGGCGCCCAACCGGTCCAGGGCCTCGCGGTAGACCACGACGTCGTCCGACTTGTCGAGGTACACAGCGCCGACCAGGCCGCTGAGGTAGACGATGTCGGGCAGTTCGGGCGCCCTGAACCGGAAGAGATGGAACGCGCCGGCCCGCATGGCGGGGTGCGGGCCGTTGTCGAACGGCATGATCTGCAGGGTCACGTTCGGTAGCCGGTTGACCTCGATCAGATGGTCCACCTGCTCCCGCATCACCTCGGAGCCCCCGACCGGCCAGCGCAGGACCGTTTCGTCCATGACGATCCACACGCGGGGCGGACTGGGGCGGGTGAGGAGTTCCTGGCGCCGCATGCGCAGCGCCACCCGGCGTTCGGTGTCCTCGGAGGCGGCGTGCGGGTTGCCGGCGCTCAGCAGGGCACGGGCGTACGCCTCGGTCTGCAGCAGCCCGTGCACGAACTCCGCCTCGTACGCGCGGATGTGGAGGGCCGCCTGCTCCAGGCTCAGGTACGCGGCGAACCAGTCCGGCAGGACGTCGCGGTACGTGTGCCACCAGCCGCGCTTGTTGGCCTCACGGACCGACTTCAGGAAGGTGTCGATCTCCTGCTGGTCCTTCACGCCGTACACCTGGAGCAGCTTCTCGACGTCAGGGAGCCGGAGCCGGGCGACCTTGGCGGCCTCCAACCGGCGGATCGTGGAGTGGCTGACGCCGATCGCCTCGCCCGCCTGCTCGAAGGTCAGACCGGCCCGGGTGCGCAGTTCCTCCAGCTGTCTGCCGAGGATCATCCGCAGCACGGAGGGGGCACCGCCCCAGTCGGTCTCCGCGGTCACACCGTCACCCCCTCACGCTTTCACGCCGGGCTTCTCGGTCGCAGTCTGTCACGATCATCAGTCGACCGGTGCGAAGCATGCACCCAACAAAATGCAATTTTCAACTTGGTGGTTGCGAGCCGTTGTTGGCAGGTGCCACAGTGGTCATACCGTCCACGACCGGTGAACGAAGGGTCCGAGCAGCCCCGTTGGGGGAGATGGAGCTGTTGCACGGCCTCCTTCACGGCGAGTCTCCGCACGTCATGGGAGAACTCGCGGTGTTGCCCGACCGGTTCGGGACGGTGCGGCACGGACACCGTCCGTGGTGCGGCACCGGCACCGAGTCAGGTGCGTAGGCAGACGAAAGGCGAACGGCGATGGCTCCGCCCTCCCTCCCCCAGCCTTTGGGCCGATTGCCAGGCCAACCCCCGTCGTGGAGCGACGACCCGTCAGGGGACGGCGAACACTCACGGAACGACGAACAGCCAGGGGACGACGACCGGGCGCGTGCCCGGTCGCCCGAGCACGCCAGTCCCGGAGCGCCCGAAAGCCCCCGCAGATCCGAGGTGTTCGGCCTGGCCGCGACGCCCGCGTCGGTGGGGCAAGCCCGGCAGAACGTGCGCGAGGTACTGGACGCGTGGGGCGCGGCCGGTGAGCTGTGCGACGACGCCGTGCTGGTGGTCTCCGAACTCGTCACCAACGCGCTCACCCACACGGGGAGCGACCGCGTCGTGTGCCGACTGGGCTTCGGCGGCGGGCGGCTGCGTATCGAGGTCGAGGACCAGAACCGGGGCTGCTCGCTCCCGGAGCGACGACAGCCGGACGCCGACGACCAGAACGGGCGCGGGCTCCTGCTGGTCGGCGCGCTCTCCAGCGACTGGGGGGTCGGCGCGGGCTCCCACGGGTCGGGGAGTGTCGTCTGGGCCGAACTGGTCTGGCAGTCCGCCGAGTCGGCCCCGGGAGCCGTCGGATCCCCGCCCCGGGAGGCCGACTCGCCCACGCCGAAGGCCGAACGCCCGGGTCGCACCGCCGAGTCGGCGGCGAGCACGACCGTGTCCACGGAACGGAAGCCCGGTGCCCGTATCCCCGGAGCCGGGCTCCTGGGCTGGGAGGCCGCGTCGGCGTTACGAGAGCCCGAGCCGCTGTCGGGCACGGTGGTCCCGATGCCGGGCGCTGCCACGGCGTCCCCGGACGGCAGCGGGGCTCCGCCGGCGGCGCTGACCGTCCCGACGGTCCGCAGACCGACGGTCACGACCTCCCACGTCACCCGGCCCGTCTCCCGCTCGGCCGAAGGGCACCTGCCTCATGGAACTCCGGCACATCCCTGACTCGCAGGCACGCACACCCTCCGTACCGCGTCCGCGTGACCGCCGGCCCGCGCGACTTGCCCTGCCGGTGGGGCTGTCCGCGGCCCTGGGGTACGACGCGGTGGGGACCTCCCGGGAACACGGCGAGCGGATCATGCGGTGTCTGCCCCGGGTGGGGTGCGTCTTCGCCGACGACGAGCGCTGGTGGTGGATCGTCCCCTCCGGCTCCCACATCGGCGTCACCTGGCCGGCCGGCACCCGCTACGCCGTCGGTGCCCGCGTGGCCGAGCCGTCGTGGACACGCACCCGGCCGAACCCCCGGCCCGGCGGCCCGCGCCTGATCCACGGCCCCGACGGAGACTCGCCCTACACGCCGCCGATCCCGCTGTACTTCCTCATCTGTCGCCTCGTCGGCAGCCCGCCGCTCTGGTCGCTGGGGTCCGCGAACTGACCGTCGCCGCCGTACTCTTGGGCCGTGAGCGAGCAGCACTGCGGGGGAGCGGGGATCGTGGGCGACAGCGCGGCGGAGGCGTACGGCACGGACGACGGCGCCCAGGGGAGTGCGGACGGTATCGACGTCCTGGTCCTCGGCGGATCCGGCGTCGACACGATCGTGTACGTGCCCGAACTGCCGCTCCCGTTCGCCGACACCCACATGGTGCCCGCGATCGAGACCCGGGCGGGCCAGACCGGCGACTTCCTGGCGGTCGGCCTGCACGCGCTGGGCCTCAGGACGCACCACCTCGACATGATCGGCGACGATCACGAGGGCGACCTGGTCCGCGCACTGCACCGCGACCGGGGGGTCCCGCTCACCGAGGTCCCCCTGCCCAGCGGCACCAGGCGCGCGGTGAACCTGGTCGGCCCGGACGGGCGGCGGCTCTCGCTCTACGACAGCACCCGCACCCGGGACGCGGACCGGCTGCCCAAGGACGCCGTCCGGGCCCTCGCCGGGGCCGCCCGCCACGTCCACGTGTCCATCTCGCATCCCTGCGCCCACACCCTGCCGCTGCTCGGTGAGGCGGACGTGACGATCTCGACCGACCTGCACGACTGGGACGGCGTCAACCCGTACCACGAGCCCTTCGCCCTCGCGGCCGACCTCGTCTTCGTGTCGGTCGCCGCGCTGCGGGACCCGGAGCGGACCATGCGGGGCATCGCCGAGCGCGGTCGTGCCCGGGTGGTGGTCGCCACGGCCGGCGCCGACGGTGCCTACCAGCTCGTCGACGGCGAGCTCACCCACATCCCCGCCGTCACGCCGGACGCCCGCGTCGTCGACTCCAACGGCGCCGGTGACGCCTTCGCCGCGGGCTATCTCTTCGGCCACCTCCTGGGTGAGTCCCCGCGGCGGTGCGGTCTGTACGGCGCCATCGCCGGTGCCCACGCCTGCACCGTGCCGGCCACCCTGCACGACCCCATCAGGCGGGACGACCTCCTCGCCAGGGCGGCCAAGGCGGCTCCCTGACGATTCGGTGGCCGCCCGCCTCAGTGGCCGATCGCTTCAGTGGCCGATCGCCGCGTGGTGGGCCACCGCCCGCTCCTGCGCCGCCTCCAGGACCGCCATGAGCACCATCGTGCTGGAGCGGCTGTCGCGTACGTCGCAGAGGACGACCGGGGTGGAGGGATCCAGGTCGAGGGCTTGGCGGACCTGCTCGACGGAGGCCTCACGGCGGCCGTCGAAGCAGTTGACGCCCACGGCGAAGGGGATCTCGCGCGCCTCGAAGAAGTCGATCGAGGCGAAGCACGCCTCCAGACGGCGCGTGTCCGCCAGGACCACGGCCCCCAGCGCACCCGCGGACAGGTCGTCCCACATGAACCAGAAGCGGTCCTGGCCGGGGGTGCCGAACAGATAGAGCACCAGCTCGGGGGAGATGGTGATCCGCCCGAAGTCCATGGCGACCGTGGTGGAGATCTTCTTCTCCACACCGGCAAGGTCGTCCACGCCGACGCTCGCCGTGGTGATCCGCTCCTCGGTCTCCAGCGGCGCCACCTCGCTCACCGCGCCCACCATGGTGGTCTTCCCCACCCCGAATCCGCCCGCGATGAGGATCTTCAACGCGGTCGGCATGACCGGCTCGGAGCTGACGGAGGTCATCCATCACCCTTTCGATTGTTTCCGCGCCCGCTCATCGCGAGCCCCGACGGTTCACGCGTCCTGCACGTAACCGAACGAGGTCTCCTCGCGAGGCGCCGCGGACAGATGCTTGCCGACCTGCTTGACCAGGGTTCCCATCTCGAAGGCCATCACCCCGACGTCCACCTCCTCGGAGGCGATGGCGGCGAGCCGCGCGCCCTGGCCCGCGGCGGTGACGAACAGGAACGCCCGCTCCATCTGGATGACCGTCTGCTGGACATCTCCGCCGTGGAAGTGGCGCGCCACGCCCCGGGCGAGGCTGTGCATGCCCGAGCCGACCGCGGAGAGGTGCTCGGCGTCGCCTCGGCGGATGTCCTTCGACTTGCCGATGAGGAGGCCGTCCCCGGACAGCACGACGGCGCACCGGATCTCCGGTATCCGTTCCACCAGCCCGTCCAGGAGCCAGTCCAGTTCGGGACCGCGTTGTACCTGCTCAGTCATTCGGGAATGTTCCTCACGGTCGGTCGGCGCCGGGGGTGCGCCGGTCGGTGGGCGCGTCGGGGGTGCGTCAGGATGCGGGGGTGCCCGGTGCGCCGGTCAGCGGACGCCGGGGCCGCACGGTGGCGGAGGGACTCCGCGGCCGTCGTCGGGAAAGGGTGCGCACGCGTCCTGGCGGCCGCGCTGATCCCGGTGTGCCGCCACGCCGTTCAGTTGCCGGGCGAGGCTGGTTCCCGAGGGCCGTTGCGGCAGGACCGGGGGAGTGGTCAGCGGACCTGACGGGTCGAGGAGGCGGGAGGCGGACCGATGACGTGTCCGCCAGTCGCGGGTGCCTGGCATCTGATTCCTCGTACGGCAGCGAAACACTGGTGATGGTTGGGGCAGTGGTACGAAGTGCCCGAGATCCCCCGCGCGCCGTCTTTACAGAGCCTTGGTACATGTCGGCGGCCGGGTGAACCGTACCAGGCCGACGGCTCGCCGTCAGCAGTCGCCCGACTACAACTGGCAAGGAGCTGAGAGCAGTTGACGAGCCGGATACGGTGAGCGCGTCGAGGCTCCCCTGCCGCCGTCGAGCAGCGCACCGACCGTGGCACCACCGAAGATTTCATTTGTGGAGGTGTTCCGCTGATCCTGCGTGTGGTCGTGGAGACTTTGTGGTGCACGGACCCGCAGGGCCGGGCCCGGAACGGATGATCGTCCGGCGGAAAAATTCCTGTTGGGAGCCCCTGTCGCACCGTCGGTCGACCGGGGTGTCGCTCCGTCGAGATGTGTGCCTACGGCTCGGAAGGGGCTGCCCCGCGCAGCCGAAATGTGGAGGGCGCGGGTCCGGTTGTGGATCTTGCCCAGACGTCGGCGAACCGGCCCGTGTCGTCGTGCGGCAGGCCGCTGACCTGGGATCTCTCGTAACACCCGGGCTGTTGGCCTTCCGTCGCGCCTAGGGTGACCGCTGGTCGGCCCTGTGGTGCCGTCCGTCATGGCGGTGCGTCAAGTCGCGAAAACCGGCGTGCAGTTCGGCGCCGGGATGGCCGAATCGAACCCCTGTACGCACCTTGACGGGTGTGCAGGTCAAGACCTCTGTCGTGCCCCGTGGCTGACGCACGTTATCTTGGCCGAAAATCAGTGTTCTGCCGGTTCAAACATCAACGAGGGGTGTGAGCGTGAGTTCCCGTCAGCGCTCCCCCCTCCTTGCTGGCGAATCAGGGGGCGCATGCCTGGTGGTCAAGCCGGTCGCGGATCCCGGCCAACCCTCCAGGACCGGTCGAACTCGGTCTGAAAGGTATCGCAATGTGGACAACCGATCTCCCGTATCTCACATTCTCGCGTCGGTTTCAACAGCTTGGGTTTCGGCCAAACCACCTAAACGATCTTGGCGCAGGGGGTCGATTTGTAGACCATATTGGCGTCGGCCAGCATCAGCCAGAAGCCACTGCCCGACGTACAGCCTCCGCGCCGCTCTGGGCGCGGTGAAGCGCCGAGAAGGGCTTGTCGTGGAACACGTCTTCACCACCCAGGACCACGAGGATCTACGACAGCGCGTACGCGATTTCGCAGAGCGCGATGTGCGACCTCTCATACCGGAGATGGAAGCCTCCCGCACCGCGACGGTCGAACTGTCCCGGTTGATCGCCCGACAGGGCTGGATCGGTGCCACGATCGACCCGTCGTACGGCGGTATGGGTGCGGGTCACCTTGCCAAGACCATCATCATCGAGGAGCTCTCCCGGGTCAGCGGCGCGATGGGCGCCATGGTCCAGGCCTCCCAGTTGGGCGTCGCCAAGATCATTCACTTTGGCAACGAGGCCCAGAAGAGGCGGTGGTTGCCCCCGATAGCCGACGGGGCGGTCCTGCCGACGATCGCCGTCACCGAGCCGGTGTCGGGCGGATTCGTGACCGACATGGAGAGCACCGCCGTCCGGGACGGCGACGACTACATACTGAACGGGCGCAAGGTCTTCGTCGGCAACAGCCACGTCGGGGACCTGCACGGCGTCGTCGTGCGCACCGGCGCCGGCTCGGGCGGTCTGACCGCGTTCCTCGTCGAATCGGTCAGGCCCGGCTTCTCCCTCGCACCGCAGGTGCCCTCCATGGGGCTGCACGGCTTCAGTTTCGGGGAGCTCGTCTTCGACAACTGCCGGGTGCCGGCGGCGAATCGTCTCGGCAAGGAGGGGCAGGGCCTGGCCGTCGCCTACTCCTCGTCGGTGCTCTACGGCCGGCCCAACCTCACCGCGGTCTCCCTGGGGATCCACCAGGCCGTCTTCGACGAAACGACCCGGTACTGCCAGGAAGTGTTCCGGCGCAGCAAACCTCTCGGGCAACTACCCAACATCAAGATGAAGTTGGGCAGGATGCTGCAGAGGCTGACGCTGGCCCGGCAGAGTGCCTACCTGGCCGCGCACCTGCTGGACCAGGGGAGGCCGTGCGACGCCGAGCTCATGACCGCCAAGCTCTTCAACGTCGAGTCCTCCATCGAGTCGGCCCAGGACGCCATGGAGATCCACGCCGCGGCCGGACTGTTCACCGACAGGCCCGTCGAGCGGTTCCTCCGTGACGCCCTCCACATCTACGCGCCCGCCGGCACGTCCGACATCCAGTGCCTGAGGCTGGGCGAGTTCGCCCTGGGCGAGAACCGGGGACAGTGGTCCCAGCGCCTCGCCGACCTGGTGCGCCACCCGCGCTCCGTGCCCCTGCGGACGCGGCCGGAGGCCGTGGGGGAACTGGTCTAGGGGAGGCCGGGAACTGGTC
>NZ_VJZC01000288.1 GCF_009377185.1 Streptomyces spongiae
CCCCCGATGCTGTCCCACCCCCTCGCCCTCCAGCGCGCCCTGCGCCCCCTCAAGCGCCGGGTCCCCGCGCCCTTCGGGCAGGAGGTGGACGAGGAGGCGACGGCCCACCGCATCGCCCGGCTCGGCGCGGCACCCCGGTGGTGGCAGCCCGTCCTGCGCCCGGCGACCGAACGCTGGCTGACCTTGCACCTCGTGGACGACTCCGGTCCGACCATGCCCGTCTGGGGCCCCCTCGTCCGCGAACTGCGCACGGCGCTCGCGCAGTCGGGCGTGTTCCGGACGGTGGAGTCGCACCGGCTGGCGGCCGACGGCACGGTACGACGGCCGGGTTCGCAGGAGTCGTACGCCGACGGCCGCACCGTCACGCTGATCGTCTCCGACTGCATGGGCCCGCAGTGGCGGGAGGGCGCGGCGGGCGACCGCTGGTACCGCACGCTGCGGCGATGGGCCGCGCGGATGCCGGTGGCCGTGGTCCAGCCGCTTCCGGAGCACCTGTGGCGCACCACGGCGCTGCCCGCCGCGACCGCTCGGCTCTCCGCCCCTTCCCCGGCGGCGCCCAACTCGGCGTACGAGGTGGAGTCGTACGTCACGGACGTGGCCGAGCCCGGTTCGCTCCCCGTGCCCGTCCTGGAACCCTCGGCGCCCTGGCTCGCGAACTGGTCGAAGCTTCTGGGCCGGGCGGGCCAACTGCCGGGTTCCGTCGCCCTGTTGGGGCCGGTGCCTCCTCTGGACCCGGTCGACGAACTGGGCCGCAGCGACGTGGAGCGGCTCTCGCCGGAGGAGCTCGTCCTCCGCTTCCGCTCCGTGGCGTCGCCGGAGGCCTTCCGTCTCGCCGGCCATCTCGCTCTCGGCCGACCCGAGTTGCCGGTGATGCGGCTCCTCCAGGCCGCGATCGAGCCCGAACCGCGCCCCCAGCACCTGGCGGAGGTGATACTGAGCGGCCTGCTGACCACGGTGCCGGGGCCGGCCGGGTCGTACGCCTTCCGCCCCGGTGTGCGCGAACTGCTCCTGCGTACCCTGCCGCGCACGGCCCACGGGCGGACGTCCGAACTCCTCGCTCGCGTGGGCGCGTTGATCGACGAGCGGGCCGGAGTGGCGGCCCGGGAGTTCCGGATCGCGGCGCCGGGCGACGGGGACGTCCCGGCACGGGGGGAGCCGTTCGCGGCGGTGCGGGCGGAGAGCCTGCGGCGGCTGGGCGGGGCGCCTGCGGGGGACGCGCGGGTGGTGCTGGGCAGGTACCGGCTCGTGCGGCGCCTGGGCATGAGCTCGCCGCAGGCGTGGCTGGCCCAGGACACGCGCCTCGAACGGGTCGTGGTGGTGTACGAGTACTCCTCGCGGCGGGAGCACGAACCGTTCCTGGAGAGGGCGCGCCTCCTCGCCGGCATCCGGAGCCCACACGTGATCGCGGTCCACGACCACGGCGTCGAGGGCGATGTCCCGTACCTGGTCACCGAGTTCGTGGACGGTGTCTCCGTGGCCGAGCTCACCGCCGAGGGCGGCTTCCGGCTGCCGTCATGGCTGATGGCCCCCCTGGCGCGCCAGGTCGCGCAGGGCCTCGAAGCCGTGCACGAACAGGGCTTGGTGCACGGCCGGTTCGCTCCGCCCGCTCTCCTGCTGTCCCCGGACGGCACGGTGAAGATCACCGGCTTCGCCCTGGGGAACGTCCACGGCCGCACCGAGTCGAAGGACCTGGAGGACTTCGGCCGCCTGCTGATCGATCTGGGCGGAGGGCTGGCGACGCCCGACGACAGGCCGAAGCCCCGTCTTCCGCGTCGGCTCGCGCTGTTCCGGGCCCGGTTCCCGGTGGCCGCCGACCGGCTCCTCAACCCGTCTCTCGACGTACAGCGCCAGGGCAGGAGCCTGTTCCTGGCGCCCTCGTTCACCGAGGTGCTGGACGCGGTCGCCGCGGACCGGTACCAGTACCGTCTGCTCGGCCCCGTGCGCATCAGCCGGCAGAACCCGCGGCCGATCGGCGACGGAGCGCCCCAGGCCCTGCTCTGCATGCTGCTCCTGCGCAACGGCAGGACCGTGACGAACGACGAACTCATCGAGGGCCTGTGGGGACAGCACCCGCCTGAGCACCCCCATCGCGAGCTCGCCGTCCTCGCCTCGTCCCTGCGCACCGCCCTCGGCCCCGGGCTCCTCGCCACCACGGCGGACGGCTACGCCCTCCACGCGAGACCCACCACCATCGACGTACTCCGCTGCGAGGACCTCGTGGCCAGGGTGAAGTCCCGCCGCGCCGAGGGCGATCCGGCGGCGGCGCGCGCGTCCCTCCAGTACGCCCTCGACCTCTGGCACGGCGACCCCCTCGACGGCGTCCCCGGCCCCGCAGCCGGCGCGGCGCGCACCCGGCTGCGCGCCCTCCGCCTCTCGCTTTACGTCACTCGCGCCGAACTCGACCTGGAACTGGGCCACTTCGAGCAGGCCGCAGCCGACCTCGCCCCCCTCCTCCAGGAGTACCCGGACCACGAGGACCTCCGCCGTCTGCACACGCTCGCCCAGCGCGGCGCCCCCGAGAGCGGCCGGGCGACCCTCACCGTCGAGATCACCGGCGCGGACCCGCACCCGGACGCCCATCGCCTTCTGGGCCGAACCCTCCCCTGGCTGCTCTCGCTGGGCGACCTGGACCCGAGCCGGTACGAGCTGCTCGCCCGCGACAACGGATACGTGGTCGTGACCGAACCCGGCGCCCCCGTGCTGCCCGTCCTGCACGCGGTCCTGCGCGAGCTGCCCGGCGCGCTGCTGGAGGTGGACGGGCCGCCGGGGATCCGGGTGACCTTCTGGCACACGGCTCGGTTCGCCCGGGCCGACCACCCGGCCGCGCCCCCGGACCTCCGGTCCGCGCTGGGCCAGTCCCCCACGGACGTCGTGGTCGTGCTCTCCGCGGTCCTGTACCGGGAGCTGACGGCCGCCACCGGCCTCCCCGTCGACACGGCCGGGTTCCGGCCTCTGCGCGGACCGTCGCCGGACGCCCCGCCCCTCGCCTGGTACCTCCCGCTGGACCTCCCGGAGCCGGCCCCCGAGCCCGGGCAGCGCGATCTCGTGCGGGGTCCCTTCGCCGTCCGCCATCTCGCGCAGATCCGCCCGCCCCGCCAGGGCCGCAGCGCGGTCGTGTACACCGAGCCCGACGGCACGCCGACCGTGCTCGACCCCGACGGACCGCACCTCGACCGTCCCGTGCCCTCCCGGATCACGTACTACGAGGTGGATCTGACCCCGCAGCAGGCCGCTCGGCAGCTGCTGCTGCCCGGTGCGGGCCGTACCACGTTCGTGGCGTCGGCCGAGCTGTCCTGGCAGGTGGACGACCCGCTCGCGTTCGTGCGCGGCGAGTCCTCCGACGTGGCGGAACAGCTGTTTGAGCACCTCGCCCGGGAGGCCGCGCGCATCACCCGGCGTCATCCGCTGCGCTGGGCGGGCACGGCCCAGCGCGCCGTGCACGAGAGTCTGCGCGGATGGCCGGTCCCCGGGCTGTCGGTGACGTTCGCGATGCGGCTCTCGCCCGGCCCCTCACCGCGGCTGGACCAGATCACGCGGGACAGGGGCGAGGGCACGGCGCCCGCGGACGATCTGGCCCTGGTCCTCGCCGACACCGAGTCCGTCCTCCTGGGCTTCGACGGCACCCTCGCCCGTGTCCCGGCGAGCCGCCGGACCAGGATGGCCGACGCCCTGACCACGCATCTCGACGAGCTGCGCCGTTCCGACGACGCGCCGGACGGCGCGGAACCACTCCTTCAGGGACCTCCCGCGCACCTCCGGGAGGAGCACCCCGACCCGCTGGGCCTCCTGCGCTCCCTCGCGGACCACCGTCTGGCACCCGAGATCGGCCGCGCGCTCGACGGGATCGAGCAGCGGCACCTCGGAGCCGCCGTACCGACGCCCTTCGCGGGGCCCCTGGTCTACGCGCTCGCGGACCGGGGCCTGGGCGTCGCCGTCGTCACGGACCACTCGTCCGACGCCGTCGCCGCCTACCTCGCGCGGCGGGGGCTCACCGGGCCGACGTCCGGAGGAGTCCACGGCCGCTCCGACGACCCCGCCCTCCTCCTGCCGCACCCCGACTGCCTGCTCCGGGCGCTGGAGCGGCTGGGCACCGCGCCGGACGACGCCGTCCTCATCGGCTCGTCCGTCGTCGAGCTCACCGCCGCGTCCGCCCTCGGTCTGCCGTTCATCGGGTACGCCACCGGCCAGGAGGAGGAGCGGCGGCTGCGGGAGGCAGGCTGCCGGTACACCGTCACGTCTCTGGAACCCCTCCTCAAAGCGGTCCGCCCCGCCTGACCCCCTGTCAGCGACACGCGACACCACCCCGACACCACCCGTCCGGCCGCACCCCACCCGGCCCATCCAGAAGGGCGCCGCACCCCTCCTCCGGCACACGATGCAAGAAGACCGCCACCCAGGACCACGCGGTCCGTGCTACCGGGAGGACCCCATGACCGCCAGGCTGGATCAGCTCCGCCGCTGTCACTTCGCCGTCGACCTGGGCGCGTCCCGAACCCGTGTGTACGTGAAGGGCGCCGGCCTGGTCGTCGACCAGCCGAGCGTGGCCGCCGTGAACACCAGGACCGGCGCCCTGATCGCGGTCGGGGAACTCGCGGAGAGGATGACGGGGCGTACGCCCCACTACATCAGGGTCGTCCGCCCCGTGTCGGGCGGCAACGTCGTCGACATCGAGATGGCCCAGCGCATGCTGCGCCACCTGCTCGGCGACAAGGTGCGCCGCACGCTGCGCCGCAAGGCCTTCCTGCGCGCCGCCGCCTGCACCCCGAACGACGCGGACCCGCTCGGCCGGCGCGCGGCGATCGAGACGCTGGTGGGCCTCGGCGCCCGGCGTGTCGAACTCGTGGACACGCTCATCGCCGCCGGGGTCGGCGCCGGACTGCCGGTCGAGCGCCCGGAGGCCACCATGATCATGGTGTGCGGTGCCGCCGCGACCCAGCTGGCCGTTGTCTCACTGGGTTCGATCGTGGCCTCCGAGCGCATCCCGGTGGGAGGTGACGCCGTGGACCACGCGATCGTCCAGCACCTGCGCCACCAGCACGAGCTGATCCTGCCCAGCCAGTCCGTACGGCCGCTCCAGCTCGCCCTGTCCGGCAACGGGCTGACCCCGCAGGGCCCCGCCTCCACCGAGATCCACGGGCTGGACGTCGCCACCGGGCTCGCCCGGTCCGTCAAGGTGGACACCGCCGCCGTGCGCGACGCCATCCAGACGCCGTTCACGGCGTTGTTCGACGGCATCGGCAAGGTACTGCGGGACTGCCCGCCCGACCTCGTGGCCGACCTCGCCGACCGCGGGATCATGATGGTCGGCGGCAGCGCGCTGCTGCCGGGTCTCGACCAGATGCTGCGACAGGCCACCGGCATGCCGGTGAGCATCGCCGAACGCCCCGAACTGTGCGCCATCGAGGGCCTGGGCGCCATGCTGGAGGGCCGCGTCGAACCACTGGAGCTGAACCTCCCGGCGGAGTGAACCGGGAGCCGTTGGCGGTGTGAGCGGCGGCCCGTGGTCCGCCTGGTGGGTCGCCCGTCAGGCCAGGCGCAGGTCGATCCACGGGATCGTGTCGCCGTCCAGCAGGTAGCGCTCGATCTCGACGAAGCCGTGCTTCAGCGCGAAGCGCAGTCCGTCCGTGTTGGACTCCAGGACGACCGTCTCGATCACCCGGGCGCCCAGCTCCCGGGCCCGCTCCAGCCCGCGCGCGTACAGTTCCTCGCCGAATCCCTGCCGCCGGTGCCCGTCGAGCACGCGGGCGATCACCGTGGCCGTGGCCGTGTCGTCCTCGGGCGGCCGGACCGTGGAGTTGCCGACGAGGACGCCGCCGACGTGGGCGAGTTCCAGGTGGTGGCGTCCGGCCCGCCCTCGGACGTCGTCCAGGGAGAGGAAGTGCGTGGGAATGATCGTGTTGTGAACGTGCTGCCAGTCCTCGAGGTCCTCGAGAGGGGCGTCACCGTCCACGCGTCTGATGTGAAGGTCGGTCACCACCGCAGCACATCGGACGAGCCCACGGGACGTCAACCACAATTCCGGGTGACGGTGGGCCCCGTGATCAACTGCCGTTCGCGAGGCCCGCGTCGAGGCCCCTGTTCAGTACGGCAGAACCCGTCCCGACGGCGTCCTCCGGTCGATCGTGAGGTCGCGCGGGGCGGAGGGCCGACGGCTGGTACGGATGCGGATCCGGCGGTTCATGACGGCCTCCTCATGCCTGTGCCCGGTTCGTCGGGTACCGATGTCCCGGGGCTTGTCCGTGCCCGGTGCGACCAGCCTCCTCGCCGCCGCAGCCGGGTACATCGTGCCCACGGTGACACTTGTCATGCCTCCGAAGGAGGAGTGATCGGAATCGCCGCACGCCCGGGGAACCACGCGGCCCCCTGCACACGCCTCCGGGAAGACCCCGAGCAGCCCCCGAGATCCCGCTCCCTACCAGCCTCTACCTGCCCCTACCGGAACGCGGCGACGTGACGCCGGGCCCAGTCCGCGAAGGTACGGCCCGGCCGGCCGAGCACCCGCTCCACGTCGGGAGACCCGCCGCTCGGCGGGCGTGGGCGCGCCGAGGATGGCGAGGGTTGTCCCGACGACGGGCTCCGGCATGAACTCCAGTATCCGCGCGCGGGCTTCGTCCTCGCTCAGCTCGACGAACCGCACCGGCTCACCGAGCGCCTCCCCGAGTGCCCGGACCTGCTCGCGCGGCGTGACGAGGCCGGGCCCGGTCAACTCACGCACCTGCCCGGCGTGTCCGCTCCCGCGCAGCGCCACGGCGGCGGCGACGGCGGCGATGTCGTCGGGATCGACGACGGGCAGGCCCACGTCCCGAACGGCGCGCTGACGGTACGCCGTTGACGCACCACCCGCCCGACGCCGCCGGCCTCGGCGACGTCGAGGATGTCCCGCGGGCTCAGCCGATGGGCACTGGCCCCACCGTCGTGCAGGAACAACGCACCAGCGCCGTCGAACACCGTTCCTGGAGACTGAGCAGGAGTGAGACCGACTCAGCCGCACGCCACCAACGGTCTTGGGCGCACTGGTCCCCGGCGTACTCAACCCCGGGGCGGCGACACGCATCCTGTGCGTGGTCCGGACCCGGGAGGCCAGTTCCCTGCACGACCTGGCCAGGTGGGTACGGCCAGAGGCGACGGGGAGGCCCCGAACCATCACCCAATCGAGCTGAGCTGCAGCGCCGCATCACCACGATCACGCCGAAGGTCCACACCCAGTGCCTGCGCCGGCTCGAACGCGACGGCCTCGTCGAACGCGCCTACCACCCGGAGGTCCCGCCCCGCGTGGAGTACGACATCACCCCGCTCGGCCGCAGCCTGGCCCCGCTCTTCGCCCACCTCGCCGACTGGGCCACCGCGAACCTCCCCAGGGTGGAACAGCCCCGCGAGAACTACGACGCGGACCCGGCCCGCTGGAACCCGGCACCTCAGCTCTCGCCGTCCGAAGCCTCGCCGCGCCGCTGCCGGCCTCTGCCCACGGCGGCACCGACGGCCGTGCCCAGTGCGAGACCGAGTGCGAGTCCCAGGCCGAGGTTTCCCATGAGCAGCCCGAAGGCGACTCCGAAGCACAGGCCGATGGACATGCCGGTCGCGAGCGCGCCGCCGACGGCGGAGCCGCTGCCGGGCTCGCCCTCTTCTCCCTTTCGTTCCATGTGTTCATCCTGCACGACGGCAGCGAACGCCCGCGGCCCCCGGAACGAAAGCCGATCCGGGGGCCGCGGACTCGTACGCTTCCTGGACTCCGGCTCCCCTGACGATCAGGTGCCGATCAGGTGCCGGGCTTCGGGTACAGCTGGTTCAGGACGCCGAAGTCGTCCGACGACGGGTGTTGCGGGAACTCCGGGTCGGACATGCAGCTGTTGGTCGAGTTGTTGGCTTCGAGGCCCAGGGCGTGTCCCATTTCATGGCAGGCGACGCTGCGTCGGGCAGCATAGGTGTTCGGAGTGATCTGGTCGTTGAGCTTGACCGTGACCGTGCCGAAGTAGCCGTTGGAGGTGGTGGCCTCGGTCACGCCGTACCAGTCGGTGCCGTAGCTGCCGTTGTACACGTTGACGCAGTGGCGGCCGCCGCCGGGACAGCCAGCGGTGTACCAGCGGTAGTACGCGTCGATCCCGGGCGCCTGGTACCAGTCGACCTGAGCGTCGGTCACCGGCCAGGAGTCACTGGTGTGATCCAGGAAGTACACCTGCGGGTCGTTGAACGGCCCGTAGTCCCACTTGTGTCCGCACCACGCGGCGGCGGTGCCCACGAACGGCGCACAGCGGGCGAGAATCGTGGCGCTCCTGGAGCCGGGCTCCTGTACGCCGCGGACACCCTGCCGACGCAGGGTGTCCCTCAGCTCGTCCGCGGTCACGCCGGGCGCGGGGCTGTAGACGGCGGTGTAGGTGGTTCCGTCGGATCGCGGCTGGACGACGTACACAGCGTGGTCGTCGGCCGATCCAGCGGCCGATCCGGCAGCCGATCCAGCCGCCGTCGGTGCTGCCGAAGTGGTCGATTCGGCGTGCCCCGCCGGCGCGGACAGGGCCACCACCAGTGCGGCAGCGGCCAGTCCGATGGCGACTCTGGCTCTTCGTAACATGCCTTGTTCCCCCTCTGCCGGCGACCGTGCCCGCTGTCTTCGGAGCGAGGCATCGAACGGTCACCGAACAGCAGCAACGGTGACATGAGCTCATCAAGTGGGACAGAGGGTGATTCGGACACTTGGGAGCGCGTGAACGTCGGATGTGCTCAGCTCTCGTGCAGCGTCCACGACCATCGGTAGGTCCCCGGCCCTGCCTGGTAGGCGGGCAGGGTGTCCGGGCCGCAGGAGGCGGTGCCGACTCCTCGGTGGGCTGCGTCGAGGTGGACGGTGACGCACGGCCGGGCGGTGAGCTCGTCGTGGTGGCGGGCGGCGGCCAGGTCGGCGGCGGTGTAGTGGGTGAGTGCGACCTGGCGGGGTGTGTCCAGGTGCACGGTGAGGCCGGTGCCGGAGTCTTCGCCCGTGGTGAGGGAGAACCAGCGCACCCCGTGTCTGCCGCCGCTCTCCTGGGGCCGGAGGTAGGGGGTGAACAGCTCCCGCACCGGTGCGCCGTAACGGCCGACCGGCCCGCCCGCGCACCGGTCGGGGTACGTCTCTCCCGGGCCGTGGCCGAACCACCGCGCCTGGTCGAGTCCTTCGGCAGCGGTGAAGACCGTCCCGACCCGGGGCAGGTCGTCCAGCCCGTCCGGGATCACCGCGGTCTCCTCGACCAGGAGCGTCCCTCCGGCGAGCGGGGTCAGCACCTGCTCGTGAAGGACCGTACCGGCCGCCGTGAGGTACTCCGCGCGGACGACCACGCGTTCGCCGTCCCGCGTGATGTCCCGCTTGATGTCCGTCAGTGAACGCGCCGCGGACGGCAGGCCCTGCTCCGCCCAGCGGTCGGCGGCTCCGCCGAGCCGGTCGTTGTCGGTGGGGGCACGCCACAGGCTCAGCACGGGTGGGGCGGCCAGCCGGGGGTGGACGAGCAGCCCCTGGTCGTCGACGCACACCGGTGAGACCGACTGCCCCGGGTCGTCCACGCACACCGGTGACGCCGACCGCCCCCGCACCGTGGCGCGGGCCGGAAGTCCGCGTGCCTCACCGCGCAGCCGCACCTGCGGGGCGCACACCTCGGTGCCGCGCGGCGCCCAGGCCTGGTCGGCGGCGGCGCGGACGGAGAGCGTCAGCCATGCCTCGCCCGCCTCGGGCAGCCGGGCGAGCAGCTCCGCCGGGATCGGGAGCGCCACGCTCTCCCCCGGCCCGAGGCGCGGCAGCAGCGCCGGGGACCGGACGGCGGCGGAGTCCGTGGTCTCCAGCCGCCACTCGCCGGTCAGCCACGCCAGGTCGCGGAAGTGCTGGTGATTGGCCATCAGGACGTCACCGGAGTCGAGCAGTCGCAGCCGCACGGGTGCGGCGATCTCCCGGTGCTCGTACATCGCGGGTTTGGGCGTACGGTCGGGCAGGACCAGCCCGTCCGCGCAGAAGGCGCCGTCGTGGGGGTCGTCGCCGAAGTCGCCGCCGTACGCCCAGCGATAGCCGGGTGCGGCGATCCCGGCCGCGTACCCGTCGGCGGTACCGGGACCCGCCGGGCGGCCGGCGCCCGGTCCGTCGGCGACGCGCTGCAGGATGCCGTGGTCCCAGAACTCCCAGACGAAGCCGCCTTGCAGGCCGGGGGTCGACTCGATGGCTGTCCAGTAGTCGGCGAGGGAGCCGTTGCTGTTGCCCATGGCGTGCGAGTACTCGCAGAGGATCAGCGGTTTGGTCTGCTCGCCCGAGGCGGCGTGCGCGACGATCGCGTCGATCGACGTGTACATCGGGCAGATGATGTCGGTGGCGGTTCCCGGCCGCGACCAGTCGGAGCCGAGCGCGCCCTCGTACTGCACGGGGCGCGTCGGGTCGTAGCGGCGCAGCCAGCCGGCGGCGGCGTCGTGGTTCGGGCCGTAGCCGCTCTCGTTGCCCAGCGACCAGACGACGACGCTCGGATGGTTCTTGTCCCGGCTCGCCATCCGCGCCACCCGTTCGAGGAAGGCGGCGCGGTAGCCGGGTTCGTGGGCGATCTCGTCGTAGTGGCCGTGGCTCTCGATGTCGGCCTCGTCCACCACGTACAGGCCGAGTTCGTCGGCGAGGTCGAGGAGCGCCGGGTCGTTGGGGTAGTGGGAGGTGCGGACGGCGTTGAAGCCGAAGCGCTTGATGACGGTCAGGTCGGCGCGCAGGTCCGTCTCGCTGAGGACCCGGCCGGTGAGCGGGTGGAAGTCGTGCCGGTTGACTCCCCTGATGAACACCCGCTCGCCGTTGACCAGCAGGTCGCGGCCCCGTATCTCGACGGTCCGGAAGCCGACGCGGCAGCCGGCCTCGTCGGCGACCGTGCCGTCGGGGTGGTGGAGCCGCACCGTCAGCTCGTACAGCTCGGGTGTCTCGGCCGACCAGGGGCGCACCTCCGGGACGGTCGCCGTCAGGGTGGCCCCGCCCCGCCAGCCGGAGCTCCTGTGGTCCGGGACGGCTTCGGCGGTGAGCGGCTCGTCCAGGTGCTCCGGGCTGTCCAGACTCTCCGGGCTCGTCACTTCCTCCAGGCGTCCGGAGACGTACCAGCCCGCGGGGAGGAGCCCGCCGGTGTGCCGTACGTCGGTGTCGACCCGTAGCCGCCCCGTGCCGCCCTCGGCCAGGTCCGCCGTCACGCGGAGGTCGGCGAGGTGCAGCGGGTCGGTGGCGTACAGGAACACCGAGCGGGTGATGCCGCCGTGCCACCAGTGGTCCTGGTCCTCGACGTAGGTGGCGTCCGACCACTTCACGACCGTCAGCCGCACGGTGTTGGACTGCCCCGTGCGCAGGGCACCGGTGACGTCGAACTCGCTCGCCAGGTGCGCGTCCTTGCCCGCCCCGACGGGCTCCCCGTTCACCTCGGCGATCAGCACGCTCTCGGCGGCACCCACGTGCAGGACGACCCGTCGGCCCGCCCAGCGCTCCGGGACGTGGATCTCGCGCTCGTGCACCCCGGTGGGGTTGACGGGCGGCAGGTGGGGCGGGGGCTCGGGCCAGGGCATCTGGAAGTTGGTGTACTGCGGCAGGTCGCCGACGCCGTGGATGTCGTCGAAGTCCTGCATGGTCCAGCATCCCGGTACCTGAAGTCGCGACCAGTGGTCGGCGGGCTCCGAGTCGGGGCTCGGCAGCAGCTGGAAGCGCCAGTGGCCGTCGAGGGCTACGCGGTCGCCGTGGTCACCACGGGGGACGGCGTGCAGGGGCAGCCGCCGCCAGCCGCTGACGTCGGGGGTCTCCCACAGGCGCAACGGGAGAGCGAAGGCGAGGGAGCGGGTCATGCGTATACCTCCAGAGGGTGAGGTGCGCGCACGTACCGCAGGGTGACGATCTGGAACGGCCGCAGCGACAGCTCCACCGTTCCCGTTCCGTCGTCCCGTACGGAGGTCACCGCCGCCCGCTGCGGCCCGTCGTCCCACGGCCGCTCCAGCAGGTCCGTCTCCACGACCCGGGCGGCCTCGAATCCCGGTGTGAGCACGGCCCGCGCCCGCCCGCCGTGCGCCTCGTACAGCCGGACGACCACGTCACCGGAGCCGTCGTCGGCCAGCTTCACGGCCTCCACGACGACGGCGTCGGCGTCGGCGCCGCCGACGGCCACCAGCGGAGCGACCCGCGCGTCGCCGGGCACCTCGCGCTCCGGAAGGTTGACGCGGTATCCCTCGCGGACGGCGTCGGCGATGCCCGCGCCCGGAACGAGCGCGTAGCCGAACCGGTGGACACCGCTGTCGGGGTCCGGGTCGGGGAACGTGGGCGCACGCAGCAGCGACAGCCGGACGGTCGTGGTGATAC
>NZ_VJZC01000289.1 GCF_009377185.1 Streptomyces spongiae
GGGGCTCGGCGGGCCGGGGGCGGGGCGCGGGCATGTCCGTCGGGTCCAGGACGGCGGCGGCGAGCGTGAGGGCGCGCAGGCCGTCGGCCAGGGCGTGGTGGAATTTGAAGAGCACCGCGAACGAGGTGCCGTCGTCGCCGGGCAGCACGTGGGCCTCCCACGGCGGCCGCTCGCGCTCCAGGGGGCGCTCCATGAGTCCGCCCGCCACCGCGTGGAAGTCCGTGGTCGGCGCGTGCAGCCGGACGTGGTCGAGGGGGTCGAAGTCCGGGGTGGGCTCGCGGACGGCCCCGCCGAAGGCGGTCGGGAAGGAGGGCGCGCGCGGCCGCCACACGTCCCGGATCCGCATGCGCAGCCCCGGCACGGCGGCGGCGCGGGCCGCGAGCAGGTCTGCCGCGTGGACGCCGGCGGTGGGCGAGTGGGCCGCGAAGACCCCCAGGGCACCGAGGTGCATCGGGTGCTCGGCGGATTCGATGTTCCAGAACGCCAGGTCGAGTGGTGCGAGCTGGTCGGAAGTCATGGCTTGCCTCACGTCGACGAAGTGTGGAAACCAGCAGTCAATCGTCGGCAAGCGATTACGGTCAAGTACGATCAGGCTACACACAGTTAACAGCAGATTAAGTCCCGCCCCTCCGAAAGGGGCGGGACTCATGAGGCACCTGTGGTCATGTCGGCGCAGGTGGCATCACCCGTGCACACACGCCCCACCCGTTCGGGCGCGGGCCATCCGTGCGCGAGCGGGGGTCACTCGCCCGCCGTCACGGCGCCAGGCACCCCGCCGGAGTGGCGCGGGACGCGTCGCGGATCAGGGCCTCGTGCGCGGCCCGCAGCCGCTGGACATCCGGCTTCATGACCGCGCGGTCGTAGGTCAGGAAGCCGTTCAACTCGCCCTCGACATCGGTGATCTGGGTGTAGACGGCACCGTTGCCGCCCCGGCAGACCAGCGCGCGCACCTCGTCGAGCTTCTTGAGGTAGTCGTCGGTGTACGTCGCCGGGTCGACGTCGACGTACGACTGCTGGACGGACCATGCGTGCCCGGGCACCGCGAGGCCCAGGCCGCCGTACTCGCCGCTGACGAGTGCCCGTTCCCCGTCGGGGCGGGGCGGCAGCGCGGGGCTCGGGTAGCCGTGCTCGTCCATGATGTCGCCGGTGCCGCCGTCGGACCCCAGGTTGAGGCCCGACTGGCCGTTGACCAGCCGTGTCGGGTCCCAGGACTTCGCCTGCTCGGCGACGCGGCCCACGTCGTACTGGCCCCAGCCCTCGTTGAAGGTGACCCACATGACGATCGACGGGCTGCTGATGTGCTCGTCGATCATCTCCTTCATCTCGCGCTCGTACTCGGCGCGTGCCGCGGCGGACGGATTCACGCCCGCCTTCATCGCGGGCATGTCCTGCCAGACCAGCAGGCCGAGCCGGTCGGCCCAGTAGAACCAGCGGTCGGGCTCGACCTTGATGTGTTTGCGCACGGCGTTGAAGCCGAGCTTCTTGTGCGCCTTCAGGTCGTACGCGAGGGCCTCGTCGGTGGGTGCGGTGTGCAGGCCGTCGGGCCAGAAGCCCTGGTCGAGCGTGGCCATCATGAAGACCGGTTCGCCGTTGAGGAGGGTGCGCGGGGTGCCGTTCACCTTCTCCACGGAGACGGAGCGCATCCCGAAGTAGCTGCCGACGCGGTCGGCGCCGACGCTCACCTTCAGGTCGTAGAGGAACGGGTCGTCGGGCGACCACAGGTGCGGGTCGCGGATGGTCAGGGTCAGCGGAGTGCCGGTGCGGCCGCTCGCCGTGGCGACCTTGCGCCCGCGGTCGTACGCCGTGGCCGTGACCTGTACGCCGTCGCGCACGCCCTTGGCCTCCACCGTGAGCCGGCCGCTCGCCGCGTCCGGTGTCAGCTTGAGCGAGTCGACGTGATCGGGCGCGACCGGCTCCATCCACACCGTCTGCCAGATGCCGGACGACGGGGTGTACCAGATGCCGCTCGGGTCCAGGCGCTGCTTGCCCATCGGCGGGTTCTCGCCGTTCGCGGCGTCGGTCGGGTCGTATACACCGACGATGAGTTCCTGGGTGCGGCCGGGCTTCAGCGCGTCGGTGACGTCGGCGCTGAACTTGTCGTAGCCGCCCTTGTGGTCGGCGACCTTGGTTCCGTTGACAAGGACCTCGCTCTGCCAGTCGACGGCACCGAAGTTGAGCCGCAGCCGCTTGCCGGAGCCGATCTTCCAGTCACGGGGCACGGTGAAGGTGCGGCGGTACCACATGCGGTCCTCGTGCCGCTGGATGCCGGAGAGCTGGGACTCCACCGGGTACGGGACGAGGATGCGCTCCTTGAGGGTCCTGCCGACGGGAGGCTGCTCGCCCGCCTCGGCCGACGCGAACTGCCAGCGCCCGTTGAGGTTCTTCCAGGCGTCGCGCGTCAGCTTGGGCCGGGGGTACTCCGGGAGGGCGTTGTCCGGTCCGACCTCGTCGGCCCACCGGGTGCGCAGCTCGTACGTGGAGCGGTTGGGGCCGCTGCTCCAGAACTCGTTGACAACGTTGCCGTGGGCGCCCGTGAGACCGCCCCGGCCGTCGTAGCGGAGGTCGGTGGCTCCGCGTGCCGTGCCGGTCCTGTTGCCGACGACGGGTTCCTCGAGGGCGACGAGCAGGGCCTTCGGGTCGGCTGGGTCCGGCCTGGCGGCGCCCAGGGGCCACTCGGCGCCGCCGATCACCGCGGTGAGGTGGTCGGTGAACCCGGCAGGGGGCGCGGCGAGGTCCTGTGCGAAGTCCAGCTTCATCGTGCGGCCGTCGCTCAGGACCGTGGCGGCGACGGCGCCGTCGTAGTCGAAGCCGTCGGGCAGGCGGAACGCGGACTGCGGGACGGGGTGCTTGGTTCCGCCCGGCGGGGTCCAGCGCAGGTGGAAGTTGGAGCCGCCGTAGTGCTCGAAGTACTCGACCTTGATGTCGTAGGCCTTGCCGGCTGTCAACTCGACGGGTGGGGCCGTCTGTTCGCGGTCCCAGTCGTCGACCCAGTGGTCGATGGCGATCTTTCCGTCGATCCAGAGCCGGAAGCCGTTGTCCGCGATGATCGAGAAGGTGTGGGCTCCGGTATTCTCCGGCACGATCTTCCCGGTCCAGCGGACGCTGACGTCGTCCGACCGTCCGGCGGTGGCGGCCAGGCGCGGCTCCAGGTTGTCGAAGTCGAGGTTCGGTTCGAAGCGGGTGGCCTTCAGCTCGTGGAAGTCGAAGGCGCCCGGGGCGGAGTGCGTGTAGTACTCGCCCTTCAGGCCGTGGACCTCGGCGGGGTCGTCGTCCGCGGCGGCGGTCGCGGTCGGTGCGGCGGTGAGTCCCGTGATGCCGAGTGCGACCGCGAGCAGTAGTACAAGCGGTAACGCGAGTCGGTCTCTGAGTCGTCTGATGCGCACGATCCTCCTTGTGGGAGTGAGGACGGGTGGCGGCTCGGTGATCGGTTCTCAGCATTACAACGTTGTAAACAACGGCAGTTGGCATGACAACACGGATTCCGCTCGTCGTCCAGGTCTGGACCGCGTCAGCGTGACCACGGTTCGTGGCCGGCTGCCGGAACACACGCCGGCGCGGAACGCGGGCATGCTTCACCGCGCGTTCCGCGCCGGTCCGTGTGCCCCGCGGGTGCTTCCCGCAGGGCCTCAACGGCCGCTGGATTCAGGAACCCGAGCCTCCTTCATAAGGCGCGTTCCGATCGCCTTGATAGGGCGCGTTCCGATCGCCTTCGCGCGACGCGGCCCGCTGACCGCGCTCACCGCGCCGGCCACGCTCACCGCGCTCACCGTGCTCACCGCGCGCGCCCATGGCCGCGATGGCGCTGGCGGCGATGGCCAGCACGACGGCGATCGCGCCCACGATGACGTTGTTGACCACGGTCTTCGTGGTGTCGACGTCCGCCGAGATCGCCCACGGCGCAATGATCGTCCATACGCCCAGGGCGCAGCCGGCCCACGCCATGCTGTGCGTCCGCTCCCAAGCCCGGCCGAAGCCGCCGCTCATGAGCAGCGCGTAGGCGATACCTACGATCAGGTTGTTGACGGTCAGGGTCGGGAAGGAGATGAACCCGGCGACCCAGGGAGAGATGGCGAGATACACACCCGTGAGCAGGGCCAGCGCTTCGATGGCCTGCCCGGCCACAGTGGACGTGGCGCGCTCCGCCTTCTCATGACGACTTCGCATTTCGAGGATGTCGGGATGGGTCTCCATCGTCGACGTCGACCGGGGAGTGGTGGTCACTCCCATCACCTCCTGGGGCTAACAGCGCTCTTTCAGCACCCGGGTACCCATGAGACGAAAACGCTCAGCATGGGGTGAAATGCCTGCACATGTCAAGATTACCCCCATTTGCCCCTACGGGACCTGCTGTCCCTTGCCCAGCGCGATCACGCCGCTCTCAGAGACCGTGTACAGCTCGGCGTCCCGCTCGGGATTGACGCCGATCGTCGCGCCCGGCGGCACCTGCACGCCCTTGTCGAGGACTGCCCCGCGCACGACCGCGCCCCGCCCGATGTGGACGTTGTCGTGCAGTACCGAGCCCTGTACGACGGCGCCGGGGTCGACCAGGACCCCGGGCGAGAGCACGGACCGCGTCACCTGCCCCCGGATCAGGCAGCCGGCGCTGATGATCGACTCGCTGGCCATGCCGCCCGCGTTGAAACGCGCCGGGGAGAGCTGGTTGGAGTGGGTGTAGATGGGCCAGCTGCGGTTGTAGAGGTTGAAGGCCGGGCGCTCGGCGATGAGGTCCATGTGGGCCTCGTAGTACGCGTCGAGGGTGCCGACGTCGCGCCAGTAGCCCCGGTCGCGGTTGGTCTCGCCGGGCACGTGGTTGGCGCTGAAGTCGTACAGCTGGGCCTCACCGCGGTCGGTGAGCTGGGGCAGGATCGAACCGCCCATGTCGTGCACCGAGTCCTCGTCCTCGGCGTCCCGCTGGAGCGCCTCCACCAGGGCTTTGGTGGTGAAGATGTAGTTGCCCATCGAGGCGAAGACGCACTCGGGGTCGTCCGCCAGGCCCGGCGGGTCGGCGGGCTTCTCCAGGAAACGCTCGACGATCTGCCCGTCCGAGCCGGGCGTGATCACGCCGAACGACGACGACTCGCCACGCGGCACCCGGATGCCCGCGACCGTGACGCCCGCGCCGCCCTCGATGTGCTGCTGCAGCATCTGCCGCGGGTCCATGCGGTAGACGTGGTCGGCACCGAACACCGCGACGTACTCGGGCTGTTCGTCATGGACCAGGTTCAGGGACTGCAGGATGGCGTCCGCGCTGCCCAGGTACCAGCGCGGGCCGAGCCGCTGCTGTGCGGGGACCGGCGTGACGTAGTTGCCGAGCAGGCTCGACATCCGCCACGTCGTGGTGATGTGCCGGTCCAGCGAGTGCGACTTGTACTGCGTCAGCACACAGATCCGCAGGATGTCAGCGTTGACGAGATTGGAGAGTACGAAGTCGACGAGACGGTACGTACCGCCGAAGGTCACCGCGGGTTTCGCACGGTCGGCGGTCAGCGGCATCAGCCGCTTGCCCTCGCCGCCCGCCAGTACGATTCCCAGCACGGAAGGTCCACCGCGTCGCATGCCGCCGCCCCTCTACACCCGTTGTGCCGCTGTGCTCTGATCTGCCCTCTGCCCTCTGCCGACCCCTGTTATCCCTGTTTGAGGACTTCCTCGTACAGGTGAACAGTACGCCGGGCCACCGCGTCCCAGCCGAACTCGCGTACCGCGCGCTCCCGCCCTGCCGCGCCCAGGCGCGCGGCGGTCACCGGGTCCGCGATCACCGTGTCGAGGGCGCGCGCGAGGTGCGCCTCGAAGTCGTCCCCCGTCGGCACGAGCAGACCGGTCACACCGTCCTCGACGACCTCGGGGATGCCCCCGACGCGGGAGGCGACCACGGGCGTCCCGCACGCCATCGCCTCCAGGTTGACGATGCCCAGCGGTTCGTACACCGACGGGCACACGAACACCGCGGCGTGCGTGAGGAGTTGGATGACCTCCGCGCGCGGCAGCATCTGCGGGATCCAGTGCACGCCCTCGCGCACGGCGCTGAGCTCCTGGAAGAGGGCGCGGAACTCCTGGTCGATCTCCGGGGTGTCGGGGGCGCCCGCGCACAGCACCACCTGCGCGGCGGGGTCGATGTCCCGTACCGCGCGCAGGAGGTGGGGCACGCCCTTCTGGCGGGTGATCCGGCCGACGAACAGGACGTAGGGGCGGCCGGTGTCGAGGCCGTACCGGTCGAGGACGTCGGTGCCGTGGTCGGGCTGGTAGAGGGTGGTGTCGATGCCGTTGTGCACGACGCGGACCCGGTCGGGGTCCAGCGTCGGGTAGCAGCTGAGGATGTCCTCGCGCATGGCGCCGGACACGGCGATCACGGCGTCGGCGGCCTCCACGGCGGTGCGCTCGGCCCAGCTGGACAACGCGTATCCGCCGCCGAGTTGCTCGGCCTTCCAGGGGCGCAGCGGCTCCAGCGAGTGGGCGGTCATCACGTGCGGGATGCCGTACAGCAGCTTGCCGAGGTGGCCGGCGAGGTTCGCGTACCAGGTGTGCGAGTGGACGAGTTCGCGGCCTTCCAGCGCGGCCGCGATGGACAGGTCCACGGAGAAGGTGCGCAGCGCGTCGTTGGCGCCGTCGAGCGTGGGCCAGGGGCGGTGGCGGACGACTCCGCCCGCGGCGCCCTCACCCCAGCAGTGCACGTCCAGGTCGGTGAGCGACCTCAACTCCCGGGCGAGGAACTCGACATGGACCCCGGCCCCGCCGTACACGTCTGGCGGGTACTCCCGGGTCAGCAGCCCGACTCGCACCCGAAAACCCCCTGTCTCAGCGGATGGTTCCCACATGGTCACCCAGATGCGCCGGTGGGGGAAGACCGCGATTTTCGGGAGGGCCCCGGGCAGGTCTCGCGTTCAGTGACGGGGTGGGCGCTCGAAGCAGCAGTCGCCGCACAGTCCGCCGCCGGGTACGCGGTAGTAGAGGCAGCAGCTGCGGCGCCGCAGGGTGGCGGGGTCGAGGGTGTCCGACAGGTCGGGGTGCGCGAAGAGGTCCGCGGCCAGCGCGCGGGTCCTGTCCCCCACGTCCGGGCGGCCGTGGGTGCGCGCCCAGCGGTCGAGCTGGCGGACGGCGCCCATGAGCGCGGAGCCCGCGTTGCCCCACAGCAGCCGCTCCGACATGCGGAATCGCTCGCGCAAGGCAGCTGCCAGGGGGAGCAGATGCCCCTCCCGGACGACCTCGCCGATCGCCCCGGCAGGCAGGGCGCGCACCTCGGTCAGCCACAGCTCGTCCGGGGCGCCGGCGTCCGGGTCCCAGCGCAGCAGTCGTGGGTCGAGGTCGGGCACGTGGCCGTACAGGGCGGCGGATCCGAGCGCGACCGCCCACAGCCGGGCCACGAGTCCCTGGTGCGCGACGGACACCGCGACACGCGTCTCGGGCGCGCGGATACCGTCGGCGACTTTCCGGACACGGAAAATCATGGGATCCGCGTAAACCTCGTCACCGCCTCCGTTTTCCCCGGCATGCCGTGCCGTGTACGCGTGGGCGAGGGTGGGCAGCCGGCCGTCCGCCGGTTCTCCCGTGCGTAGTACGAAGAAGCCGCCGAGGACGCGGAGTGCGGTGAGGTCGGGGTCGAGAGCCACGAACAGCAGTAGTACCAAGGCCCTTAGGGGGCTGCACCGGGGGGCGGCGTACGGAGTCGCCCACCTTTGGGATGACGAACGGGCCGTCCTACTCCAACGGCAGTAGGACTCAATGAGTGCTCAGGGACGACGACGCGGGCGCGTTCGCGAGGCATCGTGGTAACCATGGAAGCCGACCGTTCGCCGCGCCGGGCCGAGAGCCCCCGCCGCTCGCAGAGGAGCAGCTCATGAGCGCCCTCGCGTTGTCCGTGTTGCTGTCGTTCGTCTCCGCGGTCGCGTACGCGGGCGGGGCGATCGTGCAGGAGCAGGTCGCGGTGTCCTCCCCCGACAAGCCCTACGCACCGATGCGCAGGGCCGGTTGGTGGGCGGCGGTCGCGCTGAACGGCCTCGGTGGACTGCTGCACGTGATCGCGCTGGCCTACGGACCGCTGAGCCTCGTGCAGCCGCTGGGCGCGCTGACCATCGTGTGCGCGCTGCCGATGGCCGCGCTCTTCGTGGGCCGCAGGGCCGGGGCGACGGCGTGGCGGGGCGCGATCATGGCCACGGTCGGTCTCGCGGGTCTGCTGTCGCTGGTCGGCGCCTCGGATTCGCAGTCCCTCGACAGCACCCAGCGCGTGGCGGTGGCCGTGGCCACCGGCGGTGCGGTGGTGGCGCTGATGGTGGCCGCGCGCGCGGTGCACCGCCACCCGGCGGTCCGGAGCATCCTGCTCGCGGTCGCGGCCGGTGTCGCCTTCGGTATGTCGTCGGTGTTCACGAAGTCGGTCGCGGTGGACTGGACCGGCGGGGTCACCGTCGCCGACGTGCCGACGCTCGCGGTGATAGGCGTCCTCGCGACGGCGGGCATGCTGCTGTCGCAGGCCTCGTACCGGGGCGCCGGGCTCGCCGCGCCGCTCGCCACGCTGACCGTGGTGAACCCGGTGGTGGCGGCCGCGGTGGGCCTCACGATGTTCGGCGAGACGTTCCGCTACGGCACGACCGGTACCGTCCTGGCGCTGGGCTGCGGTGTCGTCGCGGCGGGTGGCCTGATCCTGCTGACCACGGAGCGGCTCGCGAGCACGCGGACCGAGCCGGTGGACGCCACGGCACCCGCAGGGGCTGACGGGGCGCCGGTCGCCGACGTCGCGCCGGTCGGTGTCCCGGCCGGTGCGGACGGGGCGAAGGCCGGTGTCCCCGCCGGTCCGGACCCCGTCGAGGAACTGCTGGCCACGGCGCTGCGAGAGCAGTCTGTCGCCCCGGCCGTCGGAGAGGTCCGGGATGTCCTCATACCGGCCCCCACGCCGGCGCCCCAGGAGGCGGCGTACGACGGACGGGGCGCGTCCGACGACCCGCCGTACTCCTACGGCCCGTTCTACGGCGGCCCGTACGTGCCGGTGCCGCTCGTCGACCGGCACCGTACGCGGGTCAAATCCTGACCTCGCGGCATCGGCGGGCCCGGTTGCCCGGGACGGAGCCGGAGGGCCGGGATCAGACCCGGACCCCGCCGGCCCTGAGATAGGCGACCGGATCGACGTCGCTGCCGAACCCGGGCCCCGTCCGCACCTCGAAGTGCAGATGCGGGCCCGTGCTGTTGCCGGTGGACCCGGAGCGGCCGATGCGCTGGCCGACGCCCACCTTCTGCCCGGACTTCACGGAGATGGCCGACAGATGGGCGTACTGGGTGTAGCGGCCGTCGGCGTGCCGGATGACCACCTGGTAGCCGAACGAGCCGCCCCAGCCCGAGCTGACGACCTCGCCCGCGGCCACCGACTTCACGGTGGTGCCGGTGGCCACGGGGAAGTCGAGTCCCGTGTGGTAGCCCTTCGACCAGGAGGAGCCCGCGGCACGGTAGGGGGTGCCCGTCGAGGCGTCCACGGGGGCGACGAAGGAGGCCGAGGTCTCCTTCTTCTCCGGCTTCTCGGCCGTCTCCTGCTTCCCGGCCGTCTCCGGCTTCTCGGCCTCGGTGGCCTTGCCCTGGCCGGCGGAGGCGCTCTGCGTGGAGGAGTTTCCGCCCGGTGCGTTCGCCCGCAGGTTCAGCCGCTGGCCCGGAACGATCAGGTCCGGGTCGGTGCCGATGGTCTTGCGGTTGGCCTGGTACAGCTTCTGCCAGCCGCCCCGGACCTTGCGGGAGTCGGCGATCTCGGAGAGCGAGTCGCCGCGAACGACGGTGTACATCTCCGCGGTGCCGGCCTGCGACTGGGGTGTCGTCTGCGGGGTGACGTCGCGGATCGTGCGCTTCGGCTTGGCGGCCGGGGCCGAGGCGCCCTGCGGGCTGATGTCCGGCGTGTCCCCGCCCCGGGTGAGGCCCGCGCGCACCGAGCACACCGGCCAGGCGCCGGGGCCCTGCCCCTTGAGGACCTTCTCGGCGATGGCGATCTGCTGGTCCTTGGTGGCCAGGTCGGCGCGGGCCGAGTAGGCCGTGCCGCCGTATGCCTCCCAGGTCGACTGGCTGAACTGCAGCCCGCCGTAGTAGCCGTTGCCGGTGTTGATGCTCCAGTTGTTGGTGGACTCGCAGGCCGCGACCTTGTTCCAGGTGTTCACGTCGGCGGCGTCCGCCACTCCGGTGCCGATGAGGGGGATCGCCATGCCGGCGCCGCCCGCTGTGACCGTGAGTGAGGCCCGGTTGATCCTGTTCGGCTGGTACCGGCGGTGCCGACCGCGTACGGCCATCGAGATGCCCCCTCACATATGCCAGAGGCCGCAAAAGTAAGCGCGGGGAACCGGCCAGGACAAGACGCCAATCAGCCGCCCTGACGCGCCAACTGGCGAATAAGCGACGCGGGTTCGGAAAGCGTTGAGGCAGGAGGGGTCATCTCTGCGTAATCAAACCCGTCGGACCGCGCAGTGCGATCGGCGCCACAGCACGTCAGGATGGCCACAGGAACGATCCGAAGGGCAATACTGACGGCGGAAAACGCCGCCGCTGATATCAGGATCTACCAGCATAAACAGCACAAACAGCACCACCAGCACCACCAGCACCACCGATACCAGGATCCATTGAGGAGCCAACCGTATGAGCACAACAGCCCAGATCGGCGTCACGGGTCTCGCGGTCATGGGGAGCAATCTCGCCCGCAACTTCGCGCGCAACGGCTACACGGTCGCCGTGCACAACCGCACCGCGGCCCGTACGCACGCGCTGGTGAAGGACCACGGGCACGAGGGCGACTTCATCGCGGCCGAGACCGCCAAGGACTTCGTGGCGGCGCTGGAGCGCCCGCGACGCCTGGTCGTCATGGTGAAGGCGGGCGGCCCGACCGACGCGGTGATCGAGGAGTTCGCCCCGCTCCTGGAACCCGGCGACATGATCATCGACGGTGGCAACGCGCACTTCGCCGACACCCGGCGCCGCGAGGCCGCACTGCGCGAACAGGGCATCCACTTCGTGGGCGCGGGCATCTCCGGCGGTGAGGAAGGCGCGCTCAACGGGCCGAGCATCATGCCGGGCGGACCGGCCGAGTCGTACGACTCGCTCGGTCCGATGCTGGAGAAGATCTCCGCGAAGGCGAAGGACGGAGCGCCCTGTGTGACGCACGTCGGGCCCGACGGCGCCGGTCACTTCGTGAAGATGGTGCACAACGGCATCGAGTACGCGGACATGCAGCTGATCGGCGAGGCGTACCAGCTGCTGCGCGACGTCGCGGGCTACACCCCCGCGCAGATCGCCGAGATCTTCCGCACCTGGAACACCGGCCGTCTGGACTCGTACCTGATCGAGATCACGGCCGAGGTACTGGCCCACGTCGACGCCGCCACGGGCAAGCCGTTCGTGGACGTCGTCCAGGACCAGGCCGAGCAGAAGGGCACGGGCCGCTGGACCGTGCAGATCGCGCTGGACCTGGGCGTGCCGGTGTCCGGGATCGCGGAAGCGGTGTTCGCCCGCTCGCTCTCGGGCCACAGCGCGCTGCGCGACGCCTCCCGCGGTCTCGCGGGCCCGAAGCCCACGGCGCTGAGCGCGGCCGAGGCGGGCGCCTTCGCGGACCGGGTGGAGCAGGCGCTGTACGCGTCGAAGATCGTGTCGTACACGCAGGGCTTCCACGAGATCACCGCGGCGACCGAGGAGTACGACTGGAACATCGACCTCGGCAAGGTCGCTTCCATCTGGCGCGGCGGCTGCATCATCCGCGCGGCCTTCCTGGACCGCATCCGTGCCGCGTACGACACCCGGCCCGATCTGCCGAGCCTGCTGTCGGACGACACGTTCGCCCAGGAGATCGCCGCCGCGCAGGACGACTGGCGGGAGGTGCTCGTCGCTGCGACCCGGCAGGGCGTGCCGACGCCGGGCTTCGCGGCGGCGCTCGCGTACTACGACGCGCTGCGTGCGGAGCGGCTGCCCGCCGCGCTGACGCAGGGGCAGCGTGACTACTTCGGGGCGCACACGTATCGGAGGACGGACCGGGAGGGGTCGTTCCACACGATGTGGGGCCAGGACCGGTCGGAGGTCGAGGCGTAGGCGCTCCGCTTCGGTCGCCGGTTTGGGGGTGCGGGTCGCTGTGAGGGGGCGGGGAGTCTCGTGGTTGCTCGCACAGTTCCCCGCGCCCCTGCTGATTCGTGGCCGCGGCCGTCCTGACACTGCGGGTTCGTCGTGGTTGCTCGCGCCCACGCGGCGGAGCCGCAATTTGATACAGCCCCGCGCCCCTGGTGGTCTGGGGCTGAGACCGTCATGAGGG
>NZ_VJZC01000290.1 GCF_009377185.1 Streptomyces spongiae
GGAACTGCGCGAGCAACCACACACAACCCGCAGCCGTCCACCGTCCCGCAGTACCCACCCACAACCGCGACCTCCCCCAACCCAGCGGAGCGACTACGCTCAGGGCCGTACGACCTTGATCCGAGCTTGATCCAGGGGAGGCCGGGGATGATGGCGCCGGGGCGCAGGAGCAGTACCTTCTCGCGGCTGCTGCGGCACGGCTTCACCGATCCTTCGGCCGCCGAGCGGCTCCTGGAGAGCACCGAGCTGACGCCGGTCAAGGACGACCCGGTGCTGCTCGACGCGCTCGGCGCCACCGCCGACCCCGACCTGGCGCTCCTCGGCTTCGTCCGGCTGTTGGAGGCGCAGCCCGACCGCACCGCGCGGCGCGAGCTGCTGGACACGGTGATCGCGGCGAAGCCGTTGCGGGACCGGCTCCTCGGTGTGCTCGGCGCGTCGGCCGCGCTCGGCGATCACCTCGCCCGGCACTCGCACGACTGGCAGGCGCTCGTCATGTACGAGCCGGAGGACCTGCACCCGGGGGTGGAGGAGTTCGAGCGGGGGCTCGCCGAGGCCACGGACCCGGTCTCCCTGCGCGTCGCCTACCGGCGCTGCCTGCTCTCCATCGCCGCCCGTGACGTGTGCGGCACCACCGACGTCGCCCAGACCGCCGCCGAACTCGCCGACCTCGCCACCGCGACCCTCCGCGCCGCCCTCGCCCTCGCCCGCGCCGCAGCGCCCGAGGACGCCGCGCTGTGCCGGCTCGCGGTCGTCGCGATGGGCAAGTGCGGCGGCCACGAGCTGAACTACGTGTCCGACGTCGACGTCATCTTCGTCGGCGAGGCCACGGACGGCGCGGACGAGCAGAAGGCGCTGCGGGCGGCCACCCGACTCGCCTCCCACCTCATGCGGATCTGTTCCGAGACGACCGTCGAGGGCTCCATCTGGCCCGTCGACGCCAATCTCCGGCCCGAGGGGCGCAACGGGCCGCTCGTACGGACCCTCAGCAGCCACCTCGCCTACTACCAGCGCTGGGCCAAGACCTGGGAGTTCCAGGCCCTGCTGAAGGCCCGACCCGTCGCGGGGGACACCGACCTCGGCGAGGAGTACATCGCCGCGCTCGAACCCCTCGTCTGGAAGGCCGCCGAGCGCGAGAACTTCGTGCCCGACGTGCAGAAGATGCGGCGCAGGGTCGTCGAGAACATCCCCGCCGCCGAGATCGAGCGCGAGCTGAAGCTCGGCCCCGGGGGCCTGCGCGACGTCGAGTTCGCCGTGCAGCTCCTGCAGCTGGTGCACGGGCGCGGGGACACGTCACTGCGCAGCGGGACCACGCTCGACGCGCTGGGGGCTCTCGCCGCGGGCGGGTACGTGGGGCGGGCCGACGCCGTGCAGCTCGACGAGGCCTACCGCTACCTGCGCTCCATGGAGCACCGCATCCAGCTGTTCCGGCTGCGCCGCACCCACCTCGTCCCCGAGTCCGAGGACGACCAGCGCCGCATCGGACGGTCCCTGGGCCTGCGCACGGATCCCGTCGCCGAGCTGAACCGCGAGTGGAAGCGGCACGCGGCCGTCGTACGGCGTCTGCACGAGAAGCTCTTCTACCGGCCGCTGCTCGACGCCGTCGCCCAGCTCGCCCCGGGCGAGAGCCGGTTGCGCGCCGACGCGGCCCGCGAGCGGCTGGTCGCCCTCGGGTACGCTGACCCGGCGTCGGCGCTCAGGCACCTGGAGGCCCTCGCGTCGGGCGTCACCCGCAAGGCCGCGATCCAGCGCACCCTGCTGCCCGTCCTCCTGGGCTGGTTCGCCGACTCGGCCGACCCGGACGCGGGCCTGCTGAACTTCCGCAAGGTCTCGGACGCCCTCGGCAAGACCCCCTGGTATCTGCGGCTCCTGCGCGACGAGGGCGCCGCCGCCGAGAACCTCGCCCGTGTGCTGTCGGCCGGCCGCCTCGCCCCCGACCTGCTGCTGCGCGCCCCCGAGGCCGTCGCCCTGCTCGGCGACGGCGACGGCAGGGGTGGCGGCCTCGAACCCCGCGAACGCGAGCACCTGGAACAGGAGATCCTCGCCGCCGTCGGACGCTCCGAGGGCCCCGGGCAGGCGGTCGCCTTCGCCCGCGGAGTGCGCCGGCGCGAGCTGTTCCGCACGGCCGCCGCCGACATCGTCGCCTCCTACGGCACCGAGGAGGCACCGGGCGACGCCGACCAGGGCGCGCTGGTGGAGCTGGTGGGCGGCGCGGTGTCCGACCTCACCGCGGCCACCCTCGCGGGCACGCTGCGGGCGGTCGTACGCGACGGGTGGGGCGACACGCTGCCCACCCGGTTCGCGGTCATCGGCATGGGCCGGTTCGGCGGGCACGAACTGGGCTACGGCTCCGACGCCGACGTCCTCTTCGTGCACGAGCCGCGCGACGGGGTGGAGGAACAGGAGGCCGCACGGGCCGCCAACACCGTCGTCGAGGAGATGCGCCGGCTGCTCCAGCTGCCCAGCGCCGACCCGCCCCTCCTGATCGACGCCGACCTGCGGCCCGAGGGCAAGTCCGGGCCGCTGGTCCGGACCCTCACGTCGTACGAGGCGTACTACCGCCGCTGGTCGCTGGTGTGGGAGTCACAGGCACTGCTGCGCGCCGAGCCCGTCGCGGGCGACGAGGACCTGGGCCGCCGCTTCATCGACCTCGTCGACCCGCTGCGGTATCCGGCCAAGGGGCTGGGCGACGACGCCGTACGGGAGATCCGGCGGCTCAAGGCCCGTATGGAGTCGGAGCGGCTGCCACGCGGCGCCGATCCCACGCTGCACGCCAAACTGGGGCGCGGCGGGCTGTCCGACGTCGAGTGGACCGTCCAGCTCCTCCAGCTCCGCCACGGCTGGGCGGAACCGGCCCTGCGCACCACCCGCACGCGCCGCGCCCTGGGCGCCGCGTGCGCCGCCGGGCTGATCGCCGAGGAGGACGCGGCGACGCTGGACGAGGCGTACGCGGCGAACCGTGCGAACGCCGCGGAGGCCGCGCGCATGGCCGCGGCTCACGGAGACCGGGAGCGGGCCGCGGCGGACTGGTCCATAGCCGTGCCCTCCCGGCAGTTCCTCTCCTTCGACGGACGCGGCTCCGGACAGGCCGTCGAGGTCTTCGGCGACCTGGCGCACGCCGAGCGCGTGGCCGTCCTCGTCCCCGGCTCCGACACGACCCTGGACACGTGGGACCGCTTCCGCGCGGGCGCGACAGCCCTGATGGACGAGGTCGCGGCCGGATCCCGCGAGGGCGCGCACCGTCCACGCACCGCCGTCGTGGCCTGGCTCGGCTACGAGGCCCCGCGCACCGTCAGCACGACCGTTCTCACCACCGGCCGGGCCGAGTCCGCGGCACCCCGTCTGGAGTCGTTCGTACGGGAGCTGCGCGGGCTGGTCGGCCAGGACGCCCGCATCTCCCTGCTCTGCCACTCGTACGGCTCGGTCGTGTGCGCCCGCGCGGCGGAGCGCTCGGACCACCGGGGCGCCGGACTCCAGGGGGCGGCCCACGTCGACGACCTCGTCTTCGTCGGCAGCCCCGGCACGGGCGCGAACAGTGCCGCAGCGCTGCACACCTCCGCGCGCGTGTGGGCGGCGCGGGGCGCCGACGACTGGATCGCCGACGTGCCACACACGAGCGCCGACCTCTTCGGCACCACCGTCGGTTTCGGTACCGACCCGGTCTCCCCGGCCTTCGGCGCCCGTGTCTTCGCGGCGGGCGACGGCGGCCACAGCGACTACTTCCGCCCGGGCTCCGTCTCCCTGGACAACCTCGCCCGGATCGTCCTCGGCGACACCTCGGAGGTGACCCGTGCGTGAGTCGGCCACACCGCTTCGGCCGGTGATCCAGCACATCCGCACCACGGCCCGTCGTCTCGACGCGGCCACTCCTCCGGAGAGGGACCGGGCCGTCGACGCCCTGCGGGCGTTCGCGATACTCGGCATAGTCCTCGGCCACTGGCTGGTGACCGCGCTGGTCGCGGACGGTGGAGCGCTGCGCGCCGCGAGCCCGCTGCGGGACATGCCCTGGCTGGCGCCGATCTCCTGGGTCTTCCAGACGCTGGCCGTGTTCTTCCTGGTGGGCGGCCACGTGGCGACGAAGAGCTACGCTGCGGCACGCGCGCGCGGGGTGGGGGCGCCTCCCGCTGGAGCGGAGTCGAGAGTGGCGGGGTACGGGGAGTGGCTGCGCACCCGTCTGAGCCGCCTGTTCGGGCCGGTCGCGGCCGTCCTCGTCCTGTGGACGGTGGTGGCGGCCGGCCTGCTCCTGACGGGTGCGGGCATGGGCACCGTGCACACGCTGGTGAAGCTGGCGCTGTCCCCGCTCTGGTTCCTGCTGGTCTTCGCCGTGCTGACGGCGGCGACCCCGCTGCTGACCCGGCTCAACCCGCTGTGGCCGCTGGCCGTCGTCCTCCACGTGGACCTCATACGCTTCGGCCTCGGCGGCCCGTCCTGGCTCGGCTGGGTGAACCTGGCGGCGGGGTGGCTGGTGCCGTACACACTGGGCGCGGCCTGGACACGCGGCGAGTTGGACCGCCGCCGCGCGGGCTGGATCCTGCTCACGGGCGGCGGCGTGGTGACGGCCGTCCTGGTCACTTGGGCCGGTTACCCCGCGTCGATGGTCGGCGTCCCCGGCGCGGCCGTGTCCAACCTCAATCCGCCCACCCTGACCGCCGTCACGTTCGGCCTCGCGCAGTGCGGCCTGGCGCTGCTGCTGCGCGCCCCCCTGCGCCGGGCGATGAGGCGCCCGGTGGCCTGGGCGGCGGTCGCCCTCGTCAACGTGTCCGCGATGACCGTCTTCCTCTGGCACCAGACGGCCCTGATGGCGACCACCGCCGTGGGCCTGACCTGGGGCCGCCTCCCTGGCCTGCACACGGCGCCGGACGGCCTGGCGTGGGTGGCGGCCCGCGTGGCCTGGCTGCCGGTGTTCGCCCTCGCGCTGCTGGTCTGCTGGGCCGCGTTCCACGGCTACGAGAGGGGCGGGCGCTCACGTGCCACCCGCGTTCGCCGGGGCTCGCGGGTGGTGCGGGTCAGTTGGCCGCGTTGCCGCCGAGAACCGGGGACGCGTCCGTGGAGACGCCGACCGCGGACGTCGACAGGGAACGCGAGCCGGTCGCCGTGATCTTCGTGCCGTTGGAGGGCAGGTAGACCACCGAGCCGTTGAAGCCGTTCTCGCCCAACGCGCCGATCGTCAGGTCGGCCTTGCCGTCGCCCGTGACGTCGGTGAGCTTCACCTCGTTGCCGAAGAAGTCGTCCTTCTCGTCCGAGCCGGGGACACCGGCCGTGGACTGGGCGAAGTACTGGTAGCCCGAACTCGTGCGAATGCCGGAGGACGAGCCGTAGAGGACCGTCACCGCGCCCGCGTCGACGACGCCGTTCAGGTTCTCGCCCGCCGCGCCGACCACCAGGTCCTGGAAGCCGTCGCCGTTGATGTCACCCAGCGAGAGCTCGCCGCCGAAGCCGTCGCCGCGCTCGGAGGTACCGGGGACGTTGCCGGTGTTCTGGGTCACGGACCTGGCCGTGGCTGGGCCGTCGGCCGAACCGTAGATGAGGTGGACCTTGCCGCCGGTGGCGGACTCGGGCACGGACGGCACGTCCGGGTCGTTGGACGGGTCCCAGGACTCGCCCGTGACGATGTCGCCGTAGCCGTCGCCGTTGATGTCGCCGATGCCGGTGATGATGCCGGGCTTCAGCTTCTGCGCGGACGCCGTGGTCAGACCGGAGGCCGAGCCGGGCACGTAGAAGTTGGCGTTCCAGCCGTACTCGCTGTCGGTCTCGTAGCCGTCGACGATCAGGTCGGTCCGCTTGTCGCCGTTGGCGTCGCCGGCGTTGAGCACGAGCGGGCCCGTGCCGTCGCCGGACTGGACGGGCGGCTTGACGGTGTAACGGCCGCCCGCGGTACCGGACCTGCTGATGCCGTCCTTGAAGACCCAGACCGTGCTCGACGTGGAGCCGACCGCGAGGTCCTCCGTGCCGTCGCCGTCGAAGTCGCCCGCGGCCAGGGACTTGCCCCACCGGTCGTGGGAGGAGGGCGCCGGGTCCGCGAGCGTCGTACCGCCCGACAGACCGCTCGACGACCCCCACAGGATCGCGACCGTGCCGCCGTCCGTGTCGCCGTCGACGTCCTCCCGTTCCGCGGTCACGGCGAGGTCGTCGAAGCCGTCGCCGTTGAAGTCGCCGTACGCGCTGCCCCAGCCGAAGGCGTCGTTGGTCTCGGCGCTGCCGGGCACGCCGGTGGTGTTCTGGCTGACCGTGGTGCGGTTGGCGGACGTCACGCCGTTCGCCGAGCCGTACAGGGCGACGATCTGGCCGGCGCCCTTCTTGCCGCCGACGGTGGCGTTGCCGGCCGAGTACGCGACGTCGCCGTACCCGTCGTCGTTGAAGTCCGCCACCGGGTGGTGGACCGAGTCGGCCGCCGTCGCCGTCACGGCCGAGAACGTCAGCAGACCGCCCGTCAGCGCGGCCGCGGTGGCCGTCGCGAGGGCGAGTCGCAGGTGCTGCTTGTGCATGCGGGAGTCTCCTGCGGCACACGGGACGCCTGGTGGGCGTCACACATCAATGGGGTGCCGTGCCACCCCTGTTCGCCCGGAGTTCTCCCGGGCTTCGTGAGGCGGTCGGCTAACAGGAGACCCACAGGGGTGGGGGAGGGTTGTACGGGAGTTCGAGAGAAATTCTTCGACCCGGTTCGTCAGCTGGTGCCCTACAGGAACTCGGCGGTCGAGAACGTGACCTGTGGCTCGGCGGCGACCACCCCGTTCTTCCGCCCCGGGTACACCGCGACCGTGTCCTTCGTCTCGCCCCGGTAGGTGCGTACGGCCAGGTCGGCACGTCCGTCCCCGGTGAGGTCGGCGACCGCCAGGACGCGGGTCGTGCCGGTGGCGGGCGGCTTCACGGTGATGACGGCGGAGGCGGCCGAGGCGGACAGCCCGCCCGTACGGCCCCGGAAGACCCTCAACCGCGAGCCGCTGGAGACGAGTTCGTCGAACCCGTCGCCGTCGAAGTCGCCCGTGTCGAGGACCGTGCCGGGTACGTCGAGCGAGCCGCGCGCGGCGGTCCGGGGGCCGGCGAGGTCGTACCGCAGAGACGTTTCGCCCTGGGAGCCGATCGCGGCGTCGAGCGCGCGCTCGCCCTTGCCGAAACGGCCGAAGGCGACGTCGGCTCCCGCGGGGAGCGCGAAGCCGGTGCGGGCCGGGCCGTTCGCGCCGCCGTACACGACGCTCGACGGGGACGCGTCGCCGCCCTCGCGGACCAGCAGGTCGTCGTAGCCGTCGCGGTTGACGTCGGCCGCGGGGCCGGTGGGGACGTTGCCCGGTGCGGTGAGCGGCTGCCCGGCCGCGCGCGGGGCGCCCTTGCGGGTGAACGGGCCGCGCAGGTAGGAGAGTTGGCTGGTCGAGGCGTGCAGGACCAGGTCGTTCGCGCCGTCCCCGTCGAAGTCGCCGCACACCGGCTGGTCCGGCCAGTCGTTGCCGGCCCTGGCGCGTGCGGGGACGGAGAGCTTGACCGCCTTGCCGGTCAGGCCGCCCGGCGAGCCGAACAGCACCTGCAGGGGCACGGGAGGCTGACCCTGACCGTCGTACGGCGGGTCGGTGGAGACTACGAGGTCGGTGAAGCCGTCCTTGTCCAGGTCGCAGCTCTCCTCGGCGTCGAAGACCGCGGGGAGCCGGCCCTTGGTGGCGGCGGCCTGCTTGGCCGGGGAGAGCAACTGCCGTGCGCCCGGCCGCAGTCCGCCCTTCGTGCCGTACACGATCCCGATGCCGGCGTCGTCCGCGTGGCTCTGCTGCTTGACGAGGTCGTTCAGGACCAGGTCCCGGTGGCCGTCGCCGTTGAAGTCGTCGGCGACCTTGCTGCCGTCCCCACGCGGCACGGGCACCCGCGCGTGCGCCTTCGCCACGGTCACGGGGCCGGGCTTCTTCGCGGGGGCGTCGCTGTGCTGGGTGGATCCGCAGGCGGTGAGGAGGGCGCATCCGGCTGTCAGCGTCGCCGTCACCCACATACCTGTTCTGCGCCCGCGCACCGTCCACCCCATCCGAACCGTCCACCCTGCCCGCACCGATGACAACAACCGAGCCATCATGCACGTGTTCGAGTGGAGCGGTAAGGGGAGGGTGCGCCAAGTGGCCCCCCGCCCCCACGCGTTCAGAGCTTTCGGGACACCCCGACATCGGCCGGTGAGAAGTGGCTGGTCCTCTCGGGATCCAGGCCCTCGTCCGTGCCGTACACGACGAGGAACATGCCCTTGCGCTTCTCGTACAGCGGCAGGAACAGCACCGCGTCGTCGTGGTCGTCGCCGTTCACGTCGAGGAGGGGCGGGTCGGCGGTGAAGTCGTTCCACTCGTACGGGTTGCGGGTGCCCGGCAGGCCCTTGGTCTTCGAGTCCATGCTGGTCGCGCGGTCGGTCGGGGCGAGGCTGCCGTCGGAGGTACCCGGGACGAGGGTGAGCCGGCCGTCGTGGTTGCGGAAGCTCGGCGCGCTGACCAACAGGTCGGGCCGGCCGTCACCGGTCATGTCGCCCGCTGCGGCCGGGGAGCCGAAGCCGCCACCGACGTCCGGCGCGACCGAGGCCACGTCCCGCCCCGCGCCGAGGCCCGCCTTCGCACCGTAGAGCACACGCAGGACGCCGTCGCCACTGCCGACGCTGTCCTTGATCAGCAGGTCGTCCAGGCCGTCCCCGTCGGCGTCGCCCACGTCCGCCGTGACCCCGTCGAAGCCGTTCCACAGGTCCAGGTCGGACAGGGCGGCCTTCAGAAGGGAATCCGCAGGAAGGCTGCCGTCGGCCGCGCCCTCCCGCATCTCCATCTGCTCACAGGGCGGCGTCGTCTCGTCCTCGTAGTCCACGCACTCGTAGTGCAGGAGCACCTCGGCGCGGCCGTCCCCGTCGAAGTCGCCCGTCGTGGTGCGGGCCGGGGTGGCCCAGCCGTCCTGGCCCAGGTCGAGGGGCACAGCGCGGGCGGGGGCGCCCTTGCGGTCGTACGGGCCGAGGAGCATGCGGCCGTCGGTGGCGTCCTGGACCGTGGGCCGGTCGGGGGACTTCTTGAAGCCCGCGTCGAGGAGGTCGGTGCGGCCGTCCCCGTCGAAGTCGGCCACGGCCATCAGCCGGGTGTCCTTCGGCACGGCCAGGTCCTTCGGCTCGGACAGCCCGCGTGGGCCGCCCCACCACACGCGGGCGCCCGTCGCCCCGGTGAACCGCTCGGGATAGGCCCCGATGCTGTTCTCGTAGGGCGTGCCCTCCTTCGTCATGTCCGGTCTCCCGGCGAGCAGGTCGGTGTAGCCGTCCCCGTCCAGGTCGGCGCGGAACAGCTCCCCGCCCGCGACGTCCGTGTAGTGCCGGGACCACCCGGGATGCAGGCCCTCGTTCGAGCCGTAGACGATGACGAGGTGCGTGGAGTACCGCTTGTCGGCGCCCTTGGAGGAGGCGACCACGTAGCCCGCGTAGTCGTCGTAGCCGTCTCCGTTGAAGTCGCCGGTGTCGAGGGCCTTCGGGTCGGCCGCGGGTTTGCCGGCGGCCGGGCGCTCGCCCCGTGGCGGGGCATCGTCCTCCGAACCCGAGCAGGCCGTCGCGGCGAACAGGAGGGCGGCGGTGAGGAGCACAGCAGTGGTTCGGGTGCGTGTCCGTACTCGTATCGCCGCCCGTGTCCGTTTGCCCGTCGTACGCGTCATACGTACGAGAACACGCCACCTCTCCGCCCGGTGCGGGGAGATGGCGTGTTCCGTTATGCGTTCGTGTACGAGCCTTTATGCGGGCCGCTGCTGGACCGGCGCTTACTTGACCGGCTGGGGCTCCGGCTCGTTCTCCGCGTCGGCCGTGCCCGCCGGGGGCTCACCGTCGTCCCCCTCGTCCTCCTCCTGGGCCGGGGTCTTGACGGAGTCGAGCAGCAGCTGGGCGACGTCGACGACCTGGATGGACTCCTTGGCCTTGCCATCGTTCTTCTTGCCGTTGACGGAGTCGGTCAGCATGACGAGGCAGAACGGGCAGGCGGTCGAGACGATGTCCGGGTTGAGGCTGAGGGCCTCGTCGACACGCTCGTTGTTGATGCGCTTGCCGATCCGCTCCTCCATCCACATCCGCGCACCACCGGCACCGCAGCAGAATCCCCGCTCCTTGTGGCGGTGCATCTCCTCGTTGCGCAGGCCCGGAACCTTGCCGATGATCTCGCGCGGGGGCGTGTAGATCTTGTTGTGGCGGCCCAGGTAGCACGGGTCGTGGTAGGTGATGATGCCCTCGACCGGGGTCACGGGGATCAGCTTGCCCTCGTCGACGAGGTGCTGGAGCAGCTGGGTGTGGTGGATGACCTCGTAGTCGCCGCCGAGCTGCGGGTACTCGTTGCCGAGGGTGTTGAGGCAGTGCGGGCAGGTCGCGACGATCTTCTTCGCGGACTTGGGCTTCTTGGTGCTCTCGTCCTCGTCGTCCTCGCCGAAGGCCATGTTCAGGGCGGCGACGTTCTCCATGCCGAGCTCCTGGAAGAGGGGCTCGTTGCCGAGGCGTCGTGCCGAGTCACCGGTGCACTTCTCGTCGCCGCCCATGATCGCGAACTTGACGCCCGCGATGTGGAGCAGTTCGGCGAACGCCTTGGTGGTCTTCTTGGCGCGGTCCTCAAGGGCACCGGCGCAGCCGACCCAGTACAGGTACTCGACCTCGCTGAGGTCCTCGATGTCCTTGCCGACGACCGGGATCTCGAAGTCGACCTCCTTGAGCCACTCCAGCCGCTGCTTCTTGGCGAGACCCCAGGGGTTGCCCTTCTTCTCCAGGTTCTTGAGCATCGTGCCGGCCTCGCTGGGGAAGGCGGACTCGATCATCACCTGGTAGCGGCGCATGTCCACGATGTGGTCGACGTGCTCGATGTCGACGGGGCACTGCTCGACGCACGCGCCGCAGGTGGTGCAGGACCAGAGCACGTCGGGATCGATGACGCCGTTCTCTTCCACGGTCCCGATGAGGGGCCGCTCGGCCTCCGCGAGGGCGGCCGCCGGTACGTCCTTGAGCTGCTCCTCGCTCGCCTTCTCCTCGCCCTCCATGGTCTTGCCGCCACCGGCGAGGAGGTACGGGGCCTTGGCATGCGCGTGGTCGCGCAGCGACATGATCAGCAGCTTGGGAGAGAGCGGCTTGCCGGTGTTCCAGGCGGGGCACTGCGACTGGCACCGCCCGCACTCGGTGCAGGTGGAGAAGTCCAGCAGGCCCTTCCACGAGAACTGCTCGACCTGGCTGACACCGAAGACGTCGTCCTCGCCGGGGTCGGTGAAGTCGATCGGCTTGCCGGCGGAGGTCATGGGCTGCAGGCCGCCGAGGGCGGTCTCGCCGGTCGCGTTCCGCTTGAACCAGATGTTCGGGAAGGCGAGGAAGCGGTGCCAGGCGACACCCATGTTGGTGTTGAGCGAGACGGTGATCATCCAGATCATCGTCGTGCTCAGCTTGATCATCGCGAACAGGTAGACCAGGTTCTGCAGCGCGGTGACGCTCAGGCCCTTGAAGGCGAGGACCAGCGGGTACGAGGCGAAGTACGCGGCCTCGAAGTGGTCCACGTCGTGCAGCGCGCCCTCCAGGCCGCGCAGGACGTAGATGGCGAGACCGATGGTGAGGATGACGTACTCGACGAAGTACGCCTGGCCCATCTTCGAGCCCGCGAACCGCGACTTGCGGCCCGGCCGCGAGGGGAGGTTCAGCAGGCGGATGACCATCAGCGTGGCGATGCCGAGGGTCGTCATCGCGGCGATGAACTCGATGTAGAGCTCGTACGGCAGGAAGCCGCCGATGACCGGGAGCGTCCAGTCGGCCTGGAAGAGCTGGCCGTACGCGGTGATGATCGTCGGCGGCAGCGTCAGGAAGCCGATCGCCACGAACCAGTGGGCGACGCCTACGATGCCCCAGCGGTTCATGCGTGTGTGGCCGAGGAACTCGCGGACCAGCGTCACGCTGCGCGCGTAGGGGTTGTCGGTACGGGCTCCGGCGGGCATGGGCTGGCCGAGCTTGAAGTACCGGACGAACTGGCCGATGGCGCGTGCGAGCAGGGCGACGCCGACCACGGTCAGGACCAGCGACACGATGATCGCGGCGAGTTGCATTTGGGGGCTCCTCGGGCCTGCGAGGGGTTTCTCCGAGGCGGATGCCGTCGCGCCCCGAAGCTCATTACTAAGCGGTAACTTATGCAGTCCGTCTGAGACTACCCACTTCTTGTGCCGCACTGTAGCCAGCGGGGCGGTGATCTGCGTCGCTGAGGGTTGCCTGAGTGGGGTTTCATCCCATATTGGTGCACATCGGCACAACCTGTGGGGTGGGGTG
>NZ_VJZC01000029.1 GCF_009377185.1 Streptomyces spongiae
GGGGTAGGGCCGGAGGGGAAGATCCGGAGAGGCGGCTCCGGCGAGGCAGCTCCAAAGAAAGCGCTGCAAAGAAACTCTTGCAAGGGTTTCTTTGCAAGACTACCTTTGCATGCATGGAACCCGAGAACGACGCACCCCGCGTACTCGACGCCCGCTCCCTGCGCGGACTGGCCCACCCCCTGCGGATGCAGCTGCTGCGCGCCCTGCGGCAGAACGGGCCGGCCACGGCGTCGAAGCTCGCCGAGCGGCTGGGCGAGTCCAGCGGCGCCACCAGCTATCACCTGCGCCAGCTCGCCGAGCACGGCTTCATCGAGGACGCGCCCGAACACGGCAAGGGGCGGGAGCGGTGGTGGCGGGCGGCCCACATGGGCGTGCAGTTCGACGACTCGCTCCACAAGCACCCCGATCCGGCCGTGCGTGGCGCCGCGGACCTGTTCATCCACGAGACCGCGAACTTCCACACCCAGGAGGTCGCGACCTACCTCGGCACCACGGGCGACTGGTCCGACGAGTGGAACCGCTCCACCGACCTGAGCGACATGACCCTGCGTCTGACGCCCGAGCTCGCGCTCGACCTCATCACGAAGATGCACGCGCTCGTCGACAGCTACCAGGGCGAGGTCCCGGCCGACGGCACCCCGAACGCCGAGACGGTGCGCGTCCACACGCACCTCTTCCCCATCCACACGGACTGAGAGATCCACACGGACTGAGAGGCACCGATCCGATGCATCCCACGCACATCGAGACCCAGCTTGCCCTGCACCACGCCCACCTCGCCGACCTCCGCCACGAGGCCGAGGCGTACCGGCTGGCCCGGCTGGCCGCCGCAGCCCGGCAGCCGCGCGGCCTGCGCACCCGTCTCGGCTGGACCCTCGTCGAGGTCGGCCTGCGGCTGGCTTCCGCCCCCAGGACGGTGGCGGCCGCGCACTAGCAGCTCGGTACCGAGCCCTTGCCCTTCTCCAGGGCCATGAGGGAGTTCACCGCGCCCTTCAACGTCGTCACCGGGATCAGCCGCAGGCCCTTCGGCAGCTCCGACTTCGCGTCCGAGCACTCGGCCTTCGGGACCAGGAAGACCGTGGCGCCGTCGCGGCGGGCGGCCTGGGTCTTGAGGGCCACACCGCCGACCGCACCGACCTTGCCGGCGGCGTCGATCGTCCCCGTACCGGCGATGACGCGACCTCCCGTGAGGTCGCCGCCGCTGCCGTCACCGTCGAGCTTGTCGATGACACCGAGGGAGAACAGAAGACCGGCGCTGGGGCCACCGACGTCGGACAGCTTCAGGGTGACCTTGACGTCGTCGTCCTCGCCCAGGTAATTGAGCGCCGCCTGGGCCGCCGCGTTCTGGGACTGCTTCATCTCCGCCTCGTTGTGCTTCTCGATCTCCTTGACGTCGCCGCCGCTCGGGTAGACCGCGTCGCGCGGCATCACCGCCTGGTCGGTACGGAACCAGCCGTCGAGGACGTCGGCGAGTCCGACGTGCGCGTCCGGGCCCGTCGCCTCGATCGTCGTCATCCGCAGCTGCCCGCGCGTCTTGCGGGTCTCCGCACCGGTGATGGTGATCACCTGTTCGCCCTTGTTCGAGCCGAGGACGTTCGCCGTCAGGCCGGGTTGCGCCACGGAGAACGGCAGCGGCGCGAACACCGCCGTGGCGAGCAGAGCCACGACGGGAAGGGCGCAGATGGCGACGGCCTTGGGACGCGACAGGCTGGAGAGACGAGAGAGCACAGGATCAATCTAACGCGAGGGTCACTTCCGGCCAGCCGACGGTCGGCAGACGGCCCTCTGGGGTCCCCTTCGGGGGGATCCCAGAGGGGGCCGGGAGGCAATTGGATTCTGAGTCCCAGCACGCCAACAGCGCCCCGGGGCCCGGGGCCCGGGGCCCGGCTCAGCGCAACGCTTCGGCGACCTCCCGCGCCGCGTCGAGGACCCGGGGGCCCACGCGCTCCGGCACCGCGTCCGCGAGCATCACGACGCCCACGCTGCCCTCGACGCCGGTCACCCCGAGCAGGGGTGCCGCGGCTCCGCTGGCGCCGGCCTCGAGTTCGCCGTGCGTGAGGGTGTAGCCGGGTCCGTCGAGCGGCTGCTGCCGGGCGGCGAGGATGGCGCGGCCTGCCGCACCCCGGTCCAGGGGGTGGCGGAACCCTGCCCGGTACGCCACGTGGTAGTCCGTCCACGTCGGCTCGACCACCGCGACGGCCAGCGCCTCCGTACCGTCGACGAGGGTCAGATGCGCGGTCGCGCCTATGTCCTCCGCGAGCGAGCGCAGCGCGGGCAGCGCGGCCTCACGGACCAGAGGGTGCACCTGGCGGCCCAGGCGGAGCACGCCGAGGCCGACGCGGGCCCTGCCGCCCAGGTCACGGCGTACGAGAGCGTGTTGCTCCAGGGTGGCGAGCAACCGGTACACAACGGTCCGGTTCACGCCCAGCTTGTGCGAGAGCTCGGTGACGGTCAGTCCGTGATCCGTGTCGGCGAGCAGCTTGAGGACACGCAGTCCCCGGTCGAGCGTCTGGGAGGTCTCCGCGGTCACGACGCCCACTCCTTCGTGGTGAGGGCGGCGGCCCCCTCCGCGGCGGATGCGTCACCGGTCCCGTCGGCGACGCGCTTCAGTGGCCGCCGGTCGGCTGAACCCGGAGATGCTCTCCGGGCGGAGTCGCTTCACGGCTGCGCTCCGAGGCGGCGTTGCCACGGGGCGTTTGCGTGGGGGGACAGTAGCGAGCCGGTTCGCTGAGCGGAAGTCTCCGTCCAGAATCCGGTCAGTAAGCGGTACGGACTACTTCGCTTTGCCCCGGTATACGACAGCGCGCACCACCCCGCGCGCACCCCACGGCGCACCCGGCTCGCGTACCCGTGCGAACGGCCCCGGAGTCACTTCATCCGGGTGGCCCACTCCTGCACCTTGGCGATGCGCTGGCGCAACTGCCCCGCCGTGGCCTCCGCGCTCGGCGGGCCGCCGCACACCCGGCGCACCTCGGTGTGGATCACGCCGTGCGGCTTGCCGCTCTGGTGGGAGTACGCGCCGACCATGCCGTTGAGCTGCTTGCGCAGCTCCAGCAGTTCCTTGTGGGTGACGACGGGCCGCCGGTCGGCCGGCAACTCCAGGAGGTCGGCCTCCTCGTCGGGCTTCTTACGGCTGTGCGCGATCTGCCGGGCCTGCCGCTTCTGGAGGAGCAGCTCCACCTGATCGGGCTCCAACAGGCCCGGGATGCCGAGGTAGTCCTGCTCCTCCTCGCTGCCCGGGTGGGCCTGCATGCCGAAGTCGGCGCCGTTGTACGTCACCCGGTCGAACACGGCGTCGGACTCGAGCGCCTCGAAGGGCAGCATGTCCTGATCGCCGGTGTCCTCGTCCTGCTGCTTCTCGGCCTCCTGGAGGAGCTTGTCCTCCTCGGCGTACGGGTCCTCCTCGCCGCCCTTCTTGGGCTTGTCGAGGACGTGGTCCCGTTCCCTCTCCATCTCGTTGGCGAAGGAGAGCAGGTCGGGAACCGTCGGCAGGAACACGGAGGCGGTCTCGCCGCGCCGCCGGGACCGTACGAAACGGCCGACGGCCTGCGCGAAGAACAGCGGGGTGGAGATGGTCGTGGCGTACACGCCGACCGCGAGCCGGGGCACGTCGACGCCCTCGGACACCATGCGGACGGCGACCATCCACCGGTCGGTATTGGAGCTGAACTCGTCGATACGGTCCGAGGCCCCCGAGTCGTCGGAGAGCACGAGGGTCGCCGAGTGACCGGTTATCTCCCGGATGAGCTTGGCGTACGCGCGCGCCGAGTCCTGGTCGGAGGCGATCACGAGGGCGCCGGCGTCCGGGATGGCCTTGCGGACCTCGGTCAGCCGCTGGTCGGCGGCCCGCAGCACGCTGGGCATCCACTCACCGCGCGGGTCGAGGGCGGTGCGCCAGGCCTGGCTGATGGCGTCCTTGGTCATGGGCTCGCCGAGCCGGGCGGCGATCTCGTCCCCCGCCTTCGTCCGCCAGCGCATGTTGCCGCTGTAGGAGAGGAAGATGACGGGCCGGACGACGTGGTCGGCGAGCGCGTTCCCGTACCCGTACGTGTAGTCGGCGGAGGACCGCCGGATCCCGTCGTTCCCCTCCTCGTACGTCACGAAGGGGATGGGGTTGGTGTCGGACCGGAAGGGCGTACCGGTGAGCGCGAGCCGCCGCGTCGCGGGCTCGAACGCCTCCAGGCATGCCTCGCCCCAGGACTTGCTGTCACCCGCGTGGTGGATCTCGTCGAGGATGACGAGGGTCTTGCGCTGCTCGACACGGTTGCGGTGCAGCATGGGCCGCACACCGACGCCCGCGTACGTGACGGCGACCCCGTGGTACTCCTTGCTGAGCGGTCCCGCGCTGTACTCGGGGTCCAGCCTGATGCCGATCCGGGCCGCTGCCTCCGCCCACTGTTTCTTCAGGTGCTCGGTGGGCGCGACCACGGTCACCTGCTGCACGACGTGGTGGTGCAGCAGCCAGGAGGCGAGCGTCAGCGCGAAGGTCGTCTTCCCGGCGCCGGGCGTGGCCACGGCCAGGAAGTCACGCGGCTGCTCCTGGACATACCTGTCCATCGCCCCCTGCTGCCAGGCACGCAGCTTGCTGGCGGTGCCCCACGGGGCACGACCGGGGAACGCGGGCGAGAGGTGATGCGAGTGCGAGGCAGAGCTGGAGGTGGCGGCGGTGGTACTCACGGTCTCCGGGGTGGCGTGGTCGGGTGCAAGGGGCCGAGCCACCTTACCGGTGGCCCGGTCGGCTCCACGCGGCGACCGTGCCGAGTCAGCCGCTGATGGGACTCAGCTCACATCGGTCACTCGGCAAGCTCGCGCAACGCCTCGGAGATGGCCTTGACTTCGTCCAGGCTGCCCGTGGCCACCGCGATCACCAGGCGCTCGACGGCATCGATGTCCGGGCGCAACTGCACGTTGTTCAGCGCCAGGAACACGACGCAGGACGTCCACGCCGTGCGCTTGTTGCCGTCAGCGAAGGGGCGGTCGATCCCGAGCGACTGCAGCAGCGCCGCCGCCTTGTCGAGCAGGTCGGTGTACGCCTCCTGCCCGGACATCGAAGCCGAGGGACGGTGCACCGCCGCCCCCAACAGGCCCGCGTCGCGTACGACGACGTGCTGGTCATCGACCGCGAGTCCGGCGATGGCCAGCACGTCCTCGGCCGACAGGTAGACGTATGTCACTTGAGCCGCTCCAGAAGTTCGGCCCACTTGGCGGTCTGCTCCTTGGCCGCCTTGCGGACCAGCGCCTCGTGAGCCGTACGGGCCAGATAGTCGTCCACAGCCCTGAGCACAATGGCGTGCATGCTGGTGCCCTCCTCCTCGGCGCGCAGCTTCAGAGCTTCCGTCTGGTCGTCGCGGAGACGCAGGTTCATGGCCATACCAAAACAGTACCGCATCGCTGGGGTCAAAGTAGTACCACTTATGCGGCGGCCCGCAGGCGCGTAGTCACCCAAGCCCCCACCAACGCCACCCCCGCCATCGGCAGGAACACCGCCGCGAACGCCGCCGGGTGGGAGCCGGAGGCCTCGGTGGTGGCGTGGGTGACCGTGCCGCCGCCGAGGGCCGCGAAGGCAGCGCCCCCCGCGGCGAGGAGAAGGGCGTTGGAGAGGCCGTCGGATATCTGGAGGGCGGCGGAGTTGGAGCCGGCCTCCTCGGGAGCGGAGAGCTTGAGCAGCAGGACACTGCTCGACGAGATCACCAGCCCCATACCGAAGCAGCCGAACGCCCAGGCCACGGCCACGCTCCACACCGGCACCGCCTCGATCAGCACACTCGGCGCGGACGCGATCGCGACGGCGACCAGGACCATCCCGGCCGTCATCAGCCGTTCCCGGTACGGCTCCACGCGCGCCCGCGACTGCACCCACGACCCCAGCGCCCAGGTGGCCCCGCCCGCCGCCAGCGAGAACCCGGCGAGCGTCGGCGACAGCCCTCGCTGGGTGACCAGCATCAAGGGCACGAAGGACTCGGCGGAGACGAACGACCCGGCCGCGACCCCACGCAACAGCACCACGGACGGCAGCCCGCGCGCCGCCCGGTACGTGCCGCGGGGCAACAGCCCGAGCACGGCCGGGACGAGCAGCGCGGTGCCCGCGAGGGCGGGTATCAGGGCGAGCCACCGCAGGTCCTGCGCGGCGTACTGCAACAGGCCCGCGCCGAGCGAGATCCCCAGGGCGAGGCGGATGCGGCGACGGTCGAAGGACGCCGGTTCGCTCCCCTCCACCGGACCGGCCGCCAGTCGCCGTATCTGCGGGAGCGCGAGCGCCAGCGGGAGCACGACCAGCACGGGGATACCGACGAACACCCAGCGCCAACCGAGGTGTTCGGTCACCGCGCCCGAGGCCAACGGGCCCACCACGGTCGGCAGCACCCAACTCGCCGCGAACGCAGCCATGATCGCCGGCCGCAGCCGCTCCGGGTAGGCCCGCCCCACGACCACGTACAACGCGACGATCACCAGCCCGCCACCGAGTCCCTGCACAGCCCGGCCGAGAATGAACAGCCACATGGCCCCGGCGGTCCCGGACAGCAACAGCCCGGCCGCGAAGGCACCGATCCCGGCCGTCAGCGACCCCAACGGCCCACGCCGGTCCGACCACTGCCCGGCGAGCACCATGCCGAACAGACTCGTCGTGAAGTACCCCGAGAACGCGAACGCGTACAACGAGACCCCGTCCAACTCCCGCGCCGCCACCGGCATCGCCGTCCCCACGGCCGTCGCCTCGAAGGCGATCAGCAACACGACGGAGACGATGCCGATGCTGAGCGCCCGGTAGCTCCCGCTCAGCACGCCGCCACCACCACCGTCGGCTTCCGAGAGCGCGGGTGTGGCGTCGGCAAGGCCCGTGTCGCGCGGTTCGAGGGTGGTCATGGTCGCCAGCGTAAGAGGCAACACTGACATTGACCCCTGTCCGAAGTAGGCGTTCGCGGGGGACCTTGGTCCTACGACCACACCCCCTTCATGAACGGCGTATGGCAGTCCCGTTGCAGCGCGCCCGGTTCCCTTGAGCACGACCACGAGCACGGCCTACGGTCGACGTACCGAGTTCGGAACACGCACTTTGCTCCAATCGTTCCAACACGGCCGTGTGCCCGAGTGGTTTAGGGACTCGCCTGCAAAGCGAGTTACGTGGGTTCGATTCCCGCCACGGCCTCAAGTGTCCTGACCAGGCAAAAAGAAAGGGCGGCACCCTCAAAGGGGTGCCGCCCTTTCAACGTTCCAACCACTGGGTAGTCCTTCCCCGTCAGTGCCGGAGCTTACGGGGAAGGACCGTGCACACCGCCGGATCTGGCTGACCGTGAGCACCGCGAGTTCAACAATGCCTTGCACCGCCTGCATCTGCTGGCTGGCCGGCCCAGCCTTACGGTGATGGCCCGAGAGGTGCGGGAGGCAGGGATTTCCCGAATTTCGATTCACGATGCGCTACGTAACTATCGACGAGCACGACGGCTGAGTGGGGTCCGCTCTCAACCACGCCTGCCGTCTGCTTGATGCCCAGTTCCTGCGGGATGCGCTGCACGAACGCAACAACGACTTCGCCTTCTGAATCTCCGACTCCGTCTATCAGGGGACCGTGCGGCACGGGCACCCGCTCATTCCGCCCGGAAGCTTTCACCGAGTGACCTTCGACGGCAAAGACGGCCAGATGACCGCTTGGCCAACCAGCCAGGCCATGTAGCCGCAGCGGTTGACCCTGACGCAGGGGCAGCCTCCCAGCATGGTCGGCATGACTACGAGAACCAGTGCGATCGAGGTCGCCGGGCTGCGCAAGTCGTACGGCGACCACGAGGTGGTCGCCGGAGTCGACCTGACCGTCTCCGCGGGAACCGTCTACGCCATGCTCGGACCCAACGGGGCCGGCAAGACCACCACAGTCAGGATCCTGTCCACGTTGCTCCCCGCAGACGCCGGGGAGGCTCGGGTCGCCGGTTACGACGTACGCCGCGAGTCCGACCAGGTGCGCGCGTCGATCGGAGTGACCGGGCAGTTCTCCGCCGTGGACGAGTTACTGACCGGGCGGGAAAATCTGCGGCTGATGGCCGACCTCGGTCACCTCGACCGGCGCCTTGCGGAGAGCGTGGTGGGGCAGCTGCTGGAGCGGTTCCACCTGGCTGATGCCGCCGACCGGCGCGCGGTGACGTACTCCGGCGGTATGAAGCGGCGGCTGGACCTGGCGATGACCCTGGTGGCCGGGCCGCGGCTGATCTTTCTCGACGAGCCGACCACCGGCCTCGACCCGCGCAGCCGCCGTGACCTGTGGGGGATCGTGCGGGAGCTGGTGGCCGACGGGGTCACCGTCTTCCTCACCACCCAGTACCTGGAGGAGGCCGACCAGCTCGCCGACCGGATCGGTGTGCTCGACGGGGGCCGATTGGTCGCCGAGGGCACCGCGGCCGAGCTCAAGCGGCTGGTCCCCGGCGGTCATCTCGAGCTTCACGCCGCCGACAGTGAGCGGCTGGCCGAGTTGGCGCGCAAGTTCCCCGAGGGGAGTCCGAACGCCGCGGCGCTCACCGTGACCCTGCCGCATGACGGCAGCCTCACCACGCTACGACGGCTGTTGGCCGGGCTCGACGACGACGCGGTCACCGGGCTCGCCGTGCACACCGCGGACCTGGATGACGTGTTCCTGGCTCTCACCGACCACTCCACCGCCGACGGGTCTCCCGAAGAGGTGCCGGCATGAATACCGCGACGTATGCCGTCCGCGATTCGGCGACCATGCTGCGCCGCAACCTGAAGCACATGGCCCGGTACCCGTCGCAGACACTGATGCTGATCGGCCTGCCGCTGCTGTTCCTGCTGCTGTTCGTCTACGTCTTCGGCGGCACCATGGGCGCCGGTCTGCCGGGAGCCCAGGCGGGGGACCGCGGCGACTACCTGACGTTCATCACTCCCGCGATCTTGGTGATGGCGGTGGCAAGCGTGTCCATCAGCACCGCGGTCTCGGTCGCCTCCGACATGACAGGCGGGATCATCGACCGGTTCCGAACCATAGCCATCGCCAGGGTCTCGGTGCTCACCGGCCATGTGCTCGGCGCGATGGTCCAGACCACGCTGGCACTCACAACCGTCTTTGGCGTGGCGTTCCTGGTGGGTTTGGAGACAGCCGCCTCAGCGACGCAGTGGTTGGGCCTTGTCGGTCTGCTCGCGCTGTTGTCGTTCGCGATGACCTGGCTCACCGTGGCGCTGGGGCTGGCCAGCCCGAACCCGGAGGCCGCGAGCAACTGGCCGATGATCTTCATACTGCTGCCGTTCGTAGGCAGTGGGTTCGTGCCGGTCGAGTCGATGCCGGCCGGGCTGCGGTGGTTCGCCGAGTACCAGCCGTTCACGCCGATCATGGACGTCTTCCGCGGTCTGCTGGCTGGATCGCCCGATGGTTCGGACGTACTCCGGGCCATCGGGTGGTGTGTGGCGATCGGGCTGGTCGGCTACCTCTGGTCGCGGCGTCTCTACCGGACTCGGGCTGCGAACTAGGAGACTGCTCTGATGCTGACCATCGGCGAGCTGGCGTCGTATGCCGGAGTGACGGTGCGCGCGGTGCGGCACTATCACGCCAAGGGACTGCTGCCGGAGCCGGAGCGGGACCAAGCCGGCTACCGGAGGTACGACGCCGACGCCGTAGTCGAGTTGATCAGGATCCGGACCCTCGCCGAGGCCGGGGTCCCGCTGGCCCGCGTGCGGGAGTTGCTCCAGGCCGACGAGGAGGAGTTCGCCACGGCGGTCGCCGATATCGACAAGCGGCTGCGGGCGGAGATCCGGGAGCGGCAACGGCACCGCGAGCGGATCGCCCGCCTCGCCTCCGGGGACAACCTGGCACTTCCCCAGGAGGTGGTCGAGTTCCTTGACCGGCTGCGGGCGCTCGGGATCGACGAACGGATTGTCCAGGTCGAACGCGACGGCTGGATCCCGCTGGCCGCGCACTCACCCGAGCGCGTCCCGGAATGGATGGCACGCAAGCGGAAACAGATCGCCGACCCCCAGCTCATCGACTTCTACCTCACCCTGAGCAAAGCTCTCGACGTCACAGACGACGACCCACAGCTGGTCGAACTGGCCGACAAGTTGGCCGCCTACATCACGCAGATGGCCAACGAACAGGGCGAGTTCTACGTGGACGACACCGACATCGAGCCACCGCTCGCCGAGCTACTGGACACGCATGTGTTCGACACCCTGCCGCCGGCCCGTCGGCTGATCGCGCTGCTGACGAAGCGCGGCTGGACCGGCTGGACCAAGCTTGAGCGCGTGGGCCCAACACGGGGTACGGCCGGAACACGGTAGGAAGACGCTGCGGTGCGGCGTTCCCGGCGTGGGTTGTGGCGGCGGGTGCCCTGCTGATCTTCATTGCCCCCAGGGGGCCTCTGCGACGTCGCAAAGCCACGGCCGGCCCGAGTCAGTCGGCCGCTTCCACGTACGACGCCAGGTTGGCCAGGGAGGAGGCGATTCCGGTTTCGTGGGTCGCTTGGTCGATTCCGGGTGGGACGTCCGTGGCGGTGACGGTCACCTCGGTCCCGTCGCCGGCGGCATCGAGGTGCCAGGTCATCGTCATGGTGCCCGCGTACGACGGGTCGTCGGCCTCGAACACCGCCGTCTGCACCACACGCTCCGGTGGGACCAGGTCGGCGAACCCGACGTCGACGACATCCGTCGCCTCTGACGTCTTGCCGGGGCTGTCGGCGGGGTCGAGGTAGGTGAGGACCATGCGGAACCCGCCACCAGGCCGGGGGTCCCACCGCTCGACCCGCCCGCGCATGCCGTCCGGCGGCAGCCAGGTCTCGAGGGACTCCCGGTCCAGGAGAGCGCCGTAGACGGTCGCCGGTGGTGCCGCGATCACCCGGCTGGCGCGGTCGGTCCTGCTCATGGGCCGAGTCTACGTTCGAGGAGGGTTCCGCCGGCCCGCGCCGCGTCCACCGGCCCGCGCCGTGTCCCCCCTCCCGCGCCGTATCCAACAGCTGGCTTCGCCTACGGGAGGGCCCAGTGCGGGGTCAGGCGTACAGCGTGCCGTTCTGTTGGTCCTCGAATATTTCCGGCCAGTAGCGCCAGCCGTCGTCGTCCGGGGTCGTGGGGGTGCGGTCGCAGGCGATGGGGTCGACCGTGGCGAGGGTTTCCGTCATGGTGGCGGCGAGTTGGGTGTAGGAGGCCGTGAGGTCGTACTGGGCGTCGAGGGCCTTCTCACGGTGGATGAGCCAGACGGTGAACGCGAGGGTGGAGATGTCGGCGTTCAGGGGGCGGAGCGTGCGGTCGCGCTCGCTCCAGCACAGGATCGCGCCCGTGGTGCCGTCGACGACGAGACTCGTGTCCTCCAGCAGCTGGCCCAGGCGGATCAGACGGTCGGCGTCGGCGGGCAGTTCGGCGGCGGTGACGAAGCCGGGGCGCTCCTCCGCGTAGTACTCGGGCAGGGTCGGCAGCGCCACCTCCGTGTCCAGCTGGAACATGAAGCCGTCCTCCGGGAGGCCGACCTCCTTGAGGAAGCGGCGCGTCGGCTCATGGACGAGGGTGGCCGAGAAGTCCACCTCCTCGAAGCGCATGATCTCGCCGGCGCCGAACTCCTCGTCCAGCAGACGGCGAGGGAGGGAGAGGGCCAGTCCGTCACCCGGGCCCGCGATGCGGGCGAGGGGGCGGATCAGGGCGGCCATCCGCCAGTACGGAGCCAGCTGGGGCAGGTGTCGCGACTCAGCCGAGGCGGAATCCGGTGGGGAGTCCGATGCGGGGTCCGCCGCTAGGAGCGACGTCAGGTGAGAAGTCAGTTCCGACTGCATCGCCGCCACCGGCTTCGGGCCCACTCGGCCCTCGAACCTCGCGAAACGGCCCCGGGACTCGACCAGTTCCTCCGTCGCCTCCGCGAACCGCAGCAGTGCCTCCAGGGACGGGGCGAGCGGGGACAGGTCCGTCACGACCGGGGTGCCGTGGAAGGACGTCGTCGAGATCTCGCCCGTCGTGCCGTCCAGGACGATCGACTCCAGGTCCCGGTCCAGCGTGCGCAGCGAACCGATCACCAGCTGGTCCCGCAGCTCCTGCGCGAGCACCCCCGCGTCGGCGACCAGCTCGGCCGCTCTCCTCAGTCCGGCCCCCTCACGCAGTGCGCCGAAGCCCAGCAGCGCGCTCCCGTGCGGCAGTCCGGGGCCCGTCAGCCACTGCCGCGTGCCCGCGTGCGTGACGTACGGGCCCAGTTCCTCGTCGGTCAGCGTGATCGTCCCGCTGCTCTCCGTGGTCGTACTCGTGCTCATGGCTCCCCCCAGCGCATGTGGTTCCTGTCGTGCTTCCCCCGGTCGGGAACGCCCCGCCTGCGGCGCGGCCGTCCCCCACTGACCAGAACCCTACTTCGCCCCACTGACAACGCCGGTATTCCGCGGGACCGGCCCCTCACGCGTCTCGCGCGCCCACCCGTCGGGTGCTACGCCCCCGTCACCACCGCCGCCTGCGGGCGGATCGGCAGGCGGTTGACCGGGCGGCCCGTCGCCGCGCGGACCGCCGAGGCGACCGCCGCCGGGGACGTCACGACCGGGACCGCGCTGGCGGCCTTCGCGCCGAAGGGGGCGACCACGTCGCGTTCCTCGACGAGTTTGACGATGCGGATGTCGGGCGCGTCCAGTGCGGTCGGGAGGGCGTAACCCGTCAGGTCGGGGTGGCGGATCAGGCCGCGGGCCGAGCGGAGGTTCTCCGTCAGGGCCACGCCCACGCCCTGGGTGACGCCGGCCTCGATGCGGGCGGCGAGCTGGGCGGGGTTGAGGATCCGGCCGACGTCCTGGGCCACCGCCATTTCCACGACCCGTACCGAGCCCAGCTCGATGTCGACGTCCACGACCGCGCGGACCGCGCAGAACGCCATGCCCACGAAGGCGTCACCCTGACCGTTGTCGTCGAGCGGTTCGGTCGGGTGGGGGCGGCACTGGGCCGTGGCCCACAGTTCCTTGCCGTCCATCGCCTCGGCGACGGTGGTGGACAGGACGCCGTCGTACGACGTGATCTTGCCGTCGGTGATCTGGAGCAGCTCGGTGGACATGCCGAACTTGTGCGCCAGGGGCTGGAGGAGCTGGGTGCGGACCATCTTCGCCGCGCGTTCCACCGCGCCGCCCGACACCCAGGTGTGGCGGCCGTGGCAGCTCGGGCCGGCGGGGGGCTGGTCCGTGTCGACCGGTGCCACGTGCACCTCGTCGATGCCGAGGGTCTCCTGGACGATCTGCCGGGCCAGCGTGACGAAGCCCTGTCCCGTCTCCACGGCCGCGCACAGGACCGTGGCCACGCCGTCCTGGACCTTCACCGTGGCCGTCGAGACCTCGTCCGCGCCCTCGGCGCCCAGCATGTGCACCATGCCGAGGCCGTAGCCCACACCGCGGCGGACGGCGCTCGGCTCGCCCGCGCCCTCGGGGCCTCCGGGCAGCAGCCAGTCCTCCTCGGGCGTGTTCTTGGGGAGCGCAGGGAGCGGGAAGTCCCGTACGGCCTGGAGGAGTTCGGCCACGGGGGCCGGGCAGGTCACCGCCTGGCCAGTGGGCAGGATGTCCCCGGTGGACATGACGTTGCGCAGGCGCAGTTCCGCCGGGTCCACGCCCAGCTTCTTGGCCAGCTTGTCCATCTGGGCCTCGTAGGCCGCGCAGACCTGCATGGCGCCCTCGCCGCGCACATGGCCCGACGGGGGGTTGTTGGTGCGCACGGCCCAGCCCTCGATGAAGGCGTTCGGGACGATGTACGGGCCGCAGGCGAACGCCACGGCGGCGGCGAGCGCGTCGGACGAGGTGTCCGCGTACGCGCCCGCGTCCAGCAGGATCTGTGCCTCGACCTTCACCAGCTTGCCCTCGGCGTCCGCGTGGTGGCGGTAGCGCAGCAGGGTGGGGTGGCGGTGGGCGTGGCCCAGGAAGGACTCCTCGCGGGTCGCGGTGAGCTTTACCGGGCAGCCGGTCTTCAGGGCCAGCAGGCCGAGCGGGAGCTGGAAGCCCTGGTCCTCGCGGTCGGCGGTGGCGCCGGGCACGCCGGTGACGACGATCTTCACGCGGTCGGGTTCCAGGCCGAAGCAGGCCGCGGCCGTGTCGCGGTCGGTGTGCGGGTCGGTGGAGGCGAGGTAGAGCTCGACGCCGCCGTCGGGGCGGGGCACGGCGAGTCCGGCCTCCGCGCCGATGGGGGCCGGGTCGTGGCGGCCGATGCGGTACAGGCCCTCCACGACGATCTCGCCGATCGCGTCGGGGTCGCCGTGGCTCAGCGGGATGTGGCGGATCAGGTTGCCGTCGGGGTGGAGGGGTTCGGCCTCGAATGCCTGCTCCGGGTCGGTCACCGGGTCGAGTACTTCGTACTCGACGATGACGGCGGCGGCGGCCATGCGCGCGGTGTCCGGGTGGTCGGCGGCGACGGCGGCGATGGGCTCCCCGTGGTGGCGTACGACCTCAGAGGCGAACACGGGGCGGTCGGCCCTGCCGCGGCCGTGCAGCGCGGTCCCCGGCACGTCCTCGTGGGTGACGACGGCGCGGACGCCGGGCAGGTCGCGCGCGTGGGAGGTGTCGACGGACACGATGCGCGCGTGCGGGTGCGGGGAACGCAGGACGGCGGCCCACAGCAGGCCCTCGGCCCACAGGTCGGCCGCGTACGGGAACGTGCCCTCCGCCTTGGCGCGGGCCTCCGCGGACGGCAGGGACACGCCGAGGCCGTGCGTCAGCGGATCGGCGGCCGGTGTGGCCTCCGCCGGGGTCGCGGTGGCGGCTTCGTTGGTCACGCCTGGCCTCCTCCGTCCGGTCCGTACCCCTGGTCATGCTGCCCAGGAGGACGCCCCTGGATGTCGTACCCCGAAGGGTCCTCGAACGCCGCCGGGTTGACGCCGCCCGCTCCGGGGCCCGCCTGGTGCGGGATGCGCGCTTCCTCGGGCTCCGGCGCGGACTCGGCCTTGGTGTGTGCCTCGCGCTCCGCGACGACCTCGCGCACGGCCTCCACGACACCCCGGTAGCCCGAGCAGCGGCACAGGTTGCCGCAGAGGGCCGCCCGGGTCTCCAGCTCGGTCGGGGCGGGGTTGCCCTCCAGCAGGTCGTGCACGGTCATGGCCATGCCCGGCACGCAGAAACCGCACTGCACCGCGCCGCACCTGGCGAGCGCCCGCTGCACGTCGGAGGGCTGCCCGTCGGCGGCGAGCCCCTCGACGGTACGGACCTCGCTGCCGGCGGCGGTGACGGCGGGCACCAGGCAGGACGCGACGAGCCGGCCGTCGACCTGCACGTTGCAGGCGCCGCACTCGCCCTGCGAGCAGCCGTCCTTGGCGCCCGCGAGGCCGAGGCGTTCGCGCAGTACGTAGAGCAGTGACTCGCCGATCCAGGCGTCGGGGACGGGCCGTTCGGTGCCGTTCACCCGCAGGACGTACGAGGCGAGGGGGTGGTCGTCGTCGAGCAGGGGCGCGGGGGCCTCGGCCGGCGCGTCCTCGGCGTCCTCCGCGCCCTCGGCGGCCGGTGCCGCGTCGGGCGTGTCGCCGGCCGGCTCCTCCTCGGGAAGGCCGGGCGACTCCGGCGAGACCCCGTCGGTCTGCCCGGAAGCCTCGTGAGCGGCCTCAGGCGCCTCGCTCGCGGCCTCGGCGGGCGATCCGGCGTACCGGTCGCGCGGCGGCTCCCCATGCGCCTCAGAGGGCGCGTCAGGCGCTTCGGCGGCGGGAGCCTCCACCGGTACGGCGGGCCCGTGCAGGTCAACGGCCCCTGCGAGCACTTCCGGTGCGTGTCCCTCGATCGACCCGCCGAGCGTGCGCTCCTCCGTGCGCTCGGGCGGCGGTGCCGTCCACGCGGTCCCGATCGCCTCAGTGGCCCAGGGCGCGGGCGCGCCCCCGGGGAGCGTGGCCGGAGGGGTGCCGCCCCACTGTTCGACGAGGGACGACGCACTGAACTCGCCCGACTCGTCCGGGATGTCACCCCCGGCCACGGGGATCGACCACTGCCCGGTCACGTCGTGCCCCGGAGCGGATCCGGGCCCGGCCTGCTCCTGGGGGACGTCCCCGAAGGTCCACTGGCCGGTGTTGGGCGGGTCGTAAGTGAACCCGTGCGTCTCGGTCCCCTGGGGCACGGCGTTCGGGTCGGGCCACTGCGCGCCCTCGGCCGGTGCCGTCCAGGTGCCGGGGGCCGCCGGGTCGGTGCCGGCGCCCTCGGCCGGCGTCACCGTTATCTGCGGGGGCACGTAGCCGTGGCCGGGCGCCGCGAGCGGGCTGTCCGAGGCCAGCAGCGCGTCGATGCCCCCTTCGGGAAGCTGGACGAACGTCGTGGCGCCGTCGTCGTAGTCCCCCTGGGGCAGTCGCTCCCAGCCGCCGTGCTGACCCTGCTGGGGCGTGCCCTCTCCGCGGTGGTCGTCGGTCACGACAGTGCCCTCCCCAATGCTCGTCGGGCCAGTACGGCGACGGTGCGCCGAAGTTGCAGTACGGCGGCCGGCAGCGGTGCCACGGAGCCGTCCTCGGCGGGCGCCGGGTCCGGGATGCAGGCGGCGGCGACGTACTCCCCGAAGGCGTTCAGCGCCTCCGGCACGAGCGTGCGCTCGCCGTCCCAGTCGATCAGCCGGCCGACCCACGCCTCGGCGTCCAGGGGCCTGAGCGGCATCGGCGCTATGGCACCGACCGCGCACCGCACTCCGCGCCGGGCGGGGTCCAGGACGACCGCGACGGACGCCGTGGCGCGCCCGGGGCCGGTGCGTCCGGTGGCCTTCAGGAAGACCTGCGGCGCGTGCAGCAGCGGCACGCGCACGTACCCGATGAGTTCACCGGAGCGCAGCATCTCCATGCCGGCCAGCAGGTGCGAGACGGGGACCTCGCGGCGAGCCCCGCCCTGGCCCGCGACGACCAGCGTCGCCTCCAGGGCTGCCAGTACGGGCAGCGCGTCCCCCGTGGGGGCGGCCGTCGCGATGTTGCCGCCCAGGGTGCCCGCGTTGCGGATCTGCGGCGGGCCCGCGGCTCTCGCGGCCGCCGCGAGAGCCGGGATGAGCGCCGCGAAGTCGGGGCGCCCCATGCGTGCGTGTGTGAGGCCCGCGCCGAGCAGCGCGTGGCCGTCCTGGTACTGCCAGCCGCGGATCTCGCTGATCCGGCCGAGGCCGACGAGCGCGGCGGGCCTGAGCTGCCCGGAGTTGACCGCGGCCATCAGGTCCGTGCCGCCGGCCACGGGGACGGCGGCGGGCATGCTCGCCAGCGCCTCCACGGCCTCGTCCAGCGAGCCGGGCAGCGTCACGGCCTGCGCCGCCTGCGGTGCGTGCGTGGTCAAAACCGGCTGCCCCTTCCCGCTGCCCCACCTGGTCCCACCTGTGCTGCCGTACGGTACGTGCTGACAGGGCGGACGTGGCAACTCTGGCACATTCTCGCGAGACCCGAACGCGGGGGTCCGCTAGGAGGCATTCGCCCACCTCATCACGGTGATGGTCCGTTTTCGCACGGCATCGCCCGTGAGTGCGCATTGCCACTGTTCGATGACTCTTGCGAGCCTTTCTCCTCGTGAGACCGCGTTTTCGGGGCGAACATCCGGCTTGTACCGCTTCGGGGTCACCTCACACGTTCGGCGGCGCCCCCTCGATCGGTCGTCCGAGCACCCCGGGGCGCCGCTGCCACGGTCGCGGTCCCGCGGGAGGCCGGTAGGCCACTCCCAGGGCGTCGAGTCGCCCGTAGTGGGCCGTCATCCGCTGCTCGAAGTCCGCGAAGTCCCGCTCCGCGGGGGCGGGCAGGGAGCTCCACGCCACCTCCGCGAAGGCCGCCAGGCGCGGGAACGTCTGGTAGTCCACCCGTGCCGGATCCTCCATCACCTCGGTCCACACGTTGGCCTGTGTGCCCAGTACGTGCCGCGCCTCCTCGGGCGTCAACTCCGGTGGAACCGGCTCGAAGCGATAGACGTCCTCCAGGGTGCGGACGTAGCCGATGGGCACCGGCTCGTCGGCGCCGCCGTGCTGCCGGTGGTCCAGATACACCTGCTGCTCGGGGCACATGACCACGTCGTGGCCCGCGCGGGCGGCCGTGATCCCGCCGTTGTAGCCGCGCCACGACGACACCGCGGCACCCGGCGCGAGGCCGCCCTCCAGGATCTCGTCCCATCCGATCAGGCGACGCCCGCGCGCGGTCAGCCAGTTGTCGAAGTGCCGGATGAACCACGACTGGAGCGCGTCCTCGTCGGCGAGCCCGAGTTCCTTGATGCGCGCCTGGGCGACGGGCGACTGCCGCCACTGGTCCTTGGGGCACTCGTCGCCGCCGATGTGCACGAAGGACGAGAACCCGGTGGATCCGGTCGCGTCGGCCGGAAACAGCTCCAGCACTTCCTCGAGGACGCCCTCGTAGAAGCGGAGGGTGTTGTCAGTGGGGGCGAGTACGTTCTTGTTGACGCCCCAGGTGTCCCAGACCGTCAGGGAGGTCGTGTCGATGACGTCGGTGTTGCCCAGTTCCGGATACGCGGAGATGGCGGCCTGTGAGTGGCCCGGGATGTCGATCTCCGGGATGACGCTGATATGCCGCTCGGCGGCGTAGGCGACGATCTCCCGGATGTCGTCCTGGGTGTAGTAACCCCCGTGCGGCTTCTCCTCCCACAGGGGTGAGGCACGGTGACCGGATTTCGTGCGTGCCCGCCATGATCCGATCTCGGTGAGCTTCGGGTACCGCTCGATCTGCAGGCGCCAGCCCTGGTCGTCCGTCAGGTGGAAGTGGAAGACGTTGAGTTTGTGCGCGGCCATCAGATCGAGGTAGCGCAGGACCCCGTCCTTGGGCATGAAGTGGCGGGCCACGTCGAGCATGAGGCCGCGCCAGCGGAAGCGGGGGGAGTCCTCGATCGTGACGTGCGGCACGCCCCAGGCGCGGTCGCGGCTGAGCGGGGCCCTTCGGTACGCGTCGGGGCCCAGGAGTTGACGCAGCGTCTGGGCGCCCCAGAACACGCCGGCCGCGCTGCCGCCCTCGATCAGGACGCCGGTCGAGTCGCTGACGAGACGGTACTCCTCGTGGGCGAGCGCGGAGTCGATCTGGAGCCCGATGCCGTCGCCCTCGGTGTCGTCGAGTTCCCGCCCCTCGCGGAGCGGCAGGCCGGTGGCCTGCCGGAGGACGGTGCACAGCCAGTGGCCGACGCTCTCCGCCGCTGTGCCCGCGTAGACCTGGGAGTGCGCCGTCAGCCGCACCTCGCCGGAACCGGCGACGACCCGGCGGGGCTTCGGAATCAGTTGGGTCACGTCAGTCCTTTACCGCTCCGCCCAGCCCGGAGACCAGCCGTCGCTGTACGAGTACGAAGAAGATCAGTACCGGAATCGTCATCACCGTGGACGCCGCCATCACGCCGCCCCAGTCGGGATCATCAGGCTTGTAGAAGACGAGCAGGGCCATCGGAAGGGTCGACTGGGAGGTGTCACTGATGATGAACGACTTGGCGAACAGGAAGTCGTTCCAGGCCGAGATGAAGGAGAACACACTCGTCGCGACCAGCCCGGGGAACACGAGCGGGAAAAGGATCTGCCACATGAATCGCGTACGGCTCGCCCCGTCGAGGTACGCCGCCTCCTCCAGCGCCTCCGGAACGGCCTTCACGAAACCCCGGAGCATCCAGATCGCGAACGGCAGCGAGAAGGCGATGTGCGGCAGGATCAGCGAGCCCAGGGTGTTGAGTTGACCGAAGTCCCGCATGAGGAAGAACAGGGGGATGGTCAGCGCCTCCACCGGCACCATCTGCGCCACCAGAAACATGATCAACAAGGTGGTGCGGAAGCGGAAGCGGAATCGGGTGACGGCGGTCGCCGCGAGAAACGCGATGAGCGCGGAGACGACGACCACCGAGCCGGCCACCACAAGGCTGTTGACGAAGTAACGGCCGAATTCCTGCTGTTCGAAGACCCGCCGGAAGGAGTCCAGGGTGGGTGAAAGGGTCCAGGGGCGAGCCTCCGTCGACTCGATCTCCCCCGCCGGTTTGAACGCGCTGAGCACCATCCAGTACAGCGGGAACGCCACCACCACCGCGATGAGAAGCGCGGACGCCTCCGCCGCGAGCCGCCAGGGGCGCCGTACGAATCGACGGGCGGTCACCTTCGGCCGATCGGAACTCAAGGAACTCACAGCTCCTCCCCCTGCCTGCGCAGCAGCCGCAAATAGATGAGCGTGATCGCCAGCAGAATCAGCAGCATGACCACGCCGATCGCCGAGCCGAGGCTGTACTCGGACGAAGCGAACGCCTTCTGGTAGGCGTACACGTTCAGTACGAGGTTCTGCCCGGCGATACCGCCGCCGTTCGTCATGACGTAGATCTGCGTGAAGACCTTGAAGTCCCAGATCACCGACTGGATGGTGACGACGGTCAGGATCGGGCGCAGCATCGGTGTGAGCACCGACCGCCAGATCCGCCACTGCGAGGCGCCGTCCAGCGCGGCGGCCTCCAGGACCTCGGTGGGTACGGCGCGGATGCCCGCGTACACCGTCACCATCACGAACGGGAAGGAGCACCACACCACTTCGAGCAGGACGAGGAAGAAGGCGCTGAACCGCCCGTACGTCCACGAGTGGTCTCCGAGCCCCAGCATCCGGTTGACGGGTCCGAAGTCGGGGTCGAACAGGAACAGCCACACGGTCGAGCCCGTGATGGCCGGGGTCGCCCACGCACCGAGCGCGGCCAGCATGAGCGCGAGCCTCGGCAGGGCCCGTACGCGTGTCAGCAGCACCGCGAGCGCGCATCCGACGGCCAGCGTGGACACCACACAGGCCGCCGCGAAGAGCACGGTGGCCAGCAGGACCTGCCAGAACTCCGGGTCCCCGAAGAGCTCCGCGTAGTTGCCGAAGCCCTGGAAGGTGGTCGGCTGCCCGCCGCTGACCTGGGCCTGGGTGTACTCGAGGAACGAGATCAGCCCGAGCTGGTAGATCGGGTAGACCAACAGCCCGCCGAGAACGACGAGGGCGGGCGCGAGATAGAGCCAGGGCGTCCAACCGCCGCGCGACCGGGGCGAACCACTGTGCCCCTTGGGCGGCCGGCCCCCCTTCGGCGGTCGACCGGCCGAGGACCCGGCGAGACGGGGCGCCGGGGCGGAGCCCGCTCGCTCGCCCGCCGCCTCGTGGCCGGGCTGCGGGGACGTGTGGTCGGCCACCCGGTGCGGCTTCGCGGGCTCCTCGGCCGCCGCGGGGGGCCGCGACGGCTCCGGGGCCGCCGCCGTGCCGGGTGGTTCCGGCGCGGCGGCGGGGTTCCGCATGTCGCGGTCGTCGGTGCCGACAGGGGTGTCGTGCTCGCGGTCGGTCGGCCCCTCCGCCGGGACAGTACGGTCCGTCATCGGCGTCACCCAGCGGAGCCGAACGCGTCGTTCATCTTCTTCGCCGCGTCCTTCGAGGCAGCCGCCACGTCCTTCTTGCCGCTGACGATCTCCTGGAACATCGTCGGCAGAACGAGGGAGGCGTCGATCTGGGACCAGGCCGGCGAAGCGGGAACGAACTTGGTGCCCGCGGACAGCGTCTTCACGAAGGGCCCGATGTGCGGCTCCTTCTTGGCGACGTCGGCGCGCACGTCGGTGTACGTCGGCAGGAAGCCCATCGCGTCGAAGAGTTCGCCCTGCGTCTCCTTCGACGCCAGCTGCTCCATCAGGTCGACGGCGAGCGTGCGGTGCGTGGTGCTCTTCAGGATGCCGATGTTGTTGCCGCCCGCGAAGGCCGGCGCGATCGAGCCCTCCTTCACCCCCGGCAGCGGTACGACCCCGAACTTGCCCTTGACCTTGCCGGCCTCGACCGCCGCGTAGTTGAAGTCACCGCCGATGGCCATGCCCGCCTTGCCGGAGGCGAACGCGGTGACCGTGTCGTTGCCGCCGAAGCCCGCGCACTTGGCGGCCGGGCAGTTGTCGTCGCCGAAGAGCGAGGTGTACGCCTTGATGCCCTTCTGGGACGCCGCGCTGTCGATGCTGGAGGCGTACGACCCGCCCTTGCCCACGGCGATCTCACCGCCGTGGGCCCAGACGAACGGCATCGCGCCGAACGTGTAGGCGCCGCCGACCGCGAGACCGTACAGGTCGGGCTTGGCCGCGCGGATCGTGTGAGCCGCGTCGACCAGCTCCGCCTGCGACTTGGGGGGTTCGAGGCCCAGTTCCTTGAAGACGTCCGTGCGGTAGTAGAGGGCGCGGACACCGACGAAGAAGGGCGCGCCGTAGACCCGGCCGTCGACCGTCACGGACTGCCTGGCCGTCGGGTCGGAGTCCTTGGCCTCGTTCCAGTCTGTGAACTCCTTGGTGATGTCGAGGAGTCCACCGTCCTTCACGTAGCCCGCGGTGTCCGTGTTGCCGAACTCCATGAGGTCCGGGGCGCTCTTCGGGTCGTTGAACGCGGCCTTGATCTTCTGTGCGCGGGTCTCGACCGGGATGTACTCGACGGTGACCTTGACGCCGTCATGGGCCTTCTTGAAGGCGTCGATCGTCTTGTTGACGACCTGCTCCTTCGGCTTGTTGCTGACCTCCTGGAACAGCCAGACGCGCAGGGTGCCGGACTTCTCGTCCTTGCCGGAGGAGGAGTTGTCGGAGGTCTGGGGGGCGCAGGAGGTGGCGGTGAGCCCTGCGATGACAAGTGCCGCGACGGGGGCGGCTATTCGGGCCGTACGAGACGTACGGGCGCTGCGGCCCGTTCTGACAGCGAGCTTCATGGAGCTTTCCTCCGGGGGGGCGTTGCAACATGCGCAATGACGGTTTCGCTCTGCACAACACACCGGAGGTTAGGGAGTACATGAACATGCCCACAAGAGGTCTCAACCACTCTGTGACCAGTGGAAGCATTCCGTGCAACGGAGTGCGGGGCGGACGTGGTGCGGACGTGGCGGGCACGCGTGACTCGCCGCCACGGCGTGCGGGCAGAGACGATGCGATCAACTACCGTATGGCCAAGGGCACTTGGATCACTCGGTGTGGGTCGGAAACCGGCCGCTCAGAGCCGACGTGAGGGCGGCGGGGGCGAGAAAAGCCCTGGGAGCTCCGCCGCGCGGACAGGCCCCGTCGGAGACGCCCGCGGGCGACCCGTCGTCGTCCCACCCTCAGGTACGACGAAACCGCGGCACCCGCATCAAGGCACCGCGGCCGTGCTCATGGGACGAGTGTCCCGTCCGCCGCCGCCCACAGGGACGCACCCGCGGCGGCGCGGACGCTACTTGTCGTCGCCGCCCTCGTCACCGGCGCCCATGGATTCGTAGATCTCCTTGCACATGGGGCACACGGGGTACTTCTTCGGGTCGCGACCGGGCACCCACACCTTGCCGCAGAGGGCCACGACGGGCGTGCCGTCGAGGGCGCTCGCCATGATCTTGTCCTTCTGGACGTAGTGCGCGAAGCGCTCGTGGTCACCGCTGCCGTGCGACGTCTGCGGCGTCGGCTCGACGAGTGTCCCCGTACCAGTACCGCGCTCGGGCTCAAGAGTGCTCATGGCTGCAAGGGTACTGAAGAGCACCGACATCAGTTGAGCGACGGGTCGTCCGGGTAGGTGGCCACCATCGCCAGTTCGTTGCGCTGGCGGCGCAGGACGGACCGCCAGAGTCTCTCCGGGGAGGGAGAGGAGACGTCTCCGGGCTCCGACTCGACGACGTACCAGGCCCCTTCGGTGAGCTCGTCCTCCAGTTGACCCGGCCCCCAGCCCGCGTACCCGGCGAAGATCCGCAGGGAGCCGACCGCCGAGGCGAGCAGCTCCGGCGGGGCCTCCAGGTCGACCAGCCCGATCGCTCCGTGCACGCGCCGCCAGCCCAGGGGGGCGCGCTCGGTGGACGCCCCGCCGGGGATCACCGCGACGCCGAGCGCCGAGTCGAGCGAGACCGGGCCACCCTGGAAGACGACGCCGGGATCGCCGGCGAGTTCCGCCCAGCCCTCCAGGATGTCGCCGACGTCCACCGGGGTCGGCCGGTTGAGGACCACACCGAGCGAGCCCTCCTCGTCGTGGTCGAGGAGGAGCACCACCGCGCGGTCGAAGTTCGGGTCCGCCAGGGCGGGTGTGGCCACGAGCAGCCGCCCTGTGAGCGAGGACACCTCGGTCATGCCAGACATGATCCCGCATCTTGCCCGTGCGCGGGGAGCCAATGCCCGTACCCACAGGCATGCAGCTCAGGGCGCACGGATGCGCCGCCCGCGCACACGGTTTGCGGAGACTTCACCGGTGACCCGTTGTGCCCGCGGAGAAACGGTTCGTGTTGTGGCAAACCTATGACGTCTCTTGGAGGCCCTTGGGCTTACTGAAGGGGGGTAGGCGGCCATTACGCTTGCTCATCGGCTCATGCCGCTTCGGCTCCCGCACCACAGGTCTGCCGGGCGTCTGCCGACACAACTGCCCGACTCCACGGAACGCGAGATTCATGACCGTCAACGACGATGTCCTGCTTGTCCACGGCGGAACCCCGCTGGAGGGTGAGATCCGTGTCCGCGGTGCGAAGAACCTCGTACCGAAGGCCATGGTCGCCGCGCTGCTCGGCAGCGCGCCGAGCCGGCTGCGCAACGTTCCAGACATCCGCGACGTCCGTGTCGTCCGCGGGCTGCTCCAGTTGCACGGGGTGACGGTCCGTCCGGGTGAGGAGCCGGGCGAACTGGTGATGGACCCGTCGCACGTGGAGAGCGCGAACGTCGCCGACATCGATGCCCACGCGGGTTCGTCGCGCATCCCGATCCTGTTCTGCGGCCCGCTGCTGCACCGGCTGGGGCATGCCTTCATCCCGGGTCTCGGTGGTTGCGACATCGGTGGCCGTCCCATCGACTTCCACTTCGAGGTGCTGCGGCAGTTCGGCGCGAAGATCGAGAAGCGGGAGGACGGGCAGTACCTGGAGGCGCCGCGGCGGTTGCGCGGTACCAAGATCCGGCTGCCGTACCCGTCCGTCGGCGCCACCGAGCAGGTGCTGCTGACCGCGGTCCTCGCGGAGGGTGTGACGGAGCTCTCGAACGCGGCCATAGAGCCGGAGATCGAGGACCTCATCTGCGTGCTGCAGAAGATGGGCTCCATCATCGCGATGGACACCGACCGCACCATCCGCATCACGGGCGTCGACAAACTCGGCGGCTACACCCACGCGGCCCTCCCGGACCGTCTGGAGGCGGCCTCCTGGGCGTCTGCGGCGCTGGCGACCGAGGGCAACATCTACGTGCGCGGTGCCCAGCAGCGCTCGATGATGACCTTCCTGAACACCTACCGGAAGGTCGGCGGCGCCTTCGAGATCGACGACGAGGGCATCCGCTTCTGGCACCCGGGCGGGCAGCTGAAGTCCATCGCCTTGGAGACGGACGTCCACCCCGGCTTCCAGACCGACTGGCAGCAGCCGCTGGTGGTGGCCCTCACCCAGGCCACGGGCCTGTCGATCATCCACGAGACGGTCTACGAGTCGCGGCTCGGCTTCACCTCGGCCCTGAACCAGATGGGCGCCCACATCCAGCTCTACCGCGAGTGCCTCGGCGGCTCCTCCTGCCGCTTCGGCCAGCGCAACTTCCTGCACTCCGCGGTCGTCTCCGGCCCGACGAAGCTCCAGGGCGCCGACCTGGTCATCCCCGACCTCCGCGGCGGCTTCTCGTACCTGATCGCGGCCCTCGCGGCGCAGGGCACGTCCCGCGTCCACGGCATCGACCTGATCAACCGCGGCTACGAGAACTTCATGGAGAAGCTCGTGGAACTGGGCGCGAAGGTGGAGCTGCCGGGCAAGGCGCTCGGCTAGGGCGCCCGCGCGGCGAGCTGAGCACTCCGCCTCGCGCCTCGCGTACGCCGATGGGGCGGCCTCCCGGCTGGGAGGCCGCCCCACTGGCGTTACTGGGCCACGTACGCCGTCCCGTGGCGTACGGACGGCTGGGTCAGTTGCCCTTGGCGGCTTCCTTGAGCTTGGAGCCCGCGGAGACCTTCACGCTGTAGCCGGCCGGGATCTGGATGGGGTCGCCGGTCTGCGGGTTGCGCGCGGTGCGAGCGGCACGGTGGGTGCGCTCGAAGGTCAGGAAGCCAGGGATGGTGACCTTCTCGTCGCCCTTGGCGACGATCTCGCCGACGGTCTCGGCGAACGCGGCCAGCACGGCGTCGGCGTCCTTGCGGGTCACCTCGGCGCGGTCGGCCAGCGCGGCCACCAGCTCACTGCGGTTCATGTTGTTACTCCCGTGTTTTCTTGCCGTTGAGGCGTGCCACGCGGCGGAGCCGCATGTTGGGCACAGCGAAGCCGATGCTGCCAGGGTCCTCGGTGGGTCCCCATACCCGGGTCCTTCGTCAGACCCTCGCGCCCAGTGACGCATCCTGCCTCCACCTGCGGCGGGAAAGCCAATCCGGCACCCCTGGGAGTCACACGAACACCCTTGGGAGTCACACGGAAGCGCCACCGCAACGGCATGGTGACGCGCTGTTCACCACCGGCGGCGACCCGCAGGTCGTGGCAGGCCTGAGCCTGGCCGACACCCTAAAGGGCGACCGGGGGCCCGGGCCCCGCGACGCGCCGTTGTCCATGGCGTCCGTGGCCACCGTCACAGCTGCCGCGGGTTCGGGCCAGAGCGAGAGGCCGGCCGACACCGGCATGAGCGACACCTGCCGGGGGCCAACGCCCGCATGAGCGACAGCCGCCGGGGCCGACGCCCCACCTGGGCCGCCGCCCACCGGGGACCACGCCCACCGGGGACAGCGGCACCACGACCGGAGCACAGACCCCCGCACCCGCCGACCGAGGCTCAGACCGTCGCGCCCGCCGCCCGCGCCGCGTCCCGGACCGCTCCGGCCACCGCGCCGGCGACCTTGTCGTTGAAGACGCTCGGGATGATGTAGTTCGGGTTGAGCTCGTCCTCGGTCACGACGTCCGCGAGGGCCGTCGCGGCGGCCAGCATCATCTCGGTGTTGACGGTGCGGGACTGGGCGTCCAGCAGGCCGCGGAAGACGCCCGGGAAGACCAGCACGTTGTTGATCTGGTTCGGGAAGTCGGAGCGGCCCGTGGCCACGACCGCCGCCGTCTGCCGGGCGACCGCCGGGTCGACCTCGGGGTCGGGGTTCGCGAGCGCGAACACGATGGCGCCCTCGGCCATGGCGGCCACGTCGTCGCCGTCGAGCACGTTCGGGGCGGAGACGCCGATGAAGACGTCGGCGCCGCGCACGGCCTCCTTGAGCGTGCCGGTGAGGCCCTCGGGGTTGGTGTTGTCGGCGATCCAGCGCAGCGGCGAGTCCGGAGCGTGGTCCGCCAGGTCCTCGCGGTCGCAGTGCACGACGCCCTGGATGTCGGCCACGACGGCGTTCTTCACACCGGCCGCGAGGAGCAGTTTGAGGATGGCCGTACCGGCGGCGCCGGCGCCCGACATGACGACGCGGATGTCGCCCATCGCCTTGCCCGCCACGCGCAGTGCGTTCGTCAGGGCGGCGAGCACGACGATCGCGGTACCGTGCTGGTCGTCGTGGAAGACGGGGATGTCGAGGGCCTCGCGGAGACGGGCCTCGATCTCGAAGCAGCGCGGGGCGGAGATGTCCTCGAGGTTGATGCCGGCGAAGCCGGGGGCGATCGCCTTGACGATCTCGACGATCGCGTCGGTGTCCTGGGTGTCCAGGCAGATCGGCCAGGCGTCGATGCCGGCGAACCGCTTGAAGAGGGCCGCCTTGCCCTCCATGACGGGCAGCGCGGCCTTCGGGCCGATGTTCCCCAGGCCCAGCACGGCGGAGCCGTCCGTCACGACCGCAACGGAGTTGCGCTTGATGGTGAGGCGGCGCGCGTCCTCGGGGTTCTCGGCGATCGCCATGCAGACGCGGGCCACACCCGGCGTGTAGACCATGGACAGGTCGTCACGGTTGCGGATGGGGTGCTTCGACGCCATCTCGATCTTGCCGCCGAGGTGCATGAGGAACGTACGGTCGGAGACCTTGCCGAGCGTCACGCCCTCGATGCCGCGGAGTTCCTCCACGATCTCGTCGGCGTGCGCGGTGGAGGTCGCCGCGATGGTGACGTCTATCCGGAGCTTCTCGTGCCCGGACGCGGTCACGTCGAGGCCGGTCACCGAGCCTCCGGAGGACTCCACGGCCGTGGTGAGCTGGGAGACCGCGGTTCCGCTCGCGGGCACCTCCAGCCGGACCGTCATCGAGTAGGAGACGCTGGGCGCCGTTGCCATGACCGACTTCCTCTGCTTTCAGCTGGAGCTGTGTAGTGCCGTTGGAGCGATAGTGCCGTCCGATCGTCGCACCTACTCCGGAGTACGTGGTAGCCGCCTACGGATTGCGAACGTTTTGTTCGTTGATCAAGCAACGTCAAGCGAGATCAAGCCGGTTCAAGCCGGTTCAAGCCATACGAAAGAGGCCCGCATCACCAGGTGATGCGGGCCTCTCGCACGCTCAGTGACACCGACCCGCCATGCTCGCCTCGCGGCAAGTGGTCGCTCGAAGCGACGAAGGTTGGGCCCGGGGGCTTGGATCGGGCCGGTGCCACACCCAGGCTAACAAACAGATCCCGTAAGGCCATTCCCGTCTCGGGAGTTCATCCAAAGGGCCCTGACACGGGCCCTCACACGGCCCTCCGGCTCAGTCCCGGAGCAGATCCGGCACCCCGTGCGCGTCCGGCTCGTCCCGCTCGCCCGAGACCACGGTGAGCTGCTGCGTCGCCCGGGTCAGCGCCACGTACAGCACACGCAGCCCGGCCGGGGACTCGTCGGCGATCTCGGCGGGCGAGACGACGACCGTGGCGTCGTACTCCAGGCCCTTGGCCTCCAGGCTGCCGAGCGCCACGACCCGGTCGCCGAGGCCGGCGAGCCAGCGGGCCGCCTCCTCGCGCCGGTTCATGGCGACGACGACGCCCACCGTGCCGTCGACACGGTCGAGCAGCCGCGCGGCCTCCTCGCGGACCGTACGGGCGAGTGACTCCCCCACCACGGTGAAGCGCGGCTCGACACCCGTCGACCGGACGGCTGACGGAGACTCGGAGCCGGGCATCGCCAGCGCGAGCACCTTGGACGCGAGCTCGGCGATCTCGGCGGGGTTGCGGTAGTTCACGGTGAGGGTGAAGCGGCGGCGCGGGCGGGTGCCCAGGGCCTCGTCGCGCGCCTGAGCCGCCTCGTCCGGGTCGGACCAGGACGACTGGGCCGGGTCGCCGACGACCGTCCAGGTGGCGTGGCGCCCCCGTCTGCCCACCATCCGCCACTGCATGGGCGTCAGGTCCTGGGCCTCGTCGACGATGACGTGCGCGTACTCGGTCCGCTCCTGTGCCAGGCGCTCGGCGCGCTCGCGCTGCGACTCCTCGCGTACGGGCATGAGTTCCTCGAGGCCGGTGAGCTGGTCGAGGGGGTCGAGCTCGCGCTTCTTCTTGGGGCGGGCGGGCAGACCGAGGACGGCCTGTAGTTCGTCCAGCATCGCCACGTCGTGCACCGACAGCCCGTCCCGCTTCAGCGAGCGTGCGACACGGCGCACCTCGCCGGGGGTGAGGATCCGCCGGGCCCAGCGCCCGAGGCGGCGCTCGTCGGCCATGGCGGCCAGCACCCCGCGCGGGGTCAGCTCGGGCCACCAGGCGTCGAGGAACTCGATGAAGTCGTCCTCGCCGGTGATGTCCTCGTCGAACGACGACCGCAGCTCGGCGGCCAGCTCGGGGTCGGTGTGGCGGGTCGCCGCTCCGGACCGCGCCCATAGGGCGTCCAGGAGCAGCCGACGGGCGCGCGGGCGCAACAGGTTGACGGGGGCGGTCCCGCTGAGCGCGGAGTGCCGGATGCGCTCCAGTTCGTCGGCCTCCAGTTCGAGCCGCCGCCCGAAGGCGACGACCCGCAGCCGGCCCGGCGGATCGTTCAGTTCCAGCGCGCCCCGGGCCGCCTTGCGCAGCACCTTGAGCATGCGGTGCGAGCCCTTGGCGCGGGCCGCGGACGGCGCGTCGTACAGCGTGGCCGCGGCGCCGTCGACCAGGGATCCGATCGCCCGGATGGCGACCTGTCCCTCCTCGCCGAGCGAGGGCAGCACGCCCTCCGTGTAGGCGACGAGCAGTGGGGTCGGCGAGACGATCAGGATGCCTCCCGCGTACCGGCGCCGGTCCTGGTACAGCAGGTACGCGGCCCGGTGCAGCGCGACGGCGGTCTTCCCGGTGCCCGGGCCGCCCTCCACGTACGTCACCGAGGCGGCGGGAGCGCGGATCACCAGGTCCTGCTCGGCCTGGATGGAGGAGACGATGTCCCGCATGGTGTGGCTGCGCGCCTGCCCCAGCGCGGCCATCAGGGCGCCGTCGCCGATCACGGCGAGCTCGTGCCCGTCCAGGGCGGCCTTCAGCTCGGGCCGCATCAGGTCGTCCTCGACGCCGAGCACCCTGCGCCCCTTGGAACGGATCACGCGACGCCGTACGACGCGTCCGGGGTCGACGGGTGTGGAGCGGTAGAACGGGGCCGCGGCGGGCGCACGCCAGTCGATGACGAGTGGCGCGTACTCCTCGTCCAGTACTCCGATGCGCCCGATGTGCAGGGTTTCGGCGATGTCGGCCGTACCGTCCTCGCGCACGGCGCCCTCGGCGGGTTCCACGGCCGTGTAGGCGCCGTCCGGCCCCTTCTTGCCGTCCTTGCCGCGGAGCAGGTCGATCCGGCCGAAGAGGAAGTCCTCGTACTCGTTGTTCAGCCGGTTCAGGTGGACACCGGCCCGGAAGACCTGGGCGTCCCGCTCGGCGAGTGCGCCGGGCGTGCCGACGTGTCCGCGCTGGGCGGCGTCGTTCATCAGGAACTCCGCCTCGTGGATCTTCTCCTCGAGGCGCCGGTACACCCGGTCCAGGTGTTCCTGTTCGACGCTGATCTCGCGTTCACGGACGGAGTCGTGAACCGAGCCGAGCGCGATCTCCTGTTGAACCTGAGCGGCCACCGGGCCCCCTTCTGACGTGCTGGGCAGCCGTCAACCGTACGCGAAGGGGACCCCGGGAGGCTATGCGTCCGCCCGGGGTGTGTTCACAGGTCCGCCGCAGGACCCCTACGAGGTCTGCGACCGGACCCTTCGGAGTCCCACTTGTCCCGCATGCCCTACATGTCGATCTCTGCGAGCTTCTTGCCGTCGAAGGTCATGACCTCGAAGTGGTCGATCTCGTTCGGCTCCATGGCCACGCCGCCGTGGGTGTACAGCGGCTCCTTGGCCTCCGGGTCCTTGGAGTTCTTGATGCCGTAGCCCCGGTTCGGGACCGCCCAGGTGGTCGCCGTCTCCCGCTCGCCGTTCTTGCCGACGGCGATCAGGGAGCACTTCTCGGGCCCCTTGACGTTCGACAGCTCGATGACCGCGTGGGTGCCCCATGCCTTGGCCTCCGTGGCGACCGTGGCGGTGACGCCCGTGGACTTGTCCGTCGCCTTGACCTTGTCGGTCATGTGCGTGAACGCGTCCTTGGCGGGGCTGGCCGCGAGGGGCTGGTTCTGCTGCCCCGACTCGTCGCCGCCCGTCGTCGCGAACACGGCGGTGGGACCGCCGACGATCAGTGCGACGCCGGCCGCCAGCATGTAGAAGCTGCGCCTCTTCTTCGCGGCACGCCGCTGGACGACCTCGCCGACGAGCCGGTCCGACATCTGCTGACTCGGTTTGACCGCCAGCGACTCCCCGATGGCAGGGGTCCCCTGCGCACCGGGCAGGTCCGCGAGCGCGGCCAGCATCGGTTCCATGCCTGCCAGCTCGTCGAGCTGCTGGCCGCACCACTCGCACGTGGCGAGATGCGCCTCGAACTGGGTCGCCTCGGCGTCGTCCAGTATCCCGAGGGCGTACGCGCCCACGGTCTCGTGAATGTCTCCGGGGCCGCCTCCGCCCTGTTGGGCTCCCCCTACTGGACCGGAGCCCCCGGTTCCGTAACCCCCGTACGTATTCATCATGCCGTCACCCCGCGCTCCTCCAGAGCCAGTTTCATCGACCGCAGGGCGTAGAACACCCGTGAGCGCACCGTTCCACTGGGGATGCCGAGCGTCTCGGCCGCCTCATTGACCGTACGCCCCTTGAAGTACGTCTCGACCAGGACCTCCCGGTGGGCAGGGGTCAGGTCGTCCAGCGCATCCGAGAGTGTCATCAGCCACAACGCCTTGTCGATCTCGTCCTCCGCGGGTATGACCTCCAGCGGCGACGGGTCGACCTCCTGCGGCCGGGCTTGCCGACTGCGGTGGCCGTCGATGACGATGCGGCGTGCGACCGTCACCAGCCAGGGGCGTACCGAACCGGTTGCTCGATTGAGCTGACCGGCATTCTTCCAGGCACGGATGAGCGTCTCTTGCACGACGTCCTCAGCGCGCTGCCGGTCGCCCGCGACCAGACGCAGCACATATGCGAGCAAAGGTCCCGCGTGTTCGCGGTAGAGCGCGCGCATCAGCTCCTCGTCGGGCTCTGAGGGCTGTGACGCGCGATGTCGTGCCCTGTGCGGGCGTTCATCGGCCACAGCGGGATCCTTGCGCACGGTTACCTCCGGTGTCCGGGGGTTCCCCCAGTCGGTCGCTCATCTCGAGTTACGTAGGTAACCAGGACTGTGTTCAAAGTGCGGCCACAACTTTCCTGATCGGGGTGTGAGTTGGGGGGCAGCAGGGGGACAAGGGGCCCAATTCCGTCCCAACTGCGGCACGAGATGGAAGGAATTGTGAAGAGATGAATCCCATGCTGTGAAACTCGCCACGTTTGACTCTCGGTGCGTTCGGGAATGCGGCTCAACTGACACGAGTCACAAAGAAGTTGATAACCCGTGAGAAGCGTTGGCAGTCACGGACAAGCCGGGGCAAACCGTCGTCGCGGCGGCGCCGCCGGGAGATGGCCCTACGCGCGGGCCAGCGCCGCCGCCCGCCTCCGGTGTCGGGCCACTCGTTCACGGTTGCCGCACGTTTCGCTGGAGCACCATCGGCGTCGGCGTCCACGGGACGTGTCGACGTACACGATGGGGCAGTTGTCCCCCGCGCACTGCCGCAGGCTCGCGCACGCGGCCGGATCGGTGAGCAACTCGATGGCGTCCCGGGCGACGACGGCCAGCAGGGCCGCGCGGCCCGGGGTGCCGTCGAGTGTCCTGACCAGCGCGCCGTCCGCCGTCCGTACGACCCTTGGGGCGGGGGTCGCCGCCCGCGCGAACTCGTTGAGGCGGGCGAGGGCGGCCTCGAAGGAGCGGGAGTCGAAGCCCGCACGGCCCGGCTCGCGCCGCACCAACTGGCCGATACAACCCCGGAGTTCGCTGAAGTGTGCGAGCCAGGACATGTCGGCGCCCGTCAGGTGGGTGCCTGGTGGCACGCATCCCGCTCCCGTGATCCACGCCCGCAGTCGTTCCACCGAGTTGAGCTGTTCCTCGGGATGCGTGGTCGCGAGGAGATCCAGGCAGAGCCGTCCACAGTCGAAACGCGGCTCGTACGAGGCTGTGGCCGTACCCAATGCCATGTGCCTGTCACCGCCTTGGGGTGCGGGTGAATACGAACGCCGTTCGATGAGTTCGTACCCCCTGCGGCACCTGTCCGCACATTCGCCTCCGGCGGTTGGGCGGGTTCGTCTCGTCTGCGGGGTTCTGTTTGTGGGCGGCTGCGGGTTCGTCGTGGCTGGTCGCGCAGTTCCCCGCGCCCCTAGAAGCCGTGCCCGCGCCCGGCATCACAACGCACCGGCAGCCGCGTACGCGCGCAAGGGGGTGCCAGGAGGTTTTGTGGGCGGCTGCGGGTTCGTCGTGGCTGGTCGCGCAGTTCCCCGCGCCCCTAAGAGCCGTGCCCGCGCCCGGCATCACAACGCACCGTTGCCCCCCCCCGCACCGGCATCACAACGCACCCGCAGGCGCGTACGCACGTGAGGGGGTGTGCCGGGAGGTGTCCGCCCGCAGTGGCCGGCGTCAGCCACCGAGCCCTTCATGTACCCACCGCACCGCCGGACCGAGGACGGAGACCTCCCGGGGCGCCCCCGACCCACGAACCAACCGCAGGCGCCCAAGCCACAACGGCGGGGCAGACACTCGACGACCGGCGGGGAAGCGCGCCCCTCAGGGGCGCGGGGAACTGCGCGACCAGCCGCAACGGACCCGCAGCCACAGACGGGCGCAACCAACGACGAACCCGCCGCCGGAGGCTCAGACGTCGGCGTACTTGGAGTCCGCAGCCGGGTCCAGGGCCAACCGGTACCCCCGCTTGACCACGGTCTGGATCAGCTTCGGCGTACCCAGCGCCGTACGCAGCCGTGCCATGGCCGTCTCCACGGCGTGCTCGTCCCGCCCGGCCCCGGGCAGCGCGCGCAGCAGTTCCGCGCGGGCGACCACCCAGCCCGGCCGCCGGCACAGCGCCCTCAGCAGGGACATCCCGGCGGGCGGCACGGGACGCAGGACCCCGTCCACCATCACCGCGTGTCCCCGGATCTCCACCCGGTGCCCGGCGATGGGCAACGTACGGGCGCGGCCGGGCAGTTCCTGGCAGAGCAGCTGGACCAGCGGTCCGAGCCGGAACCGCTCGGGCTGAACCGTGTCGACGCCCCGCGCCTGCAACGGCAGCGCGGTGACCGGCCCCACACACGCGGGCACCACATCGTGGTTCAGCGCGGCGAGCAGCTCGGGCAGCAGCCCCCGGTCCTCCGCCCGCGACAGCAGCGACGCCGCCGCGGGGGCACTGGTGAAGGTCAGGGCATCGAGCCCACGGCTCACCGTCGCATCCAGCAGACGGTCCAGCGGGCTCAGATCCTCCGGCGGCATCCAGCGGTAGACGGGCACGCCCACCACCTCCGCTCCCCCGGCCCGCAACGACTCCACGAACCCGGGCAGCGGCTCGCCATGCAGCTGAATGGCGACGCGGCGGCCGTCGACGCCTTCCTCCAGCAGCCGGTCGAGCACCTCGGCCATGGACTCCGAGGACGGTGACCAGTGCTCGGTCAGCCCGGCGGCCCGGACCGCGCCCTTCACCTTCGGCCCGCGCGCGAGAAGTTCCACCTCGCGCAGCCGGGCCAGCAGCTCCTCGCCGATCCCCCATCCGTCGGCGGCCTCGATCCAGCCGCGGAAGCCGATGGCGGTGGTCGCCACCACGATGTCCGGGGCCTGGTCGAGCAGCTCCTTCGTCGCGGCGAGCAGCTCGCTGTCGTCGGCGAGCGGCACGATACGCAGAGCGGGCGCATGGAGGACGGACGCGCCGCGTCGCTGGAGCAGCGCTCCGAGCTCGTCGGCCCGTCGCGCGGCCGTCACGCCCACGGTGAACCCGGCGAGGGGCCCGTGGTCTGGTGGTCGCTGCTGTTCGTCGTACATGTCTCGTCCCGCGGTCGAGTCGTTGCCGCAAGTGCGGCAACGGTTACGTGCCGAACGAGCCTGTCAACGGCGCGTGACAGACTCGGTTCGGGTTTATGTCAGCGGTGTTACCGATACCGCCTCATGTGAAAACAACGGATGCGAACGCGCCGTCCGGCACACCTCGTCCGGCACGCGCCCCGGGGCGGCTCTCCCCGGGGCGTCGGCATTGTCACACCTCGGCGTAGCTGAGCTGCGGCTTCGCCTCCGTCGTGGCGGTGGCCTCGGCCTTGGCGCCCGCCGGCCGGCGAAGGTATACGGCCCAGGTGACGACGAAGCAGAGGGCGTAGAAGGCGAGGAAGGAGACGAAGGCACCGGTGCCGGAGCCGACGGTGAGGAAGGACTGGCGGAAGGCGAGGTTGATGCCGAGGCCACCGAGCGCGCCCACCGCTCCGATGATGCCCATGGACGCACCGGACAGGCGGCGCCCGTACGCGGCGGCCTCCTCACCCTCCAGCCCCTTGGCGAGGGCCTTGGCCTGGAAGATGCCCGGGATCATCTTGAAGGTCGAGCCGTTGCCGAGTCCGCTGAGCACGAAGAGCGCGATGAACGCGGTGGTGAACAGCGGCAGCGACTTCTGCATGGAGGCGATGACGATGACACCGGTGGCCGCGGCCATGGCGACGTAGTTCCACAGGGTGATCTTCGCGCCGCCGTAGCGGTCGGCGAGCGCGCCGCCCACGGGCCGGATCAGCGAGCCGAGCAGCGGGCCGATGAAGGTGACGTACGCCGCCTGCAGCGGGGTCCGCCCGAACTGGGTCTGCAGGACCAGGCCGAAGGCGAAGCTGTAGCCGATGAACGAGCCGAAGGTGCCGATGTAGAGGAAGGACATGATCCAGGTGTGGGCCTCCCTGACGGAGTCCTTGGCGGCACCGGTGTCGTTCTTCATGTGCGCGATGTTGTCCATCTTGACCGCGGCGAGCACGGCGGCGAGGACGATGAGGGGGATGTAGATCCCGAGCAGCACGCGCGGACCACCGCTGGCACCGATCACCGCGAGGCCGACGAGCTGCACGACCGGCACGCCGATGTTGCCGCCGCCCGCGTTGAGGCCGAGGGCCCAGCCCTTCTTCCGCAGCGGGAAGAAGGCGTTGATGTTGGTCATGCTGGAGGCGAAGTTGCCGCCGCCGATACCGGCGAGCATGGCGCACACCATGAACGTGGTGTACGAGGTCCCCGGCTCCATCACGATGAACGCCGCGACGGTCGGGATGAGCAGCAGGCTCGCGGAGACGATCGTCCAGTTCCGCCCGCCGAAGAGGGCGACCGCGAAGGTGTAGGGGACGCGTGCGATGGCGCCGACCAGGGTGGCCATCGACACGAGGAAGAACTTGTCGGCGGGGGTGAGCCCGTACTCCGGGCCCATGAAGAGCACCATCACGGACCACACGGTCCAGATCGAGAACCCGATGTGCTCGGACAGCACGGAGAACCACAGGTTGCGCCGGGCGACCTTCTCGCCGGTCTCGTTCCAGAAGGTCTCGTTCTCGGGATCCCAGTGCTCGATCCAGCGGCCTCCCCTGCTGGGGGCGGGGGATGTGCTCGGGGCTGTCATGGCGCCTCCACGGCTCTCCGGTGCTCAGGGTCGTACTAAGAAGTGGTGAGGGGTGATGACTCCCGAAGGTAGGGAGGGCTCGTTTCCTGTACGTGGCACCGAGTGACCGGAAAGGAACGTTGCTCTCACGAGCGCGCGGACCCGTCGGTGAGGACAGGTCCGCGCGGGGGTTGTGTCGAGGGTAGGCCGGTGTCTGCCCGGTCGGGCGGGGTTCAGACGCAGGTGGGAGTGACTCCGCTCACGCCGCCTCGCACAGCGTCCGCGCTCCGGCCACCTGCCAGGTGCCGAGCTCGGCGGCGGGGACCGTGGGGACCGCCGCCCGGCCCTGCCGGAAGACGAACAGCCGCAGTACGACGAACCGCCCGATCCCGGCCAGCCCGCACGCGGAGAGATACACGGCCTGCTCGACCAGCGCACCGGGGGTCTCCTGCACCAGGTGCAGTACGGCCATCGCGGCGCAGGTCACCAGGTACGCGGCCGCCGCCGACCCGGCGGACCGCAGGTGCTCGCGACGGCCGGCCCGGTGTCCGCTCCCGAAGGTGAACCGCGCGTGCAGCTCGGTGGCGATCACGGTGGACACGACGGTCACGACCGCGTTCGCCGCCACCCAGGGCATCACCGCGGCCAGCACCACGACGGCCCCGCTGGACAGGAGGCCGACGCCACCGCCGCAGAGCACGAAGCGGAGGAAGGCGGCGAACGGTCCGGGCGTCGTGCGAGGCCGACGAAGTCCGCGCGTCGTGTGGTCCAGCTGCTCCATCATCGAACCCCTCCCCGTTTCGTACGCCGTGCGCCGATGCGAACACTGTACGCACTGCGCACGCTGTGCGCAACCGGCTACGGGTCGGAGGGGGCGGCGCGTGCGTGAGCGGCACGACGAACGCCCCCGTCCGACCGACGGGGGCGTTCATTCACGTAAGGAGCTCAGGATGCCTACGGACTCAGGGGCCGGCCTGCCCGTCCTGCCCTCCCTGAGGGGCCGGCGCCACCGAGCCGAGCCTGAGTTGCTCGGTGATCTGCACGAAGGCCGCCCGCAGGTGCTCCGGGATACCGAGGGCCACCGCGGCCTGCTCGGCGGACAGCCGCGGCTCGCCCGCCGTCGCGCCCGCCCCGGGAGGCGCCGAGGCCTGCGGCAGATCCGCCTCGGTCAGCCTGCCGGAGCGGATGAGCACGTCCCGGACCGGAATGCCGAGCGCACGGGACAGGCCGCGCATGGTCTCCAGGTCGGGCATGCTCTGCCGCTGAAGCAGCCGGGTGACGGCCGCCCGGTGCACACCGGCGTCCTCGGCCAGCTTGGTCCTGCCACCGCCGCGCGGGCTGTCGATGTCGTAGCCTCGCCGGCGCATCACCGCCTCGATCCAGGCGGCGAACTCCTCGACCTGCTCGGCATCACTCTTCATCGGTGAATGCTCCCCTCGCTCACCCCCATCGTAACGTTCGCGCGCACACGTACTGAGCGGTTGCGCGCACGCACGAGTAAAGGTTCGGCGAGGGTCTTCCGTCAACCAGGGCCCAAAAACAGGGCCAAAAAGGGAGGTGCGACGCAGCCATCGAACTCCGTTGCGACCTCGCTCGCAACATGTACCCTGTGTGCGAGCTCGCAACAATCCGTTGCCGCTTCCGCCCACCTCATGGATCGGAGGGTGTCCGCCATGACACCGGACCTGGCCGCCCAGCACACCGCCCGCGCCGCCCGCTGGATCGACATCCTGCGACTCCAGTTCCCCGAGTTACTCCGGGAGTTGGCACCGGGGCGCCCGGGCGGCGGCACCCACTCCCGCCCTCCTCTGGGCCAGGCCGCACTCCGGGCCCTCGCCGAGCGGGACCGCGCGGAGCGTGCCGAGGCGCTGCGCGGGGAGCAACTGGGCATCGCCCCGCTGGGCCCGAGCTCGGCCCCTGTCCGCCTCCATGTCTCCGACGCCATCCGGGACATCACCGACGGGATCGTCGAACTGGAGGAGGCGGTGCACGAGAAACTCGGGCTCGGCCGGCCCTCACGGGCGGACGTGCCGCGGCGCCTGGTCCGGATCGCCGCACTGCTCTCCGACCTCACGGAAGACCCCGTCCTCGCGCGGCACGTCCTCGACGAGTGCCGCCGGATGGCCCGCCGCTGCGGCCGAACGCTCGGCGACCCGGAGACCCTGGTACGCCTCGGCGGCCGCTGCCCGTGGTGCGACTCGGTCTCCCTGCGGGTCATGCCCGCCCGGCGCACGGCCCTGTGCATCAACCCAGGCTGCCGCTGCACGGACGAGGAGTGCCCCTGCGCGGCGGACCCCGCCCACCGGCACACCTGGACGGAGACCGGCTGGGCCCGGCTCGCGGCGGAGACGGGAGCCGACATGGAGGAGATCGCGGCACTGGCCGACACGGCCGACGAAAGGGACGGCGGGCTCGGCGGGGCGGGTGCCGCCTGATGCCGAACTCCCTTCCCGGGCCGACCGGTTCGACCCCCACCCTGGTGACCGGCGCGGCAGCCGCCACCGAGGCGGGGGTGACCCCCGCGACCGTACGCAAATGGGTTCAGCTGGGCCGCCTCCAGGCCGCCGGGAGTCAGGGCCGGACCCATCTCTACCGGCTTCAGGACGTGTTCGCCGCGGAGCGGGCCACGCGTGGGCGCGGCCGACGTGGCTGACCCGCCAATCCCCCTGTGCCCCGTCACACCGGATGGTGTGACGGGGCATCGTGCGTTTCGGGCCTCGTATCCGCATCCGCACCCGCACCCACACCCGAACCCGCATCACGGAAAGAAGAAGTTGCGCGCGCGCTCGCAACGTGTCACAATGGATGCAGCGGCGGAGCTGTGCCCACAGCGGGGAACAGCACCGCCGTTTCGCGTATCCCGCATCTCTCCGATACGAGAAGGGAGGTCTCACCGTGGCCGATCCGACGGTCACCTTCCCGGATGTCGAGCGACTCGTCGTCGACTTCCTGGCCGACCGCGCCGAACTCTCCGCCGCGACCGTGGACAACGTTCCACCCGGCGGTTTCGACGGCACCCAGCAGGTCGTCCTGGTCTCCCGCGCCGGCGGGGCCTGGGTCGACGACCAGCACCTGGACCAGCCGCTCGTGGACCTGGAGGTCTACGGGCCCACCAAGACCGCGGCCCACACCCTGGCCCTGACCGTCCGCTCCGCGCTTCTCGCGCTGCGCGGCACCGTCTACGGCACCGCGCAGGTCTCCGACGTCATCGAGGCCGACGGCCCGCGGTGGCTGCCCGACTGGAACCGGTCGGCGGCCAATCGTTACTACTCCACGGTGCGGGTGCATATCCGCCCTTCGTAAGCGCGTAGGCGCTCCGCTGGGAACGCGGTTGGGTCACTGCGGGTCCGCTGTGGCTGGTCGCGCAGTTCCCCGCGCCCCTATGGGGCGCGATCCCCGCACCGTACGTAGGTAGCTCTCTCCAGATCCGGCCCCGTCGCCCGGCGGGGCCTTCGTCATGTCACCACCACCTCACCACCACTCACAAGGAGTTCCGCATGGCAGGCAACAACGCCAACGAGATCCGCGTCGCCGGGACCGGCCGCATCCTGGTCGCCCCGGTCGGTACGACCGCGCCGGCCGACGTCACCACCGCGTGGGGGGCCGCCTGGAAGGACCTCGGCTACACCTCGCAGGACGGCGTCAAGCTGGCGAAGAAGGACAAGCTCGACCCGGTCGAGACCTGGCAGTCCGTCTCCCCGGCCCGGTTCATCTACTCGGACCGCGACCTGACGGTGAAGTTCCAGCTGCTCCAGCTGAACGAGGACACCCTGCCGTTCTTCATGGGCGGTGACGCCGTCGCGGAGACCGCGGCCAACTCCGGTCTGTACAAGTACGAGCTGACCGCCGACCCGAAGTTCAACGAGAAGGCGATGGGCATCGAGTTCAGCGACGGCAAGGACATCACGTACCGCTTCGTCATCTCGCGCGGCCAGGTCACCGAGACCGAGGAGCTGTCGCTGACCCGTACCGCCTCCATCAAGCTCGGTGTCACCTTCACCGCGCTCGCGGTCGACAACACCAAGCCGCTGGCCACCTTCCTGATGAAGGACCCGGCGTACAGCGCCGCGTCCTGACCCGTCCGACCCGCGCCGCCCCGCCCGTGATGACGGGTGGGGCCGCCCCTCGCGGGCGGGGCCGGGACGTCACCCCTCCCC
>NZ_VJZC01000291.1 GCF_009377185.1 Streptomyces spongiae
CAGCCCCGTTGCCGCCGCCTCCGCCCCGACCCAGGCGGAACTGCTCGACTTCGTGCGCCGCACGGCCGCCGACTCCGAGCTGATCGCCTCTCTCCCCCTCGACCCCGAAGGCCGCACCTGGATCCGTCTCGAGGGCCCCGGAGGAAGCGAGGCCTGGCTGATCGGCTGGCCGCCCGGCACCGGGACGGGCTGGCACGACCACGCCGACTCCGTGGGTGCCTTCCTCACCGCCTCCGGTGAGCTGACGGAGAACTCGCTCACCGCCCGGCTGCCCACCGACGGCTGGAAGACCCTGGAACTCGCCGAAGACGTGGACCGCGTACGGCAGTTGCCGACCGGCAAGGGCAGGTCGTTCGGCCGCCACCATGTGCACGAGGTGCTCAACGAGTCCACCGAGCACCACGCGGTCTCCGTCCACGCCTACTACCCGCCCCTGCCCCGGATCCGCCGCTACAGCCGTACGGGCCCGGTACTGCGCCTGGAGCAGGTCGAGCGCCCGGAGGACTGGCAGTGAGCGCTCCTGTCGGTATCGACGAGTTGCTGGAGCGCGTCCGCGAGGGGCTCGACCGGGTCGAACCGAAGGACGCACACGACGCCGCCCAGGCCGGCGAGGCCCTCCTGGTCGACATCCGCTACGCCGCCCTGCGCGACCGCGACGGCCTCATCCCCGGCGCCCTGGTCGTCGAACGCAACGAACTGGAGTGGCGGCTCGACCCGCAGGGCAGCCACCGCGCCACCGAAGCCACGAGCCACGACCTCCACGTCGTGGTCATCTGCAACGAGGGCTACGCCTCCAGCCTCGCCGCCGCGTCCCTACGGCAACTGGGGCTGCACCGGGCAACCGACCTGACGGGCGGCTTCCAGGCCTGGAGGGCGGCCGGGTTGCCGGTGACGGCCTGAGGGCCTGAGGGCCTGAGCCTCCAAAGCCGATGTCACGAGGGAGCCCCACCGTGGGCTCCCTCTTTCTTCCCGAGCCACCGCTCAGAACCCTTCGTCCCCCAACCCCTCCGTGTCCTCGCCTTCTTCCTCCAGTGCCTGGCGGACCACCCGGAGCGCCAGGCCTTCCGGGTAACCCTTGCGGGCGAGCATGCCGGCCAGGCGCCGTAGGCGTTTGTCGCGGTCGAGGCCACGCGTCGAGCGCAGCTTGCGGTCGACGAGCTCGCGCGCCGTGGCCTCCTCCTGCTCGGAGTCGAGCTGGGCGACGGCCTCGTCGATGAGCGCCGAGTCCACCCCCTTGGTCCGCAGCTCCCGGGCGAGGGCCCGCCGGGCCAGCCCCCGGCCGTGGTGCCGTGACTCCACCCAGGCGTCCGCGAACGCGCTGTCGTTGATCAGACCGACCTCCTCGAACCGTGACAGCACCTCGTCCGCCACGTCCTCGGGGATCTCCCGTTTGCGCAACGCGTCCGCGAGTTGCTTCCGCGTGCGCGGGGTCCCGGTGAGCAGGCGCAGACAGATCGCCCGCGCCTGCTCAGCCGGGTCCCCTGGGGGCTCCCTCTTCTCGGCCCTCGACGAGAAAGGGGAGCCTCCGTCCTGTGGGCCACCGGACGACTCACCGGTGCCACGCCCGCGGCGCCCACGGCCACGCCTGCCGCGCTGCCCGTCGTACGGCCCGGCTTCGGTGACGCCTCCGTCACCCCTGAGCCCCTCGTCCTCAGGGGGGAGCGGGTGGCTGTACTCCGTCCAGTCCGTTCGCGACGCTTGTGAATCAGGCACGGTACGGTCAGCTCTTGGCGGTCGTGGCCTTGGACTTGGGGGTCTTGGCCGCTGCGGCGGGTGCCGTCTTCGCCGCCTCGTCCGCGGCCGTGGCAGGGATCGCCGCGTCCGCGCCCGGCTCGGCGGCGGGCTCCTCCGGCCGGACACCGACGCCCAGCTTCTCCTTGATCTTCTTCTCGATCTCGTTGGCGAGGTCGGGGTTGTCCTTCAGGAAGTTGCGCGCGTTCTCCTTGCCCTGGCCGAGCTGGTCGCCCTCGTACGTGTACCAGGCGCCGGCCTTGCGGACGAAGCCGTGCTCCACGCCCATGTCGATCAGACCGCCCTCGCGGCTGATGCCCTGGCCGTAGAGGATGTCGAACTCGGCCTGCTTGAAGGGCGGTGCGACCTTGTTCTTGACGACCTTGCAGCGGGTGCGGTTACCGACCGCGTCCGTGCCGTCCTTCAGGGTCTCGATGCGACGGATGTCGATGCGCACCGAGGCGTAGAACTTGAGCGCCCGGCCACCGGTCGTGGTCTCCGGGGAGCCGAACATGACACCGATCTTCTCGCGGAGCTGGTTGATGAAGATCGCTGTGGTCTTGGACTGGTTGAGCGCGCTGGTGATCTTCCGCAGGGCCTGGCTCATCAGACGGGCCTGCAGACCCACGTGCGAGTCGCCCATCTCGCCCTCGATCTCCGCGCGCGGGACGAGCGCGGCGACGGAGTCGATGACGATGAGGTCGAGCGCGCCGGAGCGGACCAGCATGTCCACGATCTCCAGCGCCTGCTCGCCGTTGTCCGGCTGGGACAGGATCAGGTTGTCGATGTCGACGCCGAGCTTCTTCGCGTACTCGGGGTCGAGAGCGTGCTCCGCGTCCACGAAGGCGACCTGGCCGCCGGCCTTCTGTGCGTTCGCCACCGCGTGCAGGGTCAGGGTCGTCTTACCGGAGGACTCCGGGCCGTAGATCTCCACGACACGGCCGCGGGGCAGGCCGCCCACACCGAGGGCCACGTCGAGGGCGGTCGACCCGGTCGAGATGACCTCGATGGGCTCGTTCGTGCGGTCGCCCATGCGCATGACCGCGCCCTTGCCGAATTGCCGTTCAATCTGTGCGAGCGCGGCGTCGAGCGCCTTCTCGCGGTCGGTTCCTGCCATGGGTTCCACCCGGTTTGCTTGATTCGATCGCTTCACGTCAAAGACGCTAACGCCTGCCACTGACAATGCGCCCCGACGCCCGTCCAGCCTGTGGATAACTCCGGCACATCTCCGCGAAAACCCTGTCGAAATCCCCGCCGAGAGTCCCGCCGGAACCTCCATAAGAACGGATGTTCGATTTTGGTGTCAAGCGCTCCCCGCGCGAGCACCAAGGATGTGTCACACGGGTGCACCGGCCCTACGCCGACCGTTCACCGGCCATGCGCCGACCCGTCGGTCCGTATGGATCCGCGTCAGGAGGCGCCGCTCTCCGGCTGCGGCTCAGGTCCCGGTTCCTGCTCCCGCTTCGGCTCGAGCAGTCGGCGTAGGCGGGCGAGGATGTTGCCCGGCCGTTTGCGGTGGCCGTGGACCCTGGGGTCGTCCGTGACGTCGTACCGCTTCACGTACGCCCCGAGGAATGCCTGCAGCGTGGCGACCGCCGGGATGGCGATCAGCGCGCCGACGGCGCCGAGGAGCGCGGTGCCCGCGATGACCGACCCGAAGGCGACCGCCGGGTGCAGGTCCACGGTCTTGGCGGTCAGCTTGGGCTGCAGCACATAGTTCTCGAACTGCTGGTAGATCACGACGAAGACGAGCACCCACAGCGCGTACCACGGGTTGACCGTGAAGGCGATCAGCATCGGCAGGGCACCCGCGAGGTAGGTGCCGATGGTGGGGATGAACTGCGAGACCAGGCCGACCCAGACGGCGAGCACGGGGGCGTAGTTCACCCCGAGGTACTCCAGCAGGATGTAGTGGGCTATCCCGGAGATCAGCGCCATCAGGCCGCGCGAGTACAGGTAGCCACCGGTCTTGTCGACCGCGATCTCCCACGCGCGCAGCACCTCGGCCTGCCTCGCGGGCGGCAGCACGGAGCACAGCGCGCGCCGAAGTCGTGGGCCGTCGGCGGCGAAGTAGAACGAGAACAGCGCGATCGTCAGCAGCTGGAAGAGGCCGCCGAGGACCTGCGCGGAGACGTCCAGGACACCGGTGGCGCTGTTCTGCACGTACCGCTTCAGCCAGTCGGAGCGGAGCAGGCCCTCTTGTATGTCCACCCTCTTCAGCTCGGTGTGGAACGTCGTGTTGATCCAGCTGATGACCGAGTCGAGGTACTCGGGGAGGCCCTCGATCATCTTGATGATCTGGCCCGCGAGCATCGAGCCGAGCAGCGTGACGAACCCGGCGGCCACGATCAGCGTGCCGAAGAAGACGAGGAAGGTGGCGAACCCCCTGCGCAGGCCCTTCGATGCCATCCAGCTGACCGCTGGTTCGATGGCCAGCGCCAGGAAGAACGCGATGAGAATGTTGATCAGCAGCCCGATGAGCTGGTGGAACGCCCAGCTGCCCAGCTGGAACACGGCGACGAGGGAGAGCGCGAGCACCATCGCGCGCGGCAGCCAGCGGGGCATGCGCGCCCGCCCCGCGTCGTCACCGGGCGGGGGCGGGCCGGGCGGCGTGGTGCCGAACGGGGATGCGTGCTGGTCGACCTGCGCGGTCTCGTCTGTGGGAGCCACGGACCAAGTCTCACCCACGCCGCCGACAATCGGGTCCCGCCCCTGATTCTTCGTGCGTGCGATAGGCACTCGACCCCGTGCTTTCGGGCAGGTTCAGCGCCGTTCGTCCGGAACATCCATGGTCACGCACACCACACGCCACACGTCCCTGGCCGCCCAGCCGGCGTTGAGCGCCTCGTGCACGGTCCGTCCGCCGAGTTCGGACATCACGTGGTCGCGCGCGAACGTGTCGGCGTACCCCGCGCCGAAATGATCCGCCATCCGCTGCCAGAAGACCGTCAACCGCATGACTCCAGTATCCCGCCCCAGGGGGTGGGCCGAGCCGGGACGGCTTGCCGAGACCGCTTTCCGCCCTACGGTCTGACGCATGGCCGAATCAGGAGCATCCCCACTCCCCCCGACGCCCACGGCGCACAGCCCGCTTGCCCGCGCCGAACAGTTCGTCTGGCTCACCGCGCGGGTGCTGGAACAACGCCGCTTCGCGTACCACTTCCTCGGCGGGAGCGCCGACGCGGTGGAGACCGCGCTGGCCGCCTACCGCAACGAGGACGAGGGGTACGGCCACGCGCTCGAACCCGACTTGCGCGGACCGGTGAGCCGGCCGCTGCACACCGGGCACGCGCTGCGCCTCCTGGACTCGATCGGGCGCTGCGGCGGACAGCGGGCGGAACGCGTGTGCCGCTATCTGACGTCCGTGTCGACCCCGGACGGCGCTCTCCCGGCGATCCGTCCCGGCCGGCGGGACTGCCCGACGGCCCCCTTCGTCACCGTCGTCGACGACCCGGCCGGCGACCTCCTCACCACCGGCCCCGTGGTGGGCCTGCTGCACCGCAACGAGGTGTGGCACGCGTGGCTGTTCCGGGCCACCGACTTCTGCTGGCTGGCGGTCGAGTCCCTGGAGAAGTCGCATCCGTACGAGATCGAGGCGGCCGTGGCCTTCCTGGACTCCGTGCCCGACCGCTCGCGAGCGCAGGCGGCCGCCGACCGCCTCGGCCGCCTGGTCCGCGAGCACCGCCTCGCCGTGCTGGACCCGGAACGCCTGGAGACGCACCCGGTGTCGCCCGGCTACGCGCCCGGCGAGCACCGCTTCCCGCACGACTTCGCGCGCACTCCGGGCTCCCTCGCGCGCGCGTGGTTCACCGACGAGGAGATGGCCCGCTCACTGGACTTCCTGGCGAGCGACCAACAGGAGGACGGCGGCTGGCCGGTCCTCCCCCAGGGCTCGAGGCGCGAGCGGTACCTCCCGCGCCAGGGGGCTGCCGCCACCGCCCTGGAGAGCCGCCCGATCATCACGATCGAGGCCTTGCGCACGCTCGACGCCTACGGGCGACTGTGAACCACCGGAGGGCTTCCAGGCCCGCCCACGCACGCGTGCGGGCCGGTTCCCTCCCTCGATCCCTCCCTCAACCCGCCATCGCCCGCACTCCGGCCGTCACCACCACGGCGGCGCCCACGACGATCAGGAACGGGGCGCGCGTCATCAGCACGAGCGCCGCCGCGGCGAGCCCCGCGGCCTTCGCGTCCAGTACGAGGGCGCGCCCGTCGGCGAACGTCTGCTGGGCCGTGAGGGCCGCGAGCAGTGCCACGGGCAGCAAGGCCGACAGGCGCCGTACGAACGGCCGCTCGAGTACGCCCTCGGGGACGAGGAGTCCGATGAGTTTGACGGCGTAGCAGCCGACCGCCGTCACACCGATCGCGATCCAGATGTTCAACGTTCCGTCCCCCGTACGTCGTCGTCGGCCGCCGCCCCGCGACGCCCCTGCGCCCACAGGACGACCGGAGCGGCGAGCGCGGCCACGAGCACCGGCACCCCGGCGGGCAGCACGGGCAGCAGACCGAGCCCCAGCACCACCGCGAGGCCCGCCACGACCCGATCGATGGCGCTCCGCAGCATCGGCGCGAGCAACGCCAGGAAGACGGCGGGCCCCGCTGCGTCCAGCCCCCAGGCCTCGGTGTCCCCGATGGCCTCGGCACCGACCGCGCCGAGCAGCGTCGTGAGGTTCCACAGCGCGTAGAGGCTCAGCCCGGTGACGGCGAAGCCGACACGAACGGCGCGCCGCGTGGGCTGGGCGAGGGCGACCGCGGCGGTCTCGTCGATGACCCACTGGGCCGCGAAGGGCCGCACCGCGCGTGGGAGGGCCAGCAACTGGGAAAGCCGCAGCCCGTAGAAGGCGTTGCGCACGCCCAGGAAGAAGGCCCCCGCCGCCGCCGTGAACGGATTGCCCCCGGCCGCGAGCGCCCCCACGAGCGCGAACTGGGACGCCCCGGTGAACACCAGGAGGCTGAGCGCGCAGGTCTGCAAGAGTGTGAGCCCGCTGCCGGCCGAGGTCACCCCGAAGGCGAACCCGGACAGTCCGACCGCGACCCCGACCCCGAGGGCGTCCCTGACGACGGCCGCGTCCGGCTTTTCTCCACTGTTACCGCTTGTCTCCGCGGATGCTGTCTGTTCTGCCACGCCCCGGACGATAGGAAAACGCGCTCTCACAGGTCTTGTACGTTCTTGCGCTCCCTCTGGTACGCCCCCGGCGGCACCCCCACGATCCGGCTGAAATGCCGGTTGAGGTGCGGCTGATCGGTGAAGCCCACGGCGACGGCGGCCTCCGCGGGCGAGACGCCCGCGTCCAACAGGGTCCGCGCCCGCCGCACCCTCGAATCGGTCAACCACGTGTGCGGCGGCATCCCGTAGACCTCCCGGAACGCCCGCAACAGCGCGAACGGGCTCGTCCCCAGATCACCGGCGAGCCGCTCCAGCGTCGGGGGATCGACCATCCGCTCCTCCAGCACGGCACGCGCGCGTACGGCCACCCGAGCGCCCGCGGTGCGCACGGCACGCTGGGGCAACGGCCCGCCGTTGAGACGAAGCAACCGGGTCACGACGACCCTCAGCAGGGTGTCCGCGGCAAGGGCGTTCCCCTCGTCCGCGGCCCGCAGCACCTCGTGCACAAGCCCGGCGGCATACGGATCGTCGAGCACCGGGCTGCTGAAGCCCGGCGTTCCCCGGATCGCGGTGGTCTCGGCGGCGATCTCCGCCACGAGGTCCGGCGACGGATAGACCGCGCCGTACCGCCATCCCTCGGGTCCGCCCGCACGCCCCGTGTGGGGCGTGTCGGGATTGACCAGCGCGAGCGCACCGGGGCCCGCGTACTGATCGGCTCCACCGTGATGAAAGACCTCGACTCCGTCGGCGATCGCGGCGATCACGAAGTGCTCGTGGGTGTGGCGCACGAACCGCTTCTCGACGTACCGGGCCCTCAGCAGATCGACATCGGGCAACTCGCCGTACCGCCAGTGCCGTGCCCGTTCGGAACGTGCCATGCCCCCATTCTGCCGTTGGGCCCCCGCGCTCCCGTAAGACCCCGAGCGCACCCGGCTGCCCAACGAACGCCCAGGTCAGCCCGACTGTCAGTCCCGGGGTGCACCATGGGCACATGGTCCGTTCCGCGCTCGACGCCTTCTCCCCCGCGACCCGCGGCTGGTTCACGGGGGCCTTCCCCGCGCCCACCGCGGCCCAGTCCGGGGCCTGGCGGGCGATCGCCGAGGGCTCGGACGTCCTGGTCGTCGCCCCCACCGGCTCCGGCAAGACCCTCGCCGCCTTCCTCGCCGCCCTCGACCAGCTGGCCTCCACCCCGCCCCCAGCCGACCCGAAGAAGCGCTGCCGCGTCCTCTACGTGTCCCCGCTCAAGGCACTCGCGGTGGACGTGGAGCGCAACCTCCGCAGCCCACTGACCGGCATCCGCCACGAAGCCGTCCGTCTGGGCCTGCCGGAGCCCGAGGTCAAGGTGGGCATCCGCTCCGGCGACACCCCCGCCGCTGAGCGCCGCGCCCTGTCCACCCGCCCTCCGGACATCCTCATCACCACGCCGGAATCACTGTTCCTGATGCTCACGTCGGCCACGCGGGAGGCGCTGACGGGCATCGAGACAGTGATCCTCGACGAGGTGCACGCGGTGGCGGGCACCAAGCGCGGCGCGCATTTGGCACTCTCCCTGGAGCGCCTGGACGAGCTCCTGCCGAAGCCGGCCCGCCGCATCGGCCTCTCCGCGACGGTCCGGCCGGTCGACGAGGTCGCCCGCTATCTCTCCCCCCGCCGCAAGGTGGAGATCGTCCAACCGAAGTCCGGCAAGGAGTTCGACCTCTCCGTGGTCGTCCCGGTCGAGGACCTGGGCGAGCTGGGCGGCTCCCCGGTCGCCGACGGCTCCGAGGGTGCCGAGCGCCCGTCGATCTGGCCGCACGTCGAGGAGCGGATCACCGACCTCGTCCAGGCCCACCGCTCGACGATCGTGTTCGCCAACTCCCGCCGTCTCGCGGAGCGCCTCTGCAACCGGCTCAACGAGATCGCGTACGAGCGCGCGACAGGCGAACCCCTCGACGAACACCACGCCCCCGCCGAGCTCATGGGCGGCTCGGGCGCGGCCCAGGGCGCTCCCTCGGTGATCGCCCGCGCCCACCACGGCTCGGTCTCCAAGGAGCAGCGCGCCCTGGTCGAGGAGGACCTCAAGGCGGGGCGCCTCCCGGCGGTGGTGGCCACGTCCAGCCTGGAGCTCGGCATCGACATGGGGGCGGTGGACCTCGTGGTCCAGGTGGAGTCGCCGCCCTCCGTTGCCTCGGGCCTGCAGCGTGTGGGCCGCGCCGGCCACCAGGTGGGCGCGGTCTCCCGGGGCGTGGTCTTCCCGAAGTACCGGGGCGACCTCGTCCAGGCCGCGGTGGTCACCGAGCGGATGCGCACCGGCTCCATCGAGTCCCTGAGAGTCCCCGCCAACCCGCTGGACGTGCTGGCGCAGCAGCTCGTCGCGATGACCGCGCTGGACACCTGGCAGGTCGACGACCTGCTGGCCATGGTCCGCCGCGCGGCCCCCTTCGCCTCGCTCCCGGAGTCGGCGTTCACCGCCGTGCTCGACATGCTCGCGGGCCGCTATCCGTCCGACGCCTTCGCCGAGTTGCGCCCGCGCGTGGTGTGGGACCGCGTCGCCGGCACGATCACCGGCCGCCCGGGGGCGCAGCGCCTGGCCGTCACCTCCGGGGGCACGATCCCGGACCGCGGCCTCTTCGGGGTGTTCCTCGCGGGCGCCGACCCGAAGAAGGGCGGCGGCCGGGTCGGCGAGCTCGACGAGGAGATGGTGTACGAGTCCCGCGTCGGCGATGTCTTCACGCTGGGCACCAGCTCCTGGCGCATCGAGGACATCACACGCGACCGCGTCCTGGTGTCCCCGGCACCCGGGGTCCCCGGACGGCTTCCCTTCTGGAAGGGCGACCAACTCGGCCGCCCGCTGGAACTGGGCCGGGCGGTGGGCGCGTTCCTGCGCGAGGTCGGCTCCCTGCCCCAGGACGACGCCCGTCTGCGCCTGCTCGCCGCCGGCCTCGACGCCTGGGCCGCGGACAACGTCCTGTCGTACCTCGCGGAGCAGCGCGAGGCCTGCGGTCACATCCCGGACGACCGCACGATCGTCGTCGAGCGCTTCCGCGACGAGCTGGGCGACTGGCGGGTCGTCGTGCACTCCCCGTTCGGCGCTCAGGTCCACGCCCCCTGGGCCCTCGCACTGGGCGCGCGCCTGTCCGAGCGGTACGGCATGGACGCCCAGGTGATGCACGCCGACGACGGCATCGTGCTGCGCCTGCCGGACGCCGACCTGATGGGCCTCGACCTGCTGGACCAGGAGCCCAGGAAAGCGGGCACGGAGTACGACGCCGAGCAGGCACCCCTAGGCGCCGCGGACGTCGCCTTCGACAAGGGCGAGGTCGACCAGATCGTCACTGACCAGGTGGGCGGCTCGGCCCTGTTCGCGTCCCGTTTCCGCGAGTGCGCCGCCCGCGCGCTGCTGCTGCCCCGCCGCAACCCCGGCAAGCGCACCCCGCTGTGGCAGCAGCGCCAGCGGGCCGCCCAACTGCTGGAGGTGGCGAGCGAGTTCGGCTCGTTCCCGATCGTCCTGGAGGGGGTCCGCGAATGCCTCCAGGACGTCTTCGACGTCCCCGGCCTCGCCGAACTGATGGGCGACCTCGAGTCCCGCAAGGTGCGCCTCGTCGAGGTCACCACACCCGAGCCCTCACCCTTCGCCCGCTCCCTCCTCTTCGGGTACGTCGCCCAGTTCCTGTACGAGGGCGACTCCCCGCTCGCCGAGCGCCGGGCCGCCGCCCTGTCGCTGGACTCGCGGCTGCTGGCCGAGCTGCTGGGCCAGGCGGAGCTGCGGGAGCTGCTGGACGCCGAGGTCCTGACCGAGCTGGAGCGGGAGCTCCAGTGGCTCACGGAGGACCGCCGCGTCAAGGACCCCGAGGGCGTCGCGGACGTACTGCGGCTGCTGGGCCCGCTCACGGACGCCGAGTTGGCGGAGCGCGGCGCCGAGCCGCAGTGGGCCGGGGAGCTGGCGGGGGCCCGCCGCGTCATCCGGGTCCGTGTCGCGGGCGCCGATCACTGGGCCGCGATCGAGGACGCGGGCCGCCTGCGCGACGCGCTGGGCACGGCGCTGCCGGTCGGCGTCCCGGAGGCATTCACCGAGCCGGTCAAGGACCCGCTCGGCGACCTCCTCGCCCGGTACGCGCGCACCCACGGCCCGTTCACGTCGGCCACGGCGGCGGCCCGCTTCGGTCTCGGGGTGGCCGTCACGGAGGGCGCGCTCCAGCGGCTCGCCGCGGCCGGCCGCATCGTCCAGGGCGAGTTCCATCCGGCGGGCATCGGCCAGGAGTGGTGCGACGCGGCCGTGCTGCGCCGTCTGCGCCGCCGCTCCCTCGCCGCGCTGCGGCACGAGCTGGAGCCGGTGCCGCCCGCCGCGCTCGCCCAGTTCCTGCCGCAGTGGCAGCACGTGGGCAACGGCCACGGGCTGCGGGGCATCGACGGACTGGTGCGTGCCATCGAGCAGCTCCAGGGCGCCTCCGTGCCCGCGTCCGCCCTGGAGAAGCTGGTCCTGCCGTCCCGGGTGGCGGGCTACACCCCGTCGATGCTCGACGAGCTCACGTCGGCCGGGGAGATCGTGTGGGCCGGTGCGGGAGCCCTCCCCGGCAAGGACGGCTGGGTCTCCCTCTACACGGCGGACGCGGCCCCGCTCCTCCTGCCCTCCCCGCACCCCCTGGAGCTGACGGCGCTCCACCAGTCGGTCCTGGACACCCTCTCCGGGGGCTACGGCCTGTTCTTCCGTCAGATCGCCGACCAGGTCCGCGCCACGACGCACCCCGACGCCATCGACCCCCAACTGGCCGACGCCGTCTGGGACCTGGCCTGGTCCGGCCGGCTCACGAACGACACGCTGACCCCGATGCGCTCCCTCCTCGGCTCGGGCCGCACCGCGGGTTCCACGGCCCATCGCGCCAAGCGCACGGTCCCGCGCGGCCGGTACGGCTCGCTGACGGCGGCCGCGCGCCCCCAGTCCCGTACCGGACCCCCGACGGTCGCGGGCCGCTGGTCTCTGCTCCCCGCCCATGAGCCGGACCCCACCGTGCGCGCCCACGCGCTCGCCCGCACCCTCCTCGACCGGCACGGTGTGGTGACCCGGGGCGCCGTGGCCGCCGAGGGGGTGGAGGGCGGCTTCTCGGCGACGTACCGCGTGCTGTCCGTCTTCGAGGAGAGCGGGCAGGCCCGGCGCGGGTACGTGGTGGAGGGGCTCGGCGCGGCCCAGTTCGCGATGGACGGCGCGGTGGACCGCCTGCGCGCGACGGCGAACGCCCGGGACCGGGGCGCATCCCTGCCCGAGCCCGCCTTCGGCCCACCCGACTTCCCCACAGGCCGTGACAGCTGGGCCGACTTCCCCGCAGGCCGTGACGACTGGGCCGACTTCCCCTCGGGCAGCGGTACCGGAACCGAACGCACCCCAGGCAGCGACGGCGGACCCGAGCTCCCCTCGGGCCCTGAC
>NZ_VJZC01000292.1 GCF_009377185.1 Streptomyces spongiae
CTTCTGGGGGAGCCGGGTTTCCGTGGGCAGGGGGGCGGCTTCAGTCGTGCCCGGCCCGGCGTGGCCCACATCTTCTCCTTCTGGGAGAGCCGTGCCTTCTACGACTCCTTCATGGCGCGTTCCCACGACCGGCTCGCCGCCTCACAGGCCGGCACCTTCAAGGATCCGCAGGTCAAGCTCTTCGATCACCGTTTCGACGTGAAGACCGGCTTCGAGCCGCGCTTCACGGACGCCGATCTGGTGCGGGTGGCGCACTGTCGCGTTCACGAGGAGCGCGCCGAGCACTTCGCGCTGATGCAGGAGAAGGTCTGGAACCCGGCGATGGCCGGCTCTCCCGGCATGGTGCGGGGCCTCTTCGGCGAGGCACCGGGCCACGAGTTCATGATCCTCTCCATGTGGCTGTCGACCGCCGAGCACGGAAAGTACCGTGCCGAGCGCGTGGAGCGGCTCGCCCTGCGCGCCCAGATCGAAGCCGATGTCGCGGCGCTCGCGGGTGACATCGTGGAGCTGGAGTCCGCGTGGACGGTGTGAGGTCCGGACGGTACGGGTGGGGATTCAAGTACACCAAAAGGGCGCTTAAAGGGGCGAAATGCGACCCTTGGTGTGCAGGACCTGTGTGACCTACACCGTATGGAGCCCGTACGAGTCCTCGATCAGCCGTCACCCGATCTAGGGTTTTGGCATGGCACGACCACGGCGCATCGTCCTTGTCCGGCACGGCGAGTCAACGGGCAACGCCGACGACACCGTGTACGAACGCGAGCCCGACCATGCCCTGGGGCTCACCGAGCTCGGCTGGCGGCAGGCGGAGGAGACCGGCAAGCGACTCCGGGAGGTGTTCGGCAGGGAGCGCGTCAGCGTGTACGTCTCCCCGTACCGCCGCACCCACGAGACGTTCCGGGCCTTCCACCTCGACCCCGAGCTGGTGCGCGTCCGGGAGGAGCCACGGCTGCGCGAGCAGGACTGGGGCAACTGGCAGGACCGCGACGACGTACAACTCCAGAAGGCATACCGGGACGCGTACGGGCACTTCTTCTACCGCTTCGCCCAGGGTGAGTCCGGGGCCGACGTGTACGACCGCGTCGGGGGCTTCCTGGAGAGCCTCTTCCGCAGCTTCGAGGACCCCGACCACCCTCCGAACGTGCTCCTGGTGACCCACGGCCTGGCCATGCGGCTGTTCTGCATGCGCTGGTTCCACTGGTCGGTCGCGGAGTTCGAGTCGCTGTCCAATCCCGGGAACGCGGAGATGCGGATGCTCGTTCTCGGGGACGACGGCAAGTACACCCTTGACCGCCCCTTCGAACGCTGGCGTGACCCCGAGTCGTACGGAGTCACCGGTTAGAGTGGCAGGGCGATGACCGCTGACTCCTCTCCTGACGTGCGCCTGGGCCGCGCCCTGAGCAGCCTGCGCGGACTCTCGGTGGGGGACGCGCTGGGCTCGCAGTACTTCGTGCCCGCGAACTATCCGCTGCTGGGGCGCCGCGAGACACCGGCCGGCCCCTGGCAGTGGACGGACGACACGGAGATGGCCTGCTCCGTGGTGGCGATCCTCGCCGCCCACCGAAGGATCGACCAGGACGAGCTGGCCCGCTCCTTCGCCGAGCACCACGACTTCGACCGCGGCTACGGACCGGCGGTCAACCGGCTGCTGCGGCTGATCAGGGAGGGCGGCGACTGGCGGGAGCTGGCCTCGGCCCTCTTCAACGGACAGGGCTCCTGGGGCAACGGCGCGGCGATGCGGATCGCCCCGCTGGGGGCCTGGTACGCGGACGACCCCGAGCAGGCGACCCACCAGGCGGAGATCTCGGCGTACCCCACCCATCAGCACCGCGAGGCCGTCGTCGGTGCCATGGCCGTCGCCGCGGCGGCCGCCCTCGCGTCCGACCCGGCCGGGCCGCCGAGGCCCGAGGCGTTCCTCGACGGCGTCATCGCGCTCATCCCCAGGAGCGCCGTCGACGCGGGACTGCGGCGCGCCCGCGACATGCTCGACTACGCGGACGCGAGCACCGTCGCCGCCGTACTCGGCTGCGGCCGTCGCACATCGGCACACGACACGGTGCCGTTCGCGCTCTGGTCGGCCGCGCGGGCCCTCGGCGACTACGAGCAGGCGTTCTGGACGACGGCCCAGGCGGGCGGCGACGTGGACACGACCTGCGCCATCGTCGGAGGAGTGATCGCCTCCGGTAAGGCGGGGACACCCCCCGAGGAGTGGCTGCGGCAGACGGAAGCGCTGCCGGACTGGGCTCCGGTGGCCTAGCGACGGTCGCGGTCTCATCCGCCGGTCGCGGGGGCCGCGGGCGGTCCTTGCCCTGGCCCCAGGGGGCGCAACCGCCCTGACTGTCACAGGCATGCCACAGAAGGCTTTCACCCCGCTGTGCTGGTCGAGCCGCGACATACCCTTGCGCAACGCCGCCTGTCGATCATGACGGCGCGCGCCGACGAGACACCGGTCACGGGCCTTCTGCCGCAGCGGCGCGCTGCGTACGGTGGGCTCACGAGGGCCGGTCGGGAGGGGGTCCCGTGTCCGATACCACGTCCGCGTCCGAGCCGAGGGACGAGGCGCCCGGGGGGCGCGCCTCATCCGCGGGTGAACCTGAGGACATATCCAGAACCCGGGCGAGCTCCCTCAAGGCGGCTCCCGTCGCGGAGCCGTCTGCGGTCGGCCCGGGCTCCTGGCTGGCCGGCCTCCAGGTCGACGAACCCGCGCCCGTCCGCACCGCGACCCTGTGGGCAGCCCTGGCCACAGGTGTCCTCAGCATGCTGCTGCTCGGCGACGGAGTGGCCGTCAACCTGCTGATCGTCGCGATTCCGGCCGTGCTCGCCGCGTACTACGCCGCGCGGAAGGCGGGCCGTCGCCCGCGTGTGTGGACGCTCGTCTGGGGAGCCGCCGGCCTCGCTCTGCTGATCGTGCCCGCGCTGCGGGACGCGGACTGGCCGTCGTTCCTGGCCGTCGTCACCGCGGTCGCGGCGGGCTCCCTCGCGCTGCACGGTGGCCGCAGCTGGCCGGCCGTCCTGCTCGGTCCGATCGGCGTGTTCAACGCGCTGGTCACCGGCCCCACCTGGGCCTGGCAGGGGGTGCGCAACCTGTCGGGCGGCGTCCGCGAGCGGCTGGGCCCGGTACTGCGGGCGCTCGTCGTCGCCGCGGTGCTGTTGCTGGTGTTCGGTGCGCTGTTCGCGGGGGCGGACGCGGCCTTCGCGGACCTGCTCGGTGCCCTGGTGCCGGACACGTCGGTGGCCGACGGCCCCTGGCGTGTGGTGCTCTTCGCTCTCGGTCTGGTCGGGGCGCTGGCCGCGGCCCGCACGGCCGCCGCACCCGCTCACTGGGACCAGGTCGAAGTGCCCGAGGGCCGTGCCCGGGGGCGCGTCGAGTGGGCTCTGCCGCTGATCGTGCTCAACGTGCTGTTCGCCGTGTTCAACGCCATCCAGCTGGCCGTCCTGTTCGGTGGGTACGACGCCGTACTCGAGAAGACCGGCCAGACGTACGCACAGTACGCGCGGCAGGGCTTCTGGCAGCTGCTCCTGGCGACGCTCCTCACCCTGCTCGTCATCGTCCTCGCCCTGCGCTGGGCGCCGCGCACTCGATCGGGTGATCGCACGCTGGTGCGCTCCGTGCTGGGAACTCTGTGCGCGCTGACCCTCGTTGTGGTGGCATCCGCGGTGCGGCGGATGGACATGTACGTGGAGGCGTATGGACTGACGAGACTGAGGATCTCGGTGCTGGGCGTGGAGCTGTGGCTCGGCCTGGTCATCGTGCTCATCATGGCGGCAGGGGTGTGGGGAGCCCGCTGGCTGCCGCGCGCCGTGGCCGCCAGCGCGGCGGCCGGGGTGCTGGCGTTCGGGCTCGTGTCGCCGGACGCGCTGATCGCCGAGCGCAATGTCCAGCGGTACGAGGACACGGGCCGGTTCGACCTCGACTACGCGCGCGGGCTGTCCGCGGACGCCGTGCCGGCTCTCGACGCGCTGTCCGAGCCGCTGCGGTCCTGCGTGCTGCGGGACGTCGCGGCCGAACTCGCCGAGCGGGACGCACCCTGGTACTCGACGAGTTGGGGCGAGGCCGATGCGCGACGGATCCTCGACGAGCGTCCCGTTTCGGAGGAGGCGGACGTGGCCGAGTGCGCACGATTCAGGGACGAGGTCATGTACCGCTGAGTGCGGTGGTCGGTAGCCGTCTGAGGGGCACCGCCGGAGGCCCGTGCGCGGCGCACGGGCGAAGGAGGGCGCCTTCCGACGTCATGGTGCTGCGGATGGCCGGGCCGACGTCCTCGCCGCCGGTCTGCCGGCGTGGTCCGGCCATCCGCGGTTCTGCCGTCAGCCCCCGGCGGGTCCCGCCGTGCCGGACAGGGCCTCCAGGTCGCTCTTGCGGACCTTGATCACCAGTACGGCGGTGGCGAGAGCGAGCACGGCCATCGCGACGGCCGGGATGAACGCCGTCGATATGCCCTGGGCGAGCACCTCGTGGCCCCAGGGAGCGGGCAGTTGGTGCGTCTTGGCGAACTCGGCCTTCTGTTCGGCCGTGCCGTCCGCCAGGAAGTGCGGCATCTGCTTCTCCGCCTCCTCACGGCTGGCCGTGCCGAAGACCGTGGTGAGGATGGACAGACCGAGGGAACCGCCCACCTGCTGCGTGGCGTTGAGCAGACCGGACGCCGCGCCCGCCTCGTGCTGGGCGACCCCGGAGACCGCGGTCAGGGTCAGCGTCACGAAGTTCAGGCCCATGCCGAAGGCGAACACCAGCATCGGGCCGAGCACCCCGCCCACGTACGAGCTGTCGGGGTTGATGAAGGTCTGCCAGCCGAGCCCGAGCACGACGAGCGTCGAGCCGACCGCCATGAACGGCTTGGGCCCGAGCACGGGCAGGAACCGCTGCGACAGACCGGCGCCCACGGCGATCGCCACCGTCACGGGCAGGAAGGCGAGGCCGGCCTCGATCGGCGAGTACTGCAGCACGTTCTGCACGAAGAGGACGATGAAGAAGAACATGCCGAACATGGCCGCGGCGAGGCTGAGCATGATCACGTACGTGCCCGACCGGTTGCGGTCGGTGAACATCCTCAGCGGAGTGATCGGTTCTCTGGCCCGGCTCTCGATGAACCCGAAGGCCAGCAGCAGGACCACCGCCGCACCGAAGGAGCCGACGGTCAGGCTGTCGCGCCAGCCCTCCTCCGAGGCGCGGATGAAGCCGTACACCAGCGACGCCATACCGGCCGTCGACGTGAGCGCGCCCGCGATGTCGAACCGCCCCGGATGCCGCTCGGACTCGCCTATGTACATCGGCGTGAGCACGGCGATCAGGACACCGATCGGCACGTTGACGAACAGCACCCAACGCCAGTCGAGCCACTCCGTCAGCATGCCGCCGGCGAGGAGACCGACCGCGCCGCCACCGGCCGAGACCGCGGCGAAGACACCGAAGGCCCGGTTCCGTTCCGGGCCTTCGGCGAACGTGGTCGTGATGAGCGCCAGTGAGGTGGGCGACGCGATCGCGCCACCGACGCCCTGGAGAGCGCGTGCCGCCAGCAGCTGCCAGGGCTCCTGGGCGAGTCCGCCCAGCAGCGAGGCGAGCGTGAAGAGCAGGATGCCGGTCATGAAGACCCGGCGTCGGCCGAGGATGTCACCGGCCCGGCCGCCGAGGAGCAGCAGACCGCCGAAGGTCAGCGTGTACGCGCTGACGACCCACGTCAGGTCGAACGTGCTGAACTTGAGCGCGTCTTGAATGTGCGGGAGTGCGATGTTCACAATCGTCGCGTCGAGTACCACCATGAGTTGGCAGGCCGCGATGACGGTGAGTGCGATGCCGGGACGCCCCTCCCTGCGGGCGGCTCCCGGCTTCTGATCCTGAATCAACGGAGAGGTTGTCACAATGGGTCCCCCACAAATGCGTTAGTGAACGCTGGCGTTCACTGTCGCGTCAACGGTAGTGAGTCCCCCTTAGTGAACGCAAGCGTTCACTGAAGTCGCCGCCGGATGACGCCACCCGACCGCTCGACCTCCCGGGTGCCTCGGGGGCCCGGGCCCCCTTCCCCGCCCTGCTCAACGGAGATACTCAGATGGCTACTTCGCACTGGACGGCCGCCTCCGCTCAGACGACCTCCCTGCGCCGGCGCGGCGCCGTGCTCGAGCGCGCGATCCTCGACGCCGCGCTGGAACAGCTCAGCACGGTCGGCTGGAACGGCCTCACCATGGAGGGCGTCGCCGCGGGTGCCCAGACCGGCAAGGCCGCGGTCTACCGCCGCTGGCCGTCCAAGGAGGACCTCGTCGCGGACGCGCTCCAGGCCGGGTTGCCGAGTTTCGACGAGGCGCCCGACCTCGGCAGTGTGCGCGCGGATCTCCTGGAGTTGTGCCGTCAGGCGCGCGAGGCGATGTTTTCGCGCCCCGGGTTCGCACTGCGTTCTGTGATTCACGAATGCGACACCGCTCAGGTCGAGCGCTTCCATGGGGTGATCATCGAGGGGGTCGTCGAGCCGACCGTCGAGCTGCTCCGCGAGGTCGTCAACCGAGGAATCGAGCGAGGCGAGGTGCGTCCGGACGCGGTCAACGGCTATGTCTTCGACGCCATTCCGGCCATGATGATGTACCGCTCCAAGGTGTGCGCGAGCGAATGGAGCGAGCGTGACATCGAAGAGATGATCGACCAGTTCATGCTTCCGCTGCTGCGTCCCGCAGGCGCGTGATCACGCTCTGGAGGGAAGCGGAGTCACGCCTGCGCGGGCTCTGAGGCGGCCAGGGGAAACCTGGGTGTCGCGGGGGGTTCCGGGCGGCGTAGGCTAAGAGCGCCATGCCGTACGAACCTCCTACTCACACCGTCGAGCGCTCCCTTCGCGCCACGACCGGAGCAAAGATCATTGCCGGTGTCGACGAGGTGGGGCGCGGTGCCTGGGCCGGCCCGGTCACCGTCTGCGCGGCGGTCACAGGTCTGCGCCGACCTCCCGAGGGCCTCACCGACTCCAAGCTCCTCACGATCAAGAGGCGCACGGAGCTCGCCGAGGTGTTGCGGACGTGGGTGACGTCGTACGCCCTCGGGCATTCCTCCCCGGAGGAGATCGACGACCTGGGCATGACGGCCGCGCTGCGTCTTGCCGCCGTACGGGCCCTGGAGGCCCTGCCGGTCCGGCCCGACGCGGTCATCCTCGACGGGAAGCACGACTACCTGGGTGCTCCCTGGCGGGTGCGTACGGTGATCAAGGGCGATCAGTCGTGCGTGGCCGTCGCGGCGGCCTCGGTGATAGCCAAGGTTCAGCGCGACAAAATGATGGCCGAACTGGGTATCGACCATGCAGACTTCGGTTTTGCGGCCAACGCCGGGTATCCATCACCCGTGCACAAGGCCGCGCTGGAGGAGCGGGGCCCCACCCCGTACCACCGGCTGTCGTGGGCGTATCTTGATGCGCTGCCCCAGTGGCGGCACCTCAAGAAGGTCCGCAGCTGGGCGGATGGAAGCGTTCCGGAAATCGAGGGCCAGCTCGGCTTCGATTTCTGACGGTTTCGTTCGCACTCATGTGCCACCCGCCGACGCGAGCCGCACCGGCGTTTGATAAATATCAACTCATGCCTCTCATTCCCGAGGAGCCTCAGATTCACGAGAGTGCCCAGGGTCCGCGCGCCACTCCGGCCAGCGGCCGCGTCGCGCCGACCCCACGTCCTGTACCCGGTCCCCGTCCCGCGGCTCCCGCGCGTCCCGGCCGTCCGGGGCCCATCAGGCCCATGCCGGCCCAACGCGCACCGCGCGACGCTGCCGCGGCCAAGTCGGGGCCACCCGCTCCGGCCGCTGCCGCGACCCCTGCCAACCCACAGATCCAGCTCATCCCGGCCTCGGTGGAAGGCGCGCTGGACGCCGCCGAGGAAGCCGTCGACCTGCTCCTGGAGTCGGGTCGTGCCCCCGGGGAGGTGCTGGTGATCACCACTGGCGATCCGCACCCGTGGGCCGCCCATGAGCTGTCCTTCGGCGAGACCTCCTACTGGGCCCAGCACGACGCGGGAGACGACGTGTTCTACGCGGACGCCGCCGTCGCCGAGCGGGCCAAGGCCCGTCCCGTGGTCGTGGCCGCTGTCAACGGCGGTCCCGACACGTCTGCCGCACAGGCGCTCCCGCTGGCGCTCGCCCGCGCCGGTGCGCTGCTCATCGTCTGCGGTGACCCGCAGCGCATCAACTCGGTGCTGGGCGCGGGGGTCTGAGCGGTCTCGCGTCCGCGAGGGACTGATCGGACTCCCGCCTGCGAGAGTCTGGTCGGTTTCGTGTGCCCGGGAACAGGCTGAGTGGTTCCGGGCTGTTGCCCGGGGCTCCTGTGCTCGGGCCTGGGGGCTGGGTCGTCGGTTCGGCCCAGGGCTGTTCGGGGGGCATCCGGGAGACGCGGTTGTTTGAGCGCGTGTCCCGGGAGGCCACCGTGGTGGGGGTGGTGAGGAGCCCCCGCCGGCGCCGTTGTGGGCGCGCGGAGGGTGAGTGGAGGGTCATTCGAGGCACGCGGTCCACCGCGCGTCCGGGGAGTGAGCCTCTGCGCTGAGGAGCGATCCTCTGTGCTGAGGAGTGATCCTCTGTGCTGACGGGGCGATGGAGCGCGGGGGTTGAGGCCGTCGCGCCGCTGTCCGGCGCCATCCCGCAGGGTGGATCGCACCAGTCCGTAGGCGCTCTGGCCTGTGCCCTTCTTTCAGCTGCCCCTCTGCGGGTGCGCCCTGCCGCGCTTCACACGGGGCTCACACGAGCCGTCGCGGGGCCGACGCCCTGCTGGGCGGCCGGGCTCAGCGGGCCGCTGCCCGGCGCAGCACCTCCGACGCGACGCCTCCGGTGCGTGGCAGCGGCGGCGGTGCTTCGGCCGTGGCGAAGGGCTCCGCTGGTGAGGTCGCGTGCGGGCGGCGTCCTCCCCGGCCCTCGCCGAGAACCTGCCAGCCGTCACGCGTCAGCGTGATGTACGCCCCGCAGCGCAGCCCATGCAGCGTGCACGCGTCCCGCAGCCCCCACATCCACGCGCCGTCCTCCTCCGTCCACCGTGCGTCCCCGTCGCGGCAGTACAGCAGCACGGCCGTGCGAACGGGAGTGCGGCGCCGCAGATCGTGCGGGATGACGCGGCGCAGTTGCGAGAGCAGCGCGTTGCGGAACATCCAGCCGTCGGCCGGGGCCGAGCGCCGGGTGAACGAGGCGCTCGCCCGCAGCCGCTCTTCGGCGTCGAGAACGGCCACGACCGCGGTGGCGGGCCGGGGCTGGTGCCGTGCGTGCAGTCCGCTGACGACCTCCCGGGGATTACGCAGCAGCGGAATGCCGGCGGCGGCCCACTCCGCGGGTTCGAGCATGCGGGCCAGGGGGTTGGTGGAAGCGGCGGACAGGTCGGCAGACGTCGACATGTTCGCCGCCGAGGACGGTGCGAATCCGAAGGTCACGGTCCTCCCTTCGGCTACGCGCCCACACTGCGGGCGAGGTCGGACTTGGGGAGCGCACGCCGCAGCAGAGCCCTACCGGACCACGGGGAGAACCGTGCGGGGAGCGGAGTTCAATTCTTCCTGTCGAACTTGGTTGCGGCAACGAGCAATTGGGGCCACCGACCCCTTTCTGGCGATCCGTCGCTTATATCCCCGCCCTGTGGGTCGAGCATGACGATCCCGTCCCACGCTCACCCGGCGGACGTACGACGTGACGCGAAGGGCCCGTACGTACTGGTCCGGCGAGGGCTGTGAGCGCTCCCGTACGGCGGCGGAACGGGCCGATCGAGTACCGCTGTCGGCCGAGGAGGGAACGCGGCTCCCCCGGGGGGCTCAGCCCTGTACGGCGAGAACCAGCGGCATCACCCCCTGCGCACCGGCCCGTCGAAGGATGCGTGCGGCGACCGCGATTGTCCAGCCCGTTTCGGTCGCGTCGTCGACGAGCAGCACGGGGCCACCCGCCTCCTTGAGTGCGGCGGCGAGGTCCGGCGGCACCGCGAGCGCGCCGTCGAGCGCCTTCAGCCGCTGCGCGCTGTTGCTGCGGGAGAGCCGGGAGATCTCCCCGGTGTACTCCACGGACCCCAGCAACGGCAGCCGCCCGATCTCGGCGATCCGCGCACCCAGGGACTGAATGAGCTGAGGACGGGTGCGTGAGGCCATGGTGACGACGCCTGCGGGGCGCGGCAGGGCATCCGGCTCTCCGGAGGCCCAACCACCGGGCCCCTTCGCCCAGTCGGACAGCACGCCCACCACCGCCTTCGCCACATCGTCCGGCACGGGTCCGTCCGGGGCCTGAGGCGTGAGCACCGGCCGCAGCCGGTTGCCCCAGCCGATGTCCGAGAGCCGCCCCAACGCTCGGCCCGGAGCGGACTGTTCGCCCGCCGGGATGCGTCCCTTCAGATCGACGCCCACAGCGGGCAGACCCGTCGGCCACATCTTGCGGGGCTCGACCTCCACGCCCGCGCGCTCCAGTTCCCCGCGCGCCGACGCCAGCGCGGCCGGCGACACGGAGTCCGAGAACCTTGGCTCCGCACACGTGTCACAGCGCCCGCACGGCGCGGCGCCCTCGTCGTCCAACTGGAGTCGCAGGAACTCCATACGGCAGCCCGTCGTGGTGATGTAGTCACGCATCGCCTGCTGCTCGGCGGCACGCTGCTTGGCGACCCACGCGTAGCGTTCGCTGTCGTACGTCCAGGAAGCGCCCGTGGAGATCCAGCCTCCCTGGACGCGTCGTACGGCACCGTCCACGTCGAGGACCTTGAGCATCGTCTCGAGCCGGGACCGGCGCAGCTCGACCTGGGGTTCCAGGGCCGGCAGGGAGAGTGGCCTTTCCGCGCGAGCGAGGACGTCCAGCGTGCGGAGCACCTGCTCCTGAGGAGGGAACGCGATCGAGGCGAAGTACTCCCAGATCGCCTGGTCCTCCTTGCCGGGCAGAAGCAGCACCTCGGCGTGTTCGACGCCACGGCCCGCGCGTCCCACCTGCTGGTAGTAGGCGATGGGCGACGACGGGGACCCGAGGTGCACCACGAAACCGAGATCGGGTTTGTCGAAGCCCATGCCCAGCGCCGACGTGGCGACGAGCGCCTTGACGCGGTTGGCGAGCAGATCCTCCTCGGCCTGCTTGCGGTCCGCGTTCTCCGTCTTGCCGGTGTACGACGCGACCGGGTGCCCGCACTGACGAAGGAACACCGTGACTTCCTCGGCGGCGGCCACCGTGAGCGTGTAGATGATGCCGGAGCCCGGGAGCTCGTGGAGGTGCTCGGCGAGCCAGGCCATCCGGTGGGCGGCGTCCGGCAGTTGGAGCACACCGAGGCTCAGGCTCTCCCGGTCGAGCGGCCCCCGCAGGACCAGCGCGTCGCTGCCGCCGCCGGTGCCGAGTTGCTCCGCGACGTCGGCTGTCACCCGTGCGTTCGCCGTGGCGGTGGTGGCGAGCACGGGGACACCGGGCGGGAGGTCGGCGAGCATGGTGCGCAGTCGGCGGTAGTCCGGCCGGAAGTCGTGCCCCCAGTCCGAGATGCAGTGCGCCTCGTCGACCACCAGCAGACCGGTCGCGGCGGCCAGCTTGGGCAGCACCTGGTCACGGAAGTCGGGGTTGTTGAGCCGCTCCGGGCTCACCAGGAGGACGTCGACCTCGCCCGCGGCCACCTCGTGCTGGATGGTGTCCCACTCCTCCGTGTTGGACGAGTTGATCGTCCTCGCGCGGATACCGGCGCGGGCCGCCGCGTCGACCTGGTTGCGCATGAGCGCGAGGAGCGGGGAGACGATGACGGTCGGGCCCGCGCCCCGCTCCCGCAGCAGGGCCGTCGCGACGAAGTACACGGCGGACTTGCCCCAGCCGGTGCGCTGCACGACCAGGGCTCTGCGCTTGTCGGCGACCAGGGCCTCGATGGCGCGCCACTGGTCCTCGCGCAGCCGGGCGGCACCGGTTGGGGCGCCGACGAGGCGGGCCAGTACGGCGTCGGCGGCGGCACGGAGGTCTGGGCCGTCCGCGGTGGGCAGGTCGTCGTTGGTCATGGCTCCATGCAACCCGATGCCTCGGACATTGCGCGAACGAGCCGGTCGGACTGTGGACAACCTCTGACGTGGCCATGGTCGGACTTATCCACAGGCAAAAGCGGAATTCTGGGATCCGCGAGATGGTCACGGCATGACGAACCACAGCGAAGCAGCCGGGACCTCCGGCACCAGCGACAACACCAGCGACAACGACGGCGGCATCGGCAGTGACATGAGCGGCGGCATCGCCGGACAGCGAGGGCATGCCGACCGCGGTGGCGGTGTGCTGCCCCTGCCCCAGGGGCCTGAGCAAGGGCCGGGGCCGGGGCC
>NZ_VJZC01000293.1 GCF_009377185.1 Streptomyces spongiae
CCCCGCCCTTCAACTCCCCGGCCGCCCGCACGTTCCGTACCGGGCTCGGTATGGAGCCCGAGCACGTGGCGTACGGGATGCGCTCCTCGTACGGACTCCCCCACGTCACCCCGGACATGGTCATCGACTGGGAACGCGGCACCGCCGCCCCCACCTCCGCCGAACTCACCGCCCTCGCGGGCATGTTGTGGTGCTCCGTGAGCGACCTCGCCGACCGGCCCCGGACGTTGCGCGAGCACCGCGTCGCCCGGGGTCTCGCCGCCGAGGACGTCGCCCGTACCGTCGGCCTCGAACTCCTCGTGTACCTGCGCATGGAGGAGACCGAGCGTTGGCGCGGCACCGACCGCCAGTCCGCCGCCCTCACCGAACTGCTCGATCTCTCACTGCCGGACTTCGTCACCGTCTCGGGGAGGGACGGGAAACTGGCCGAGCTGCTGCGGAGCGCCGTGACGACGCGCTGGCAGGGCCATGTGCGCCCGGCGGCCAAGCTCCTGCCCCTGGACCGGCGGCTCCTTCAGGACGTGCTCCGCCAACTGCACATCGCGTACCAGCGAACGAGGACGGCCGGTCTCACCTGGGCGGGCGGCACGGCCGCGCCCGAGGCCCACGAGGCCGGCCGTGACTTCCTGGACCACGTCGTCGACCGTTTCTGGTCGACGGTGGAGACCACCGGCCCGTACTGAACCGGGCAGCCGGGCCCGTGGTGACCGTCGGCCCCCCGGACCACGGGCCCCGGCAGCGGGTCTAGAACACAGACTCCGCCTCGTCCATCCGGTCCTTCGGGACCGTCTTCAGCTCGGTCACGGCCTCCGCGAGCGGCACCATCACGATGTCGGTGCCGCGCAGCGCGGTCATCCTGCCGAACTCGCCCCGGTGCGCGGCCTCCACCGCGTGCCAGCCGAAGCGGGTCGCGAGGACGCGGTCGTACGCGGTCGGCGTGCCGCCGCGCTGGACGTGGCCGAGGATGACCGGCTTGGCCTCCTTGCCGAGCCGCCGCTCCAGCTCGTACGCGAGGGCCGTACCGATGCCCTGGAAGCGCTCGTGGCCGAACTGGTCGATCTCGCCCTTGCCGTAGTCCATGGTGCCGTCGGCGGGGTGCGCGCCCTCGGCGACGCAGACGACCGCGAACTTCTTCCCGCGGGAGAAGCGCTCCTCGACCATCTTCACCAGGTCGCCCGGGTCGAAGGGACGCTCGGGGAGGCAGATGCCGTGGGCGCCGGCCGCCATGCCGGACTCCAGGGCGATCCAGCCGGCGTGCCGGCCCATGACCTCGACGACCATCACCCGCTGGTGGGACTCGGCCGTGGTCTTGAGCCGGTCCATCGCCTCCGTCGCCACTCCGACCGCCGTGTCGAAACCGAAGGTGCGGTCCGTGGAGGAGATGTCGTTGTCGATCGTCTTCGGGACGCCGACCACCGGCAGGCCCGCGTCGCTGAGCATCCGCGCCGCCGTCAGCGTGCCCTCGCCGCCAATCGGGATCAAGGCGTCGATGCCGAACTCGTGGATCATGTCCGAGGCGTTCTCGCAGGCCTCGCGCAGACGGTCGCGCTCCAGACGGGAGGAGCCGAGGATGGTGCCGCCACGGGCGAGGATGCCGCTGACCGATTCGAGGTCGAGGGAGCGGTAGCGACGGTCGAGAAGACCCGCGTAACCGTCCTCGAAGCCGATGACCTCGTCGCCGTAGTGGTCCACCGCTCGGTGCACGACCGACCGGATCACTGCGTTCAGACCCGGGCAGTCGCCGCCTGCGGTGAGAACTCCGATACGCATCGTGCTGTGTCTCCTGCTCGGTGCCGGGTACGTGCTCTCTGCTGGTGCGTGGTGGTACTGGTGCGTAGTGGTACTTGTGAGTCCATCCGATTGTTCCATGGCTGACAGGGCACCGTGGACGGCGTCCCTCCCGGCCTCCTCCGGCTGGTTCGGGCCGTCGTCCCGCACCTCCACCTTGCCGGGCGCCTTATCCAGGCGCAGGGGTATTGTCAAGAGGGTTCTGCCCGCCACGGCCGGGTGATCTTCGCGTGACACGAGACGACGTGACCAGGCACCGCCGAAGGCCCCCTGAAGACGGAACGGAGAATGACGCGTGACGCGCAGCGTGTACGTGACCGGGATCGACCGCGGAGACGGCCGACAGGTGGTGGAACTGGGAGTCATGGAGCTTCTGACCCGCCAGGTCGACCGGGTGGGGGTGTTCCGCCCCCTCGTCCACCACGCTCCCGACCGGCTCTTCGAACTGCTGCGGTCCCGCTACCGCCTCGCGCAGGATCCGGCCACCGTGTACGGCATGGACTACCACGAGGCGTCCACGCTGCAGGCCGAGCAGGGCACCGACGAGCTGGTGTCCACCCTCGTCGACCGCTTCCACCGGGTCGCGCGCGGCTTCGACGTCGTCCTCGTCCTCGGCACCGACTTCGCCGACACCCAGTTCCCGGACGAGCTGTCGCTGAACGCGCGGCTCGCGAACGAGTTCGGCGCCAGTGTGATCCCGGTGATCGGCGGGCGGGGGCAGACCACGGAGTCCGTGCTGGCCGAGACGCGCAACGCCCACCGGGCGTACGAGGGGCTCGGCTGCGACGTGGTGGCCATGGTCACCAACCGGGTGGCCCCGGCCGACCGTCTGGAGATCCAGGTGGGGCTCACGTCCCGCCTGGACGTGCCGTGCTACGTCGTCCCCGACGAGCCCGCGCTCTCCGCGCCGACCGTCGCGCAGATCACCCACGCGCTGGGCGGCACGGTACTGCTGGGCGACGACTCCGGGCTCGCGCGCGACGCGATGGACTTCGTGTTCGGCGGCGCCATGCTGCCGAACTTCCTCAACGCCCTGACCCCCGGCTGTCTGGTGGTGACCCCCGGCGACCGCGCGGACCTGGTGGTCGGCGCGCTGGCCGCCCACAGCGCGGGTACCCCGCCGATAGCCGGTGTGCTGCTCACGCTGAACGAGCGGCCCAGCGACGAGGTCCTCACCCTGGCCGCGCGGCTGGCGCCCGGCACGCCGGTGGTCGCGGTCAAGAACGGCTCCTTCGACACCGCGTCCCAACTATTCGCGATGGAAGGCAAGTTGAGCGCCGCCACGCCCCGCAAGGCGGAGACCGCGCTCGGTCTGTTCGAGCGGCACGTCGACACCACCGAGCTGGCCGGGCGGGTGTCCGCGCCCAGCAGTGACCGGGTCACGCCGATGATGTTCGAGCACAAGCTGCTGGAGCGGGCCCGTTCCGACAAGCGGCGCGTCGTGCTGCCCGAGGGCACCGAGGAGCGTGTGCTGCACGCGGCCGAGGTGCTGCTGCGCCGGGGCGTGTGCGAGCTGACGCTGCTCGGGCCCGGCGACCTGATCCACAAGAAGGCCGCCGACCTGGGTATCGACCTCGCCGGCTCGCAGATCGTCGATCCGCGGACCTCCGAGCTGCGGGAGACCTTCGCCGAGAGTTATGCCCTGCTGCGCGCCCACAAGGGCGTCACCGTGGAGCTGGCGTACGACATCGTCTCGGACGTCAACTACTTCGGCACCCTCATGGTCCAGGAGGGTCTCGCCGACGGCATGGTCTCCGGTTCGGTGCACTCCACGGCCGCGACGATCCGGCCGGCGTTCGAGATCATCAAGACGAAGCCGGACGCGTCGATCGTCTCGTCCGTCTTCTTCATGTGCCTGGCCGACAAGGTGCTGGTGTACGGCGACTGCGCGGTCAACCCCGACCCGAACGCCGAGCAGCTCGCCGACATCGCCATCCAGTCGGCCACCACGGCCGAGCAGTTCGGGGTGGAGCCGCGGATCGCGATGCTGTCGTACTCGACGGGTACGTCCGGCTCGGGCGCCGACGTCGACAAGGTGCGCCAGGCGACCGAGCTCGTACGCTCCCGGCGGCCCGACCTGAGGATCGAGGGCCCGATCCAGTACGACGCGGCCGTGGAGCCGACGGTCGCCGCGACCAAGCTGCCGGACTCCGAGGTCGCCGGCCAGGCCAGCGTGCTGATCTTCCCGGACCTCAACACCGGCAACAACACCTACAAGGCCGTCCAGCGCTCCGCCGGCGCCATCGCGGTGGGCCCGGTCCTCCAGGGCCTGCGCAAACCCGTCAACGACCTGTCCCGAGGCGCCCTCGTCCAGGACATCGTCAACACCGTCGCCATCACGGCGATCCAGGCCCAGGCCCCCACCCCGTCCCTCACCGAGAAGGCAACCGCCCAGTGAGTTCCACGCGTGTTCTCGTCCTCAACTCCGGCTCGTCGTCGGTGAAGTACCAACTGCTCGACATGCGGGGCGGCAGCCGGCTGGCCGTGGGGCTCGTCGAGCGCATCGGCGAGGAGACCTCCCGGCTCAAGCACACGCCCCTGCACTCGGGCGGCGAGACCCGTGAGTCGACCGGGCCGATACCCGACCACGAGGCCGCGTTGAAGGCCGTGTCGGAGGAACTCACCAAGGACGGGCTGGGCCTCGACTCCCCCGAGCTGGCGGCGATCGGGCACCGCGTGGTGCACGGCGGGAAGTCCTTCACCGAGCCCACGGTCATCGACGACGCCGTACTCGCGGAGATCGAGCGCCTGATCCCCGTCGCGCCACTGCACAACCCGGCCAACCTGACGGGCATACGGACGGCCCAGGCGCTGCGGCCCGACCTCCCCCAGGTCGCGGTCTTCGACACCGCGTTCCACACGACGATGCCGGAGGCGGCGGCGCGTTACGCGATCGACGTGAAGACCGCGGACGAGTACCGCGTCCGCCGCTACGGCTTCCACGGCACGTCGCACGCGTACGTCTCCCGCGCCACCGCCGAACTCCTCGGCAGGGCACCCGAGGACGTCAACGTGATCGTGCTGCACCTCGGCAACGGCGCGTCCGCGTCGGCTGTCGAGAAGGGGCGGTGCGTGGACACCTCCATGGGGCTGACGCCTTTGGAGGGGCTGGTGATGGGTACGCGGTCCGGTGACCTGGACCCGGCCGTCATCTTTCATTTGGCGCGCGTTGGCGGGCTGTCCACGGACGAGATCGACACTCTCCTCAACAAGAGGAGCGGACTGATCGGTCTGTGCGGGGACAACGACATGCGTGAGATCCGCCGCCGTGTGGACGAGGGTGACGAACAGGCGCGACTTGCCTTCGACATCTACATCCACCGGCTCAAGAAGTACATCGGCGCCTACTACGCGGTCCTCGGCCGGGTGGACGCGGTCGCCTTCACGGCCGGGGTCGGCGAGAACGCGGCCCCGGTGCGCGAGGCGGCGATCGCGGGCCTTCAGGAGCTCGGCCTCGCGGTGGACGAGGGGCTGAACGCCGTACGGAGCGACGAGCCGCGTCTGATCTCGCCCGCGGGCTCACGGGTCGCGGTCGCCGTCGTCCCCACCGACGAGGAGCTGGAGATCGCCACGCAGACCTACGCACTGGTCGCACGGAAGTGAGACGGTGAGCGGGCGGGCCGACGAGTGAGCCGCACCACACCTGAGCGCATACCCGCCCATTTGTATCTTCCGCCAGACGGAATATTCCGTAGCGAAACAAACCGATAGGATCGTCCCATGCGCCGTTCGAAAATCGTCTGCACTCTCGGCCCCGCGGTCGACTCCCATGAGAAGCTCGTCGCCCTGATCGAGGCGGGCATGAACGTGGCCCGCTTCAACTTCAGCCACGGCACGCACGAAGAGCACGAGGCCCGTTACGTCCGCGTCCGTGCCGCCGCGGCCGAGACCGGCAACGCGGTCGGCGTGCTCGCCGACCTCCAGGGCCCGAAGATCCGCCTGGAGACCTTCGCGGAGGGCCCCGTCGAGCTGGTGCGCGGTGACGAGTTCACCATCACCACCGAGGACGTGCCGGGCGACAAGACCATCTGCGGGACGACCTACAAGGGCCTGCCGGGCGATGTCACCAAGGGCGACCAGATCCTCATCAACGACGGCAACGTCGAGCTGCGGGTCGTCGAGGTCGACGGTTCCCAGGTGAAGACGGTCGTCATCGAGGGCGGTGTGATCTCGGACCACAAGGGCATCAACCTGCCCGGCGCGGCCGTGAACGTGCCGGCCCTGTCCGAGAAGGACGTCGAGGACCTGCGATTCGCGCTCCGGATGGGCTGCGACATGGTGGCGCTCTCCTTCGTGCGGGACGCGAGCGACATCCAGGACGTCCACAAGGTGATGGACGAGGTGGGCCGGCGCGTCCCCGTCATCGCCAAGGTGGAGAAGCCGCAGGCGGTCCAGAACATGGAGGACGTCGTGATGGCGTTCGACGGCGTCATGGTCGCGCGCGGCGACCTGGCCGTCGAGTACCCGCTGGAGCGGGTCCCCATGGTGCAGAAGCGCCTCATCGAACTGTGCCGCCGCAACGCCAAGCCGGTGATCGTGGCGACCCAGATGATGGAGTCGATGATCACCAACTCCCGCCCCACGCGCGCCGAGGCGTCCGACGTCGCCAACGCGATCCTGGACGGCGCCGACGCGGTGATGCTGTCCGCCGAGTCGAGTGTGGGCGCCTACCCGATCGAGACCGTGAAGACGATGTCGAAGATCGTCGCCGCGGCCGAGGAGGAGCTGCTCTCCAAGGGTCTGCAGCCGCTGGTGCCCGGCAAGAAGCCGCGTACGCAGGGCGGTTCGGTGGCCCGCGCCGCGTGCGAGATCGCCGACTTCCTCGGCGGCAAGGGCCTGGTGGCGTTCACCCAGTCCGGCGACACGGCCCGCCGGCTGTCCCGTTACCGCGCGGCCCAGCCGATCACCGCCTTCACCACGGACGAGTCGACCCGCAACCAGCTGACACTCAGCTGGGGCGTGGACTCCCACGTCGTGCCGTTCGTGAACAGCACGGACGAAATGGTCGACATGGTCGACCAGGAGATGATCAGGATCAACAAGTTCCACCAGGGCGACATCGTGATCATCACCGCGGGCTCGCCCCCCGGCATCCCCGGCACCACCAACATGGTCCGGGTGCACCACCTCGGTGGCGGCGACCGCGACTGACGCCCCCACGGGCGCCCCAGGGCGCCCGTAACGGCGCTCTACGACGACGAGGGCGCCCCCTGCGCACAGGGGGCGCCCTCGTCGTGTGCGGCTCCCGAACGGGTCCTTACGGGCGTTCTCAGTCGGTGCTCTATCAGTCGGTGGTGTACTGGTGCATCCCCGGGACGGTCAGCGTCCCGCCGAACTGGGCGGCCTGAGTGACCTTCACGTTGGTGAAGTAGATCAGCGGAATGTTCAGCGGCGGCGGGTGCTCCGGGTCGAACGTGATCGGGATCAGACCGAGCAGGTTGCCGGAGATGCTCTCCGTGTACATGACCGTCTTGCCGTCGCGGATGGTGGACGTCGTCCCCTTGCCCGCCTGCACGTGGTAGGTCTTGCCGGCCTGCTTGTCCACGACGGTCTGGTGCAGGTCACCGATGTCGGATCCGTCGGAGATCACGTACTTCAGGACCTTCTTGACCGAGCCGTCGGCCGTCTTCACCTTGACGATGCCCTGGTAGTCGGCACCCTTCAGCAGCAGCGAGCTGGCCTCCAGGTACCAGGGGTCGTCGGCGAGCGGCGGAATGCCGGTCTCGACGCCGCCCTCGTCGTCCGTGGCGGTCGGGCAGTCCTCCGGGGCCGTGGAGGTGCTCGCGGACGGGCTGGGGGTCGCGGTGGCGTCCCCGACCGCGTCCGTCGCCTTCTCCGTGGCGTCCTTGGCCGCCTTGGAGGCCTCGTCGGTCACACCCTTGGCCGTGTCCTCCACCGAGTCCGTGGCGTCCTTGGCGGTGTCGGTGACCTTCTTCTCGGTGTCCTCGACCGTGTCGGAGGCGTCCTTCGAGGCCGAGGCCGACGGGGACGGCGTCGCAGCGGCGTCCTCGGTCTCCTTCTCGTCGGGCGTGAAGACGTCCTCGAGGGCGCCGCCGATGGTGTCGAGCAGGTTGCCGCTGCTCTCGGACGGCGAGGGGGTCGCCGCGGACGAGTCGTCCTGCGAGGACCCGGAGGGCGCGCTCGTGGACGGGGACGGCGTGGGCTCGGTCTTGTCGTCGGAACCTGAATCCGACGAAGAGTCCCCGCCCGAAGTCCCGCTGCCCGAGGAGTCGTCGGACGAGGAGTCCTGCTCGTCCTTGCCGTCGGACTTCTCGTCGGACTTCTCGTCGGACGCGGAGTCGCTCGCCGAGTCGGAGGGCGAGGGTGACGCCTCCCTGTCCTTCTCGGCGTCCAGCGCGGCGACACAGTCCTTGTACTCGTCGGCGTCGGCCGCCAGGCTCTTCGCCGACGGCTTGTCGTCGGCCCGGGCGAGTGTCGACGTGAACCCCATGCCCATGAGGACCGCCGTCGGCATCGCCGCGACGGCTATCGCCTTGCCCGCCGGTACCTGGATCCGGGTGAGAAGGGGCTTCTTGGGCGCCGCGTGCCGCGGTCCGGATCTCGCGCGGGACTCTCCCACCGCAGCCCCGCGGGTCTCCTCGTCAGCCGGCACTGTGCCTCCCGTTCGTCCTGTGCGGGGTGGTACCTGACAGATCGTCGAACTCGCCGCCCGCACCGTTCGTGGCACCCGCTGCCGCCGGCTGCGGGGCTCCGGCGGTGTCCTGCTGGGTGGCCGCTACCGGCGGGTCCTCCTTGGCGGGCGCCCAGGAGACGGCCATCGCACCGCCGATCAGGGCGAGCACGAAGCCCATCACGAAGCCACCGAGGTTGGAGACCGGGATGGACACCAGCGCCAGAAGGATCGCCGCGACGCCCGCGAAGGTCCGTACGTGCCGCTGGAACCAGAGGCTGAACCCGAGGACCACGAGCAGCACGCCGATGATGAGAGAACCGGCGCCTCCCGTCGTCGCCATGGCCAGCGTGAGGTGACCGAGCTGCAGGTTCGCGTACGGGAAGTACATGATCGGGAAGCCGCTGAGGAGGACGAACAGCCCCGCCCAGAATGGGCGAGTGCCTCGCCAGGCGTGGAATCGCCGCCGAAAGACGCGGAGATAGTGCTCGTTCTGCCCCGTTGACTCGGCGCTCATGGACAACAGCTCCCTGGAACGGCGTTGCTGTGATTCACGTGCGGGAAGCGCTGCGACGCGGTTCACGCACGGAAGAGTTCATGTGGTTGAGAAGGGACGGGCGGGCGAAGAAGCCGAGACCCCCTCACCCGCCCGGTGAGCGCCTAGTAGCACTCGTTGACGCCCTTGTGCAGCGACATCTTCAAGTTGCTGAGCTTGAAGGTTCCGGCAGTGGTCGCCCACGCCGTCTGCTTGACGTCGGTGAGCGTGGCCGAGTCCGCCTGCTGGGCGAACCCGTAGGGGTTGGCCTGGTCACCCTTGGCGATACCCGGACCCTTCGAGGCGTCCTTCGCCGCGACACCGATGTCGATGTTCCTGAACGTGGCGTCGGCGCTGAGATCCTCGACGTCGATGTACAGGTTCTCGGCTTCGACCTTCTTGCCACCCGTACCGGCGGTCAGCTTGAGGCTGACGGTGCCGACGAGCGGGATGTCCGGGGTGACCACGGACTGGCACATGTTGCTGATCTCGGCGTTCTTGAACGCCGAGACCGCGACCGGGTGGGCCGTCTTCTCACCCTTGAGGGTGTAGCCCTGGTCGATGGCCCCGTACTGAGAGAAGCCCGTACCGTCGAGTCGGCCCGCCGTCACCTTGAACGACTGCCCCGACACGCTGAACGAAGCGGCCAGAGCGCCCTGCGCGAGGGCGACACCTATCGCTGCCGTAGCGGCGACGCTGGGCACCATGACCACAGCGAACCGCTTCCATCTGGTCCCGCCACGCACCTGGGACTCCATATTTCCTCCTTCTCGGACGTACATCTCCTGGCCCCGGCCAGCCCCTTGACAGTGGCTCAGCCAGGCAGGGATGGGAGAAGTGCTACGTCCTCGGGAAGGAGAGCGCCCGATCTCGGAGGCACGAACAGCGCCCGAATCACCGGCGATCACCCCCGAGCGACAACCACTGGTCGCGCCTGACACGCATCACGCACAACCTGCCGGACAGGCTCTGCCGGTTGGGCAGAGACCCCCCTGTCCGAGAGCCGGCGCCACTGCCGCCGGCTCTACTCGGTGGGGACCCAAGAAAACCCGTTGACCCGACTGGACGGCGGGGCACGGGAATGGACCGAGCGTCGCCGATCGTGGTCCATTCTCGCCGCCCTCGCAAGGGGGTTCGTTACTGGCCGGTAACGGACGGATAACCGATGTACGACCCATCGGCATCACGCGACAACTCTGGGTCGCCGCACGCGAGTCGACAGACCAGGTGTTCCACGGACAGAATCCGACAGAACGACCCTCACAACCTACTCGCAGTAACAGCGGCCGCGTTTACCAAGTTTTGGTAAAGCGCGGCCGCGGTGTCGCTCTGTCGGCAATTCTTTCACCTGGGCATCACAAGCCCCAGCGTTTAGGGACTGGTCAGAACAAGGCCCGAGCCAACGCCCGCCTGGCCGCCGTGACACGGGGATCGTCGGCACCCACGACCTCGAACAGCTCGAGCAGCCGCAGCCGCGCGGCGTCCCGGTCGTCCCCGGCGGCGCGCCGCACTGTGTCGATGAGTCGCCCGAACGCGTCCTCGACGTGACCGCCCACCAGATCCAGGTCGGCGGCCGCGATCTGGGCCGGTACGTCGAGGGGGTTCTCGGCGGCGGCCTTGCGCACCTGCTGCGGGTCAGCGTCCTGCACCCGCTGGAGCAACTCGGCCTGGGCGAGACCCAGTTTGGCCTCGGTGTTGCCCGGGTCGTCGCTCAGCACGTTCCTGTACGCCTGGACCGCGCCGCCCAGGTCGCCCGCGTCCAAGGCCTGTACGGCGGCCTCGAGCAACTGGTCGTACGGGCCGGCCGGGACCTGCGGGGCGGACTCGACGGTCCCCGCCTCGGCATCCGGATCCACCGCCAGGCCGGTCAACCCGAAGCGCTCCTCGGCGACCTGCACGAGCTGATCCAGGGTGCCGCGGATCTGGGCCTCCGGGGCGGCGCCCTGGAAGAGCGGCAGCGCCTGTCCCGCCACGACGGCGAAGACGGCCGGGATCCCCTGCACCCCGAACTGCTGCATCAACATCTGGTTCGCGTCGACATCGATCTTGGCGAGGACGAACCGCCCGCTGTACTCGACAGCGAGCCGCTCCAGCACCGGGCTCAGCTGCTTGCAGGGCTGGCACCACTCGGCCCAGAAGTCGATGACGACGGGCACCTCGGTGGACCGCTGGAGGACATCGCGCTCGAACCCGGCCTCGTCGACATCGATGACGAGGTCAGCGGGGGAAACGGCCCCTCCCCCACCCTGCCGGGCGGCTTCGGCGCGTGCCTGCTCCGCCTTCGCCTTGGCCTCCTGGGCCGCCTTCACCGCGGCGAGGTCGACGACTCCGCTCATGGACATGTTCCGTGGCTGCATGAGTACATCCTCCCCTCTTCCGCGCGCCCGTGTGAAAAGCGTTGTGAAAGCCGGTGCTGCCGTGTGGCGTTCGGCGCCTGGTCCCCACCCTGCGCCGACGTGGTCGTCGCTCGCCCTCGTGCTTTCGATACGAGTCGTAGCGTAACGGCCTGGGTGGCCGTCCCGACACCACGAAACGGTGATCTCCCTCACTGCGCCACAGGAAACGCACTTCCCGGAAACGGCCGGATATGGTCGGCGCATGCAGAGCCGCTCCTCCGCCGCGCGGGCCACGGGCCGACCCCGCAGCGCCGCCGCGGACGCGGCGATCCTGGAGGCGACCCGTGCGGCCCTGGTGGAGCTGGGCTGGTCCAGGCTGACGCTCGGCGACGTGGCGATGCGGGCGGGTGTCGCCAAGACGACCCTCTACCGGCGCTGGGCGGGCAAGAACGAACTGGTCGTGGACGCGGTGGCCGAGCTCTTCGACGAGCTGGAACTCCCGGACAGCGGCAGTCTGGCCGCCGACATAGAGGGCGTGGTCCTGCAGTTCGCGGCCATCCTGGACCGCCCGGAGGCCAAGAGCGGCCTGATGGCGGTGGTGGCCGAGGCCACCCGTGACGAGGCCCTGCGGGAGCGGGTCCGCGCCTCGATCGTCGACCGCCAGAAGCGGCTCGTCCTTGAGGGGCGGGCCCGTGCGCAGGCGCGTGGCGAACTGCCGGTGGAGGACGACCCCGCGGCGGCCGCCGCGACGGTGGACCTGATCTTCGACATGGTCGCCGGTGCCGTGGTCCATCGCACGCTGGTGAGCGCTGAGCCGGTGACCGAGGACTGGGCCCGGAGATTCGCCCAGATGCTCCTCCAGGGCCTGACGAACACGAGCCCGGCGTGAGCGGCCGGCTGTTTACGCCCCCCTAGAAACCCGCCGGCTCCGTGTAGAC
>NZ_VJZC01000294.1 GCF_009377185.1 Streptomyces spongiae
GTCCGCCCCCGCCCTCCCCTGGCACGTCCAGTATGGCGAGTTATCGCATGACTTTGTACGGTGCCGGGCGCGAGCCCGGACCGAGCCTTCGCATCGCGCGGATGATGTGTTTGGGCGGGAGTTGCCAGCGTAGACGTGCGGGAACGCAGCGCAACAGGGTGCCGGTGAGGCGCAGGCGCCGGGTCACCACGGCCGGGGACGGGGGCTGTCTGCCGTACAGCTCGTGGGCGTACGGCGGCAGGGCGGCGTACGCCAGGTTCGCCACGCGCCGCCACAGCAGGGCGCGCGCCGGTACGAGCAACGGGTGCGTGGGGGGCGTGCGCAGGAAGTCGTCCACCTCGCGTGCCTCGGTCCCGGCGGCCAGCTCCGGCAGCACCTTCTCGAAGTAGGCGGCCAGCTCGTCCTGATCGCCCGGGACCTCGTCGGGGTCCAGGCCCACCAGTGCGGCGGCGACGCGGTGTTCGGCGATGTAGCGGTCGGCGGCGGCGTCCGTGAAGGGGAACCCAGAACGCCGCGCCACGTTCAGGTAGGAGTCGATCTCCGCGCAGTGCACCCACAGCAGCAGGCCGGGCTCGTCGACCGGATACCTCTCCCCCGTGTCCGGGTCGGTCGCCGACAGCTTGCTGTGGATCTTCCGTATCCGGGCGCCCGCGTGCTCCGCGGCCTCGGCGGTGCCGTAGGTGATCGTGCCGACGAAGTTAGCGGTCCGCATCAGCCGGCCCCAGGCGTCTCGCCGAAAGTCGGAGTTCTGCATGACGCCGCGCACCGTGCGCGGGTGGAGTGCCTGAAGGTACAGCGCGCGGATGCCGGCGATCCACATCATCGGGTCGCCGTGCACCTGCCAGGTCACCGAGTCCGGCCCGAAGAACCCCTGGTCACCTGTTCGATCAGCATCCACGGAGTCAGTGTGACCGAGCCGGGTAGTTGACACCAGTGAGCGTCCCTGACCTGCGGTGATACCTGGCGGCTCACACCGCGGTGAACCGTTCCGCGGCATCCCAGAGGCTGCCTTCGCGCTGCGGGTCGTAGGACTCCTTCGACGAGCGGTCCACACGGCCTCGGTCGACGTAGGATCCGGTCGGCGCCTCGGTCGTGCCGAGGACGACGTCGGCGAGATAACGGCCCGCGGTGTCGCGGCTGGTGGCGAACGGGGTGAGGGACACCACCGGCAGGATGTGCCGCATCGCGAACCGGGAGACAGGTCCCGCGTTGCGGGCGAGACCGGTACCCGGGACGAAGCCCGGGTTGTAGGCGACGACATCGATCCCGGCCGGCAGGCGGCGCGCGTACTCGTGCACGAGGTAGATGGCGGCCAGTTTGCTGGTCGAGTACGCGGTGCGCCCTGCGGCCACGGTGTCCGGCTTGGGGAAGGCGCCGGTGCGGGCGAGGATGTCCGGGCGCTTCCAGGCCGGGCCGGGCACCATGCCCAGGTTGTGCTTGAAGTCGCCGAAGTGGGTGTCGCTGGCGGTGATCACGATCCGGGCGGCACCGGCGAAGCGGTCCTGGAGCAGGCGCACGAACACGTGGTTGGCGAGCACGTTGACCGTGAAGGTGGACTCGAAGCCGTCGGGTCCCTCGGTGAGCGCGTTCGTGTACTGCACGCCTGCGTTGCCCACGATGCCGCGCAGCGGCGGCAGTTCACCGCCGTCGAGCCGGTCGCGGATCTCGGTGGCGGCCGAGCGGACGCTCTCCAGCGAGCCGAGGTCCGCCGAGACGTGCGAGACCGTGTACCCGCTCGTGGAGAGTTCCGCGGCGAGCTGTGCGCCGGAGGATCCGCGGGCGACGACGAGGAGGTGCGCCTCGGGCGACCGGCGCAGGATGTGCTCCGCGGCGACGCGGCCGATCCCGCGGCTCGCACCCGTCATCACGATGGTGTGCTTCATGGAAGGCTCCTCACACAGGGATCAGCCGATACACCTGGATTCACCGATACACCGGGGATCAGCCGATGGTGCACGGCTCGGGTACGGGCTCCACACTCACCGCGTGCACCGCCCCCGACCAGTGCCGTCCCCGTCACCAGGACTGGCAGTACCCAGGCTCGCCCGGCGCCGCGCGGGGAGAATGAACCCCATGGCTTCCTCCGGCTCCGGCTCCGACTTCGCCGCACTCCTGCGCGCCTGGCGCGACCGTCTCTCCCCGGCCGACGCCGGCTTCACCGTCACGGACCGCCGTCGCGCCCCGGGACTGCGCCGCGAGGAGCTCGCTCAGCTGGCCGGGCTCTCGGTCGACTACCTTCTGCGCCTGGAACAGGGACGCGCGAGGAACCCCTCGCCGCAGATCGTCGGCGCCCTCGCCCGAGCCCTTCAGCTCTCCCGTGCCGAACGCGACCAGTTGTACCGAAGCGCCGGGCTCCTGCCGCCGCGGGACGGAACCGTCAGCGCCCATGTGCCCCCGGGCATCCAGCGACTCGCGGCGCGCCTCGGTGACCTCCCGATCGGCGTGTTCACCGCCGACTGGACCTTGGTGTGGTGGAACACCATGTGGAGCGCCCTGTTCGGCGATCCGGCCGTCGTCCCGGCCCCCGAACGCAATCTCGCCCGTGCGCTCTTCGGCAACGGCCCGGCCCGCGGCTCGATGCTCTCCGTCCGCTCCGAGCGCGGACCGGACGCCTTCGCCGCGTCGATCGTCGCCGACCTCAAGGACGCCGTGTCCCGCTATCCCGAGGACACCCAGCTCGATCGTCTCGTGCGGGAACTGCGAGGAACGTCCGACGCGTTCGCTCGTCACTGGACCACGGAGACGTCCGCCGCCCAGCACACGACTGATCGCAAGACGATCCGGCATCCGGAGATCGGCGACATCCTGCTCGACTGCGACGTCCTCATCGTCCCCGGCGCCGACCTGCGCATGGTCACCTACACGGCGGCGACCGGAAGCGACGGCGCCGGGAAACTGGAGCTTCTCCGCGTCACAGGTGGTCGTGGCGCCACCACTCCCCCGCCACTGTCGGTCGCGGACCGATGTGACCGGGCTCGCTAGTTGGCACCAGGCCACGTTCACGACCTGCACTGATGCCAAGTAGCTTCAGCGGCCGGAGCCGCAGAATCAGCGAAACAGTTGGCACTTTAATACAGCGCAGGTCATGAGGGGTGTGTCGCCATAGCGGGGCCAGAGATCTTCCGCGGCGACAGCCTTGATAGGAACGCGGCAGCCACATCGCCGTGTTCCTGCGAGGCGAGAAGCTGTGCTGGACAGCAAGCCGTACCGCTCGCGCCAGTATGCGCAGCTTCGTGGACACCAGCCGTCGGGAATGGTCGAGCAACCGGCGTTCCAGCGCGGCGCCGGGGCCTTGGGCGTCACGGACGACGGTGAGGTTGAGAAGCCTCCGTCCGAACGCATCGCTGCCTACGTCGCCGCGCTCCTTGAGCGGTGGTGCGACATCACCGAGGATGCGGGAGAGACCTCGCCCTGGTCGAGCGATCCTCTGATCGGCAATGCAAGTGGCCCGGTCACCTACTAGGCGATACCAACGAAGGCGAGAAAGTGTTCGGCCTTACCCTCGTAGCGGCGGTGGAGGCGTCGGCAGCCGGGATACCGTTCTCTCGACCACCCAGCGACGCACAGCCGTCTGACCAGGTAAGTCAAGGCTGTGGTGGAGGAGTTGGCGGGCCGGGCGGGATCTCGTTTGCTGGCGATACTCGCGGCGGGTCTGCTTGCCACGCGGCCCTGCGCGCCCTGCTGCGCATCCCGTTGCCCACCGGGCGGACGCCTCGCGTGATCGGCGTCGACGACTTCGCTCTGCGCCAGCGGCACCGCTATGCCAGCGTGGTGGTCGACGCCGAGACCCATGAGCGGATCGACGTGCTGCCCGACCGCACCGCCGACACGCTGGAAGCTTGGCTGCGCGAGCATCCGGGCGTCGAGGTCGTGTGCCGTGATGGCTCCCGTCACATCCCTGGCGAGCGCGAAGAAGCGCTCGACGCGGGCGCGGTTGCTGGGGAAGGCGTCCTCCAGGGCGTCCACGGCGCCGGCCCAGTCGGCGGGCAGGGTCACATCGTGCCGGCCGGGTACCACGGCGCGATACAGGTCGTACTCCTGGACGAACCACAGTGAGTCAGCGACGCCCAGCTTCTCGAACAGCCCGCGCAGCGTGTACGGCTGGACTTCCGAACCGACTCCGGACAGCTGGTGCAGCGCCGTCTCGAACTCGAAGCGGCCTCGTCGAAAGGAGGTGGCACAGCCGCCGGGGACGTTGTGGCGCTCCGCCACGAGGTTCGCAGTCCCAGCGTCGGAAGGTGGCGGCGGTCGGTCCGGCGTTGCCCCGCGCCGATGACCACCGCATCGAAGTCCGTCGTCGTGGTTACTGTTCGGCGGCCTCTCGGGCGATCTGCTCGAACTGGGCGCCCATGGCCTCGCCGAGTGCCTGGGCGGCGGAGAGCGGGCGCACCATCACCGTGAACTCGTCGATCTTCCCGTCGTCGTCGAAGTGCAGGAAGTCGCATCCCTGGAGCTGCTTGCCGGCGACGGTGGCGGTGAAGACGAAGGCGTGATCGCGGCCGTCGGAATTGGCGATCTCACGGATGTAGGTGAAGTCCTCGAAGACCCGGAGCACGCCGCGCAGGATCGCCGCGGTGATCGCCTTGCCCGGGTACGGCTTGAAGGCGACGGGGCTGGTGAAGACGACGTCGTCGGCCAGCAGAGCGGCCACGGCGTCCAGGTCGCCGCTCTCGACGGCCTTGCGGAAGGGATGCATGAGCCCACCTTTGATACTCAGAAGTATGAATAGGTGTGTTGGAGATTAGAGGGCCCGTTAGGGCTTGTCTACAGGAAAAGGGTAACTATTAGTCACCTTGTTGATTAGTCTGCTAGCGTGCATCCATGGCTTTGCGGAACGCGGTGATGGCCGCGCTGTTGGAGGGCGAGGCGTCCGGGTACGACCTCGCGAAGGCGTTCGACGCGACGGTCGCCAACTTCTGGATGTCGACGCCTCAGCAGCTCTACCGGGAGCTGGATCGCATGGAGGCCGAAGGACTCGTCACGGCCCGCGTCGTCGAGCAGAAGCGCCGCCCCAACAAGCGACTGTTCTCCCTGACGGAGGCCGGGCGGAAGGCCGTCCACGCCTACACCGCCGAGCCCTTGGGTAAACCGGCGGTGATCCGGGACGAGTTGCTTGTCAAGGTGCAGTGCCTGGACGCGGGCGACATGGAAGCGGTCCGGACCGCCGTCACCGAGCGCATGGAGTGGGCCACCGCCAAGCTGGCCCGCTACGAGCGGCTCCGGCAGCGCCTGCTCGACGGGCGCTCCGAGGAGGCCTACTTCGCCGAGGCCGAGCGCATCGGCCCGTATCTCACCCTGCTGCGCGGGATGTCGTTCGAGCGGGAGAACCTCCAGTGGGGGGACATGGCGCTGCGCAGGCTCGAACAGCGCACGGCCGCGCTCCGGGCCGACGGCTGACTGCGGCGGTCCACCCACGCGGTTACTCAACAAAGTGAGGAGCTGGAGGGTCGTGAGCAGCCCGGCCTCTCAGGGGTCGTCGGTCTGTGTCCGAGCGAGGACCTGCTGCGGCTCCTTGTCGGCGGGATCGCGATGCAGTCGCTTGCGGTCGTAGAACCGGGTCACGCCGAAGCCGAAGAGGCACGCGACCGCGAGTCCCAAGCCCAGGATCACCCAGCCTCGGGGCAGTCCGGCGTCGCCCTGGGCGTCGTAGTAGAGGATGGAGCGGACGACGCCGGTGATCTGACGCAGGGGCTGGAACTCGCCGAGGGCGCGGTGCAAGCCGGGGAGTGCCTGGAGGGGGACCGTGGCGCCGGACGTCGGTACCACCATGGCGAAGTAGAAGATCGTGATGAACAGCCATCCCCGGCATGAGCGTGCTGCTGAGGGCCCAGGGTCTGGACCCGAGTCGCCCACAGTAGCGGGCTGTGGATCCGCAGCGTGCCCATGTCGCTGCGGGTGTGGCCGAGGGCGTGGTCCACCTGGCCGCTGATGACATTGGCGGCGAGCATGCCGCAGACGACGAGGACGAGCGAGCAGGAGAGGCACTCAGGCCCAGGCCGCTGTGGGAGAGCGGAGGCCCGTCACTACGCGAAAGGACGGATGTCACTCATTTCCAGCTCCCGTCCGGTGAAGAGCAGTTCAGCACCAGGAGCCGACGACGTCGTCGCAAGCCGGAGCATCACACCGATGGGGAGGTGTCCCCAGCGGAAGCGGCCACCGGAAGCAGTACCGGCCGCTTGGCCTGGCGGCCGTCGCCGGAGGAGCGGCCACGCAGGCGGCGGCCGACCCAAGGGCCGAGGAAAGTGCCGGTCCAGCGCACTTCGGCACCCACGGTCCTCCAGACCGAGATGTCCGTCCCCTCGGCCGGAAGGGGAAGGGTCCACTTGTCGTCGCTGCCCGGCAGACCGAGCGCCTGGGCCACGGCAGCCGCGATGCGCGCGTGTCCCAGCGGGCCGGCGTGCAGCCGGTCAGCACTCCACAACCGCGGATCGGTCGCCGCCGCGTGCGCGGCCGTCTCCGCCACCACCACGCCGTGGCGGTCGGCGGCCTCCCGGATGCGCGCGTTGAGTGCGAGAACACGGCGACCGATCGGACGGGCCAACGGCGTGATACGCCCGACATCGGGAAACATGAGGGTCGCGACGGTGGCGCCCTGCGCTGTGAGGGCGGCGAACATCGCCTCAACATGGCCGACCACCTCGTCGAGGTCGCAGCCCGGGCGCAACGCATCGTTGACCCCAGCCACCACGGTGGCGAGGTCGGGCCGCATCGCGAGAGCCGGAGCCAGCTGCTCGGCGCGCACCTGACCGGCCTTACGGCCGCGCACCGCGAGGTTGGCGTAGAGCAGGCCGGGACTGTGGCGGGCGACCTGCTCGGCGAGCCGGTCCGCCCAGCCCCGAAGACCACAGATGTCGTCGCCGTCCCCGAGCCCCTCGGTATGACTGTCGCCCAGGGCGACATAGCGCAGATACCCACTGCTCGACACGGGGCCGACCGCCTCTCGTCAACGCTTGCTGATAGACGTGGCACAACGGCCATCGCTAACCAACTAGGCACCTAGTCTCATTGTTGAATATGAGGATAGCCGCGGGCTCACCTTCCTGCAAAGTGACGCCGCTCAGGCAGGTGCTGAGGCCGTCGAGGGCGATCCACCGCCGCAGTCCACCGCCTTGGTCCCGCGCCGGGCCTCACCGCCCCTTCCCTCTTCAGACCTGAGCACCGACCACGGTGTGCGCCGGCAACTGAGCGCCTGGGTCTTCAACGGCATGCACGCCGAGGACGCGGTCGGCTTCACCACCGCCCGCCGTTTCGCGCCGAACCGCCCGTACCGGGTCACCTTCAACGGTGGCGTCCACGGCCCGGGCGACAGCGCCTACTGCCAGGCCGCCTTACCCCCGGCTCACCTCCGGCTCTCATAAGGCGGACGCCTAGCCCTACGGTCCGGGCAAGAAGAGCCCCTGCCCTTGATGGAGATCGTCCGCGACACGATCCGCGAGGACCTCGACGACGAATTCCCGAAGCTCACCATCGAGGTCATCGGCCGCCGCCGGGCCGTACTCGTCCGGTTCGGCGACCCGGTCACGCCGGGGCAGGCCGACTTCACGGCGGGCGTGATGACCGCGCTCCCGCACCCATCGGGCCGTGGGCTGTACATCCCGAACACGAAGATCGCGTACCAGTGGGACCGTGCCGACCCTGTCACCCACACCCGGACGGTGCTCCAGGCCATCGACGACACCAACGTCGTCTTCGCCCGCGCCGTCCGGCTTCTGAAGCACTGGAACGGCACCCACAGCAAGCCCATGCGCTCTGGAACATCAAGGCCCTCTGCCTCAACTGCCTCGACGGGCCCATGCCGCTGATCAACGCGCTACAGGGCTTCTTCACCTACGCGGCGGACAAAATCGACATGGGCCGGACGCCCGTTCAGCGCGCAGCACGTGCTGCACCCGGTCCTCCCAGAACTCGTGCCCGACGCGGACGGCACGCAGGAGGAAGCCGATCGACTCGCGAGGACCGTCCGCTCGGGCGGTACGGTCGCCACCGGACTCGGGCTCACTATCAGACTCGTCACCCCCACCCGCGCCTAGGAGCCTGAGGCCATGCCGGCCTGGTACGGGGACCTGCCCATCTGGTGGGCCCCACTTGAACGGGACGCCCGGCGACACTTCGGTGACACCCTCCGTCACACGTACCGCCGCGACTCACTGACGTACGAGCTCACCGGACTCGATGTCATAGGCGAACCCGACCCGGTCGACGTCCGAATCCGGTTCTACGAGGATCCGCCCTACTCCGCCTACGGCCAGAAGCCGGAGGACTTCCCTCGGGTCCGCGCCAGGCCCGGAGCCCCCCTCGAAGCACCGGTACTCGTTCGACGACGCCCTCTGCCTCTGGTATCCGCTCGCCCCGGAAGAGCAGCGGTGGACAAGTTCCAAAGGGCTGCTGGACCTCATCGAGATTGTCCGCACACACTTGTCCCTCGAACACTACTGGCGGCTCACCGGCGGTGAGCAGGGCGGCCAGTGGCTGATAGAGGATGCCCCTCACGGCATCCCGGGGAGCGACGTGTGCAGGTCTTCTCGGCGGCACAAACGACGGACACAGCTGGACGTGAGCCCGGACCGCTGGGCTGATCGTCCCGTTCATCGCCCTTTTCGGCGCCTACCTGGCCTACGCCCTCAACCAACGGGCCGTACGAAGGGAGCACCGGGCCAAGACCTTCGCCGAAGCGACGAGGTCAGCAAGTCTGCTGGCACGAATGGCCTTCCACCAGGCATGGCTCCAGATCGAGGCCACAACCGTCGCGGGCCTTAACCAATCCTCGTGGCCACGGCGCGAGCGGAGGCCGGCGTGCGGATGAGCCTCGCCTGGCAGCAGCCACCGATCGGCACAGACAGCGGCATGAACCTTGGAGTCCCGTACCCCCGGGACCGATCGGAAGCGGCCCGAGCTGGATGCATCGAAGTGATGCGCCGTCACCTCTGAGAAGTGGCGGTGATCTTGATGCCAACCATCCCTCTTTTGTGCCAACTAAGAATCCTCGTCACACACGAGCTAACGTCGCACCCGCGGCATCCCCAGACCGATCCACGAGATGATCTCGCGCTGGATCTCGTTGTTGCCGCCTCCGAAGGTGAAGATCACGGCCGAGCGGTAGCCGCGTTCCAGTTCGCCGTGGAGGACGGCGCCCGCGGAGCCCTCTTTCAGGGCGCCGGCCGTGGCGACGACCTCCATGAGCCAGGCGTAGGCGTCACGGCGTGCCTCGGAGCCGTAGACCTTGACGGCGGAGGCGTCCTGCGGGGTGAGGGTGCCCTCCTGGACGGCGTTCACCATCCGCCAGTTGAGCAGCTTCATCGCGTCGAGCTTCGTGTGCGTCTGGGCGAGGCGGCGGCGCACCCAGGGCAGGTCGATGACGCGGCGGCCGTCGGCGAGCTTCGTCTCCATCGCCCAGCGCTGCACGTTGTGGAGGGAGCGGATCGCCATGGTGCCGTGGGCGGCGAGGGTCACGCGTTCGTGGTTGAGCTGGTTGGTGATCAGCCGCCAGCCCTTGTTCTCCTCGCCGACGCGGCGGGAGACCGGGACGCGGATGTTCTCGTAGTAACTGGCGGTGGTGTCGTGGGAGGCGAGGGTGTTGATCAAGGTGCAGGAGTAGCCGGGGTCGGAGGTGGGGACGAGGAGCATCGTGATGCCCTTGTGGGGCGGGGCGTCCGGGTCGGTGCGCACGGCCAGCCACACCCAGTCCGCGGTGTCGCCGTTCGTCGTCCAGATCTTCTGCCCGTTGACGACGTACTCGTCGCCCTCCCGTACCGCGCGGGTCTTCAGCGCGGCCAGGTCCGTGCCCGCCTCCGGCTCGCTGTAGCCGATCGCGAAGTCGATCTCGCCGGAGAGGATGCGCGGCAGGAAGTACGCCTTCTGCTCCTCGCTGCCGAACTGCATGATCGTCGGGCCGACCGTGTTGAGGGCCATCAGGGGCAGCGGGACGCCGGCCTGGGCCGCCTCGTCGAAGAAGATGAACTGTTCCATGGGGGTCAGCCCGCGTCCGCCGTACTCCTCCGGCCAGCCGACTCCGAGCCAGCCGTCCGTGCCGAGGCGCCGGATCGTCTCGCGGTAGAACCGCTTCTGCGCGGCCGGTTCGCCGTACCGGGCGTACGCGTTGTCCGGGACCAACTCGGCGAAGTAGGCGCGCAGTTCGGTGCGCAGCCGCTGCTGCTCGGGCGTGTATTCCAGATGCACGGCGCCTCCTGGCTCCCCAAGGCCGGACCTGACGGCGCACACCGTAGAACGTGTTCCAGAAATTGGGAACAACGAAGGACAGGCAGGTCCATGCGAAAGGCCCCCGGCTCGGCGACCGGGGGCCTTCCTTCGCTCAACCGCTCAGCGACTCAGTGCGGGACGGGAGTCGCCTGGGTGGCGGTTCCCCTGCTCTCGGCCGCCGCGTGCGGAGCCAGGAGACGCTCCGCCAGGAGCCCGAAGACCAGGCCGTACGCGGTCCACAGGGTCACCTGGACGGCGAGGGCGGCCAGCCGGTACTGCCACAGCAGCGTGGCCGGGAAGTCCGCCGGGGCCTCGTTGAACGACGGCAGGAAGGCGTACGCCAGGCCGACGACGAGGACGAAGAACGCGCCCGCCGCGACGGTGGCGTTCCAGTTGCCCAGGCGTGGCGCGAGGCGCTTGCCCAGGATCACGGTCCCGACGGCCAGCAGCACGCTGAGCACGACCATCAGGAAGTACAGCGTGGTGCGCTGGTCGAGGGTGTCGGGGTTGCCCACGGCGGGCGGATTGGCGGGGTACTTCAAGAACGGAACCACATAGACCGCGACCAGCCCGGCCACCGCCAGGAGCAGCGCGCTCGCGCGCGGCCCGAAGCGGCCGATCCGGCCCAGCGCGAAGCAGTACGCGAGGGCCGCGATGCCGCCGAACGCGACCCCGTACACGAGGACGCCGGTGGACAGACCCGCCGTGGACTGCAGGGTGCGGCTGACGAGTTCCTCGCCGCCGTGTTCGTGGGAGTGGGCCTCCTCGAACGCGATCGCCTGGTCGACGCGTGGTTCGCCCAGGACGTAGGCGACGACAAGGGCGAGCAGGCCCGCGGCGAGTCCCGCGAGCATGCCGCGCACCAGGAGGTTCCTGACCGTTGCGGAGTTCATCGGCTCGTACGCTTCCTCGTTCGCTGTCAGTGGCAGGGGAAGCCGAGCAGGTGGCGGGCGTCGTGCACCCATTCGTGGACGCCCTCGCCGGAGACGAGAGAGGTGGCGCCCTGTTCGGCGCCGACGAAGTAGAGAAGGACCAGCATCAGGATGCCGACGAAGACCGCCCAGGGGGCGACCGCGCTGATCGGCAGCTTGGCCGGGACGGCCGTGGGGGCGGCGGGGGTAACGGTCGGGTGAGCGACGGCGGGCTGCGCCATGGCAGGACCTCCTGGGGGAACTCGCGTCCCATCTCGGTGGTGCACAGGACGACGGCCACGGGTCTGACTTGCCCGTCCCTCACCGCACTTGGAGGGTGCGGATCGCGCTGGGCTTACAGTGGCGCGACCGTGCCGGATTCCCACCGGCTTCCGTCGACCGTCGTCAATATCGACGAGAAGGTACCGCGAAGTGAGGTTCCGGCCAAGGGCGCACGGATGGCGCACGGCGTGCGGGTGAGCTGGTCACATCGCCGTGTGATGGTCATGTCCCGGACAGGACAAGGGGATTGGGCGCGAAAGTGACCGCATCGGGAGGGCGCGAATGACGAGCCGAGTGATGTTGATCTCACCCGCGGTGAACGCGGCGCTGCGGGAGGCCCGCTTCGACGACGGGTGCTCGCTCGACCCGGCCGGGGTGCGGGCGGCGAGTGCGGCGGCGGGCACGCTGAAGTCTGCGGACCGGGCCTGGGTCTCCCCCACGGTCCGCTGCCGTGAGACCGCTGCCGCGCTCGGGGTGGCTTGTGAGGAGGCGCCCGCGTTGGCCGGTCTGGACGTGGGGCGTTGGCGCGGGGCGACTCTCACCGAGGTGAGCACGGACGAGCCCGAGGCGGTGGGTCGTTGGCTGGCCGATCCGGAGTCCGTGCCGCATGGCGGCGAATCGGTGCGGGCTCTGTGCGACCGGGCGGCGCTGTGGCTGGACATGGCCGCGCGCGACGACGGCCGGGTCGTCGCCGTCGTCGAGCCCGAACTCGTACGGGGTGTGGTGGTGCGGGTGCTGGGGGCGCCGGAGTCCGCGTTCTGGCGTGTGGATGTGCCGCCGCTGACGGCCACCGAGCTGAGTGGGCGTGTGGGGCGGTGGAATGTCCGGGTGGGGAG
>NZ_VJZC01000295.1 GCF_009377185.1 Streptomyces spongiae
GGGTAGGGGCGGCGGGGGGCGAGGAACTGGAGCGGTCCCGCCGACTACTCGGCCAGGACGGCCTCGGCGTCCAGCGTCACCGCGACCGCCTGGACGACTGACGCGATCCTGAAGGCTTCCTGGACGGTCTCGCGGTCGACACCCGCCCTCCGGAGGGCCTGCTCGTGGGAGTCGAGGCAGGCACCGCAGCCGTTGACGGCGGAGACCGCGAGGGACCACAGCTCGAAGTCGACCCTGTCGACCCCGGGGTTGCCCAGGACGTTCATCCGGAGCCCCGCCCGCAGCGTGCCGTACTCGGGGTCCGACAGCAGATGACGTGTGCGGTGGAAGACGTTGCTCATCGTCATCGTCGCGGCGACCTGCTTGGCCGCCGTGTACGCCTCCGGCGACAGGTTCGCCCTCGCCTCCGGCGCCAGCTCGCGCAGCACGAACGGCGAGCGCGCAGCGATCGCCGTCGCCAGTACCGCGCCCCACAGCTGCTGCGGGGACAGGGCCGAGCCGCCGATGACCGAGCCCAGGTTCAGGCGCAGGTCCTTGGCGTAGTCCGGTATCGAGGACGTGAGGGAGTCGAGTGACATGCGGGACATCCTCCCTCTCGGGTCCTCGGGCTCTCGGGAAACCCAGCAAGAAACGGCCCGTATTCGATCAAATGAGCGCTCGAACAGCGACCAATGGGCGGCCGTACGTTTCATCTTCCGTCAGGTAGCGGCAGGTACCGCGACTCCCGCCGCCCCACACTTCCCGGCTGCTACATCTACCCCCTCGGAGTTACACGTCAGCCGTGTGTGCGACAGGTCAGGGGGATGAAGGGGAGTGGTGACGGACCGTCGGATTTCCCTCGACCGGGTCGGGTACGGCCTGCTGTCACGGACCCTCGCGGAGTGCGGGCGGGACGTGGCCACCGGGGAGCTCCGTGTGTCCGGGAGACCCGGTGGCGCCTTCCACCTCCGGGGCGGGCTCGTCGTCGCCGTCGAGAGCCCGGGCGCGCCCGGCCCCGAGGCGCTGCTGCTGCGTTCGGGGCGCATCAGCGGCGAGCAGTGGGACGGGCTGCTGCGTGAGCCCGGGGCCGGGCGCTGGCCGGAGGCGGGACTGGTCGCACACGGGTACGCAGGCGCCGCACAGCTGCGGGTGGTCCGCATGATGGCGTTGCAGGACGCGGTGTTCGCGGTCGTCGCGGGCCGCGTGGACGGCGTCGAACCCCTCGCCGAGCCCTCCGGTTCCGGCCCGCTCGCGCCGGTCGCGGTCGGCGAGAGTCCGCTGCGGCTGCTGCAGGAGGCGACCCGCAAGCTCATCGCCCTCGCCGCGCTGCCCTGTCCGGTCCTGCCCGACCGCGAACGGCCCCTCCCGGCGTCCGGAGCCGACGCGGACGACCTCCGGCTGCCGCCCACCCGGCGGGAGATCCTCACCCACGCCGACGGCCGCCGCACCGCCCGCGACCTGGCCTTCACCACCGGCCGCGGTGTCTACGCCGTCACCGTCGAACTCGCCCGCATGCTCGCCGAGGGCCTCCTGCGCTGCGAGGACGCCCCGCCGACGGTCCTGCCGTTCCCGGTCCGCACACCGCCCACGGGTGCCCTGAGCCCCGTACGGCAGTTCGTCGCCATGGCACCGGAAGACCCTCCGCGACCAGAAGAACCAGCAGGACCCCCGCGGCCCGAAGAACCAGCAGAACCAGCAGAACCAGCGGAGCCGACGGCAGTCGTACGGCTCGACACACCCCGGAAGCTTCCCCGGCGTGAGCCGGGGGCCAGTGGCATCACCGAGACTCTCGCCGCAACGAAGAGCGGGGCGGCGAGCTGGAAAGGGTTCTTCCGTCTGCGGCACCGCATCTGGACCCCGGACTCCGGCACCTGACGGACAGGGACAGGGACACGGCCCCGCACACGGAGAACACAGAGAACACAGAGAAGCACGACCACGTCAGGGAGTTCACGCACATGGATCACGAGGCTTTGACCAGGGAGATGCGGGGCCTGCGCGAACAGGTCACCGGCGTCACCGACACGGCCGTGGCCGCCGCCGACGGACTGCTCATCGCGGCCGACATCGCCGGCGGAATCGACCCGGAGGGCCTCGCCGCGATCGCCGCCGCGGGACTCGGGCTGGCCCGCCGCACGGCGGAGGCGACCGGGCGCGGCACCCTGCGCCAGACGGTGACCCACGGCAGCCAGGGCTGTGCCGCCTTCTACGCGGTGGGGGAGACCGCGTTGCTGGTGGTCCTGGGAGACGAGGGCATCGACGTGGACCGGCTGCACGAGGAAGCCCGTCCGGCCCTTGCCCGTATCGACGCGATCCTGACCTCGGCCGGTGCCGGGCGCGAGCCCGCCCCCGCGGTCGGGGCGGTGTGAGGGGATGGCGACCAAGCGCATGACGTCCAACTTCTCCGACCAGGTGATGAGCCTGGTCAAAGCACTGCGCAGCGACACCCCCGACTGTGTCGCCTCCGGTGTCGTCGATATGTCGACCGGGATGCTGCTGTCGTACGAGACGGTCGAGAGCCACCCGCCGGAGGTCCTCGACCTGCTCGCCGGAGCCACCCTCGACCTGTTCCAGGGCCGTACGGTCGTGATGATCGAGGACGTGTTCAAGGAGCGCCGGGGCGTCACCAGCGACCAGCACTTCTTCCAGGAGGTCCTCGTCAACAGCGAGAACCTCACCCACCTGTTCATCCGCATGAACGACCAGCAGGACGTGGTGGCCGTGGTCGTCTGCCGCAAGTCGGTGAACGTGGGCATGCTCTTCGCCCAGGCACGGCGGGTGGTGCAGAACCACAGCCTGTGAGCGCACGGGTGAGGGCCCCCTCCGGCGTGGAGAGGGCCCTCACCGTACGACTGCCGCGTTACTCCGTGCGCAGCCCGTCCGGCCTCATCAGCCGCAGCAGCGGCGGCAGGCTGAACAGCGTGACCACCACGACGACACCCGCGCCGACGCCCGTCATCGACAGCACGCTCGACCAGGCCACGACCACCGGGACGGACGTCATCTTCAGCAGCACCACCCCCAGGGTCAGGCCCACCACGGAGGCGAGGAGGAGGCCCAGCGCGATGGGGATCGCGGTCTGCCACAGCACCGACAGGCTCAGCGTGCGGCGCCGGGTGCCGAAGGCGACCAGGGCCGACAGCAGCTTCTTGCGTTCGCGCAGCTGCTCCAGCTGCGAGACCAGCAGGCTCGCGCCGATGAGCACGAGCACGCAGGTCGCGCCGACGAACAGACCCGTGCGGATGGCCGCGTACTCACTGGCTTGCTCTGTCGACTTCCACTTGTAGACCGTCGCCAGCGGATCGATGGCAGCCGCCGTGTTCCGCACCCGGTCGGACGCGTCCGGCACCGACGGGTCGAGGCGCACGTAGGCGGCACCCTCGAGCGCGGGGGCGACCTTGTCGGACAAGGCGGACGGTGTGACCAACAGCCCCCACACGCTCGGCCGCAGGGAATCCGCGCGCGTCTGGGCCTTCTTCACCTCACCCGGTACCGTCCAGGGGATCTGCTTGGCGGGGTCGGAGTCGTAGGACGGGTCGAAGTACACCGTGCGGCCGCGCTGGGCGAGCTTCTCGGAGTCCTGATCGTCCTCGTTCCCCGCCACGAAGACATCGCCGTCACGGCAGGAGGGGAGCTTCGCCATCTCCCGCAGGGCCGCGCAGTCGCCGACCGTGACGGTCGAGGCCAGGTCCGGGTCGGAGCGCTTGTCACCGACGTAGCCCGTGGAGACCGCCATGACGTCCTGTACGCCCTTGGTCCGTCCGAGCTTCTCCCCGACGGCGGTCACCTGGCCGTCGTACGGCAGGTTGATCTCCAGATTGGCGCGGGTGGTGTCCTTGCCCGTCGCCTTCGTGTACTCGCCCTCGACGCCGACGAACAGCATCTGCAGGGCGATCGCGCCGGCCACCGCCACCGCGACGCCGTTGACCATGCGGGCCGCGGTGCCGCTGCTCAGCTGGAGCCTGCGGACGGCCAGTTGCCAGGACACGGAGCCGGAGCCCATCCGTGCGACGAACGCCTCGACGACCCACGGCAGCAGGGCGGTGACACCGACGAGCAGGAGGACGACGCCGCCGGTGACCATGTACTCGTTGAAGTTCCCGTTCTCCGAGCCCTGGCCGATCATCGGGTAGAGCAGCGCGAGACCGCCGAGCGGCAGGAGCAGCCGCCACCAGAGCCTGCGCCGGGGCGGCTTGGCCGTGCGGACCACGCCGAGGGGCTCGATGACGACCCCGCGCAGGGCGAACAGGGTGACGAGGACGGCGGACGCCGGGACCACGACGGCGATCAGCGCGGCGAGCGCGGGGGAGGGGTTCAGGTAACTCGGGAACACACTGATGCCGAACACCTCGACCGTACCGGCGATCTCACGGCCGATCAGGAAGAACACCGCGCCGAAGAGCAGCCCCAGGACCGACCCGGCGAGCGCCTCTCCCGCCGCGATCCGGCGTGTCATGCGGCCGTCGGCGCCGACCAGCCGGAGCGCCGCGAGCCGGCGGTCGCGGCGCTCGCCGCCGAACCGTACGGCCGTGGCGATGAAGACGGCGACCGGCATCAGCAGCACCACGAGGACGACCAGGATGAGCAGCAGCAGGACCGGGTCCAGCTCCTCCCCGCCGGACTGGTCCGTCACGCTTCCGAAGTGCTCGATGCGGCCCACGCTCGACCCGTTGATCCGCTCCGCCAGCCCGTCGGCGCCCGCGTAGTAGGAGAGTTCGGCGGGGCCGACCAGACCGGGCTCGGCGATGGTGCCCGCGACGCGGTACGGCAGCCGCTCACGCAGCAGCTTCCCGTCGTCCGACTTCAGCAGGTCGGCGAGGGCGGGGGAGACGACCATCTCCCCCGTGGCGGGAAGCTTCTTCAGTCCCGGCGGTACCGGCGCCCGCGGTCCGTCGGGGTCCAGCAGCCGCCCGCGGACCTCCTTGTCGTCGTAATCGGTGTCGGTGTTGGCGACGACCAGGGTCTTGTCGGACGGCTTGGTCTTGGTGGTCTCCTCGTGGAAGACGAGGCCGATGTCGTCCCGGGCGTCCTCGCGGTCGTCCCGCGTGGCCTGGATCGTCGGTATCGCCGAGGTGAGCAGCAGCAGCGCCACTCCCAGCCCGACCCCGACCGCGGTGAGCGTGGCGCGCACCCACCCCTCGCGGCCCCCGGTGAAGGCGAACCTCACACCCATCGCCAGGTCGCGCGCCCACTGGCCGGCACTCATACGACCCGCTCCATGTCCCGCGACTTCCCGTCCCGTACGACGATCTCCCGGTCCGAGTACGCGGCGACCCGCGCCTCGTGCGTGACCAGGACGACGGCCGCGTTGGCGGACCGGGCGGCGTCCGTGAGCAGCTCCATGACCCGCTCGCCGTTGAGGGAGTCGAGCGCGCCGGTCGGCTCGTCGGCGAACAGCACGCGCGGGTTCGTCACCAGCGAGCGGGCCACGGCGACGCGCTGCCCCTGACCGCCGGAGACCTCACCGGGCCGCTTGCCCTTGAGGTCGTCGACCTCCACACGCTCCATCCAGGACAGGGCGGTGCGCTCGGCCTCCTTGCGGGAGGTCCCGTTCAGACGCAGCGGCAGGGCGACGTTCTCGACGCAGGTCAGCTCGGGCACCAGCTGGCCGAACTGGAAGACGAACCCGAACTCGCTGCGCCTGAGCGCGCTGCGCTCGGTGTCGTTCATCGAGGCCATCTCGCGGCCCTGGTACGTGATCGACCCGGAGTCGGGCGTCACGATCCCGGCGAGGCAGTGGAGCAGCGTCGACTTGCCCGAGCCGGAGGGGCCCATCACGGCGACGACCTCGCCGGGGTGGATGGAGAACTCGGCGCCGTCGAGGGCCGTGGTCGGACCGTAGGCCTTGTGCAGGTCGGTCGCGACGAGCAGGGAGCCGGCGGGTGTCATCGGGCCACCTCCTGGGCGAGCTTCTCGAGACGGGCGGCGGTGAGTTCGAGCCAGCGCAAATCGGCCTCCAGGTGGAACAGGGCGTGGTCGCAGATCAGTTGGTCCGCCAGGTCGCCCTTGCGCTTGCGGTCCGTGAGGATGCGCATCATGCGCAGGTGTTCGGAGCGCTGCGTGTCGAGGATCTCGGCCGCGTTCCGGTGGGTGAGCAGGGCCAGGACGACCTTGGTGTAGAGGACCGACTGGAGATACGGCTCGGGCTTCTCGGGTGTCGCGAGCCACTGCCGGACATCCGTGATGCCGGCCTCGGTGATCGCGTACCGCTTCCGCTCGGGGCCCTCGCCCTGCTCGACGCCGTCGACCTCGACGAGGCCGTTCTTCAGCAGTCGCGACATCGTCGAGTAGACCTGGCCGTAGTGCAGCGGCCGGTCGTGACCGAACTTCTCGTCGAAGGCCCGCTTCAGGTCGTAACCGTGGCGGGGCCCGGACTCCAGGAGCCCGAGGAGTGTGTGACCGATGGACATGGCAGGGACTATACATACGGCGTATACACCGTGCGTATACCCGTCCTGGGCGGTCCGGGGTCCAGGGTGCCGACCCCGCAGGTCACGGGCGATTGTCACGGTTCTGCTACTGAGCCTGTCGGTGCTTGTGAGCCCGACGGGCAACCTTCCGGCCTGTTGGCACGTCGGTACCTACGGGTCGGGTGCTGATTGTCACGTCCCGAAAAGCCGGGATCGACGGTCGTTTGTCACAGGGCGCGGTGTTAGCTTTCTACGCTGGCCGGTGACACACGCGAGTGACGTACGAGAAGGAAATCGAGAAGGAAGCGGCATGGGACGAGCGGAAGAGAGACGAGCGCGACAGCGCGGTGGCCGCCGCGCGGCGCCCAAGAGCTCGTCCAGGGCGGCCGCCTCCGGTTCGGTCGGAGCCGGCACGACCGGCACGACCGGGACGAGAGCCTCCAGACGGGCAGCCGCTTCCAGGAGTTCAGGGAAGGGCGGCATACGCCGCTTCTTCACCTGGAAGAAGCTCCTGGGCACGTTCCTCGGACTCTGCCTGCTCGGCATGGGCGCCTTCATCGTCCTCTACCTGGTCATCGACATCCCGCCGGGCAACGCCCTCGCGCAGGAACAGAGCAACATCTACAAGTACGCGGGCGGCAAGACCCTCACCCGCGAGGGCGACGTCAACCGCGAGATCGTCGACCTCGACCAGGTCCCCAAGCCCGTCCAGTACACGTTCGTCGCCGCCGAGAACAAGTCCTTCTACAAGGACGCCGGCATCGACCTCAGGGGCACGGCACGCGGTCTGCTCAACACGCTGTCCGGCAAGGGCAAGCAGGGCGGCTCGACGATCACCCAGCAGTACGTCAAGAACTACTTCCTCACCCAGGACCAGACGGTCACCCGCAAGCTCAAAGAGCTCGTGATCTCGCTCAAGGTGGACCGCCAGAGGTCCAAGGACTACATCCTCGCGGGCTACATCAACACCAGCTACTACGGCCGCGGCGCCTACGGCATCCAGGCCGCAGCCCAGGCGTACTACCGCAAGGACGCCAAGGACCTCGACGTCGCCGAGGGCGCCTACCTGGCCGCGCTGCTCCAGGCCCCCAGCCAGTACGACTGGGCGGCCGCCAGCAAGACCGGCAAGCAGCTGGTCAAGCAGCGCTGGAACTACGTCCTGAACAACATGGTCGAGGAGAACTGGCTCGACGCCGACAAGCGCGACGCCATGAAGTTCCCCGTGCCGGAGGACCCCCAGGGCGCGCAGGGCCTCGACGGCCAGACCGGATACCTGGTGCAGGCCGCCAACAACGATCTGGCGAAGCGGCTCGTCGCCGACGGCTCGGCGAACGACATGGACGACGCCAAGGCGATGGTCGACGCGGGCGGCTGGACCATCACCCTGAACATCGACAAGAAGAAGCAGGCCCAGCTGGAGAAGTCCGTCAAGGACACCCTCACCAGCAAGCTGGACGCGAAGAAGCGTTCCGTCGACGGCGACGTCCAGGCCGGTGCCGTGTCCGTCGACCCGAAGACCGGCAAGGTCCTCGCGATGTACGGCGGCGTGGACTACACCAAGCACTTCACCAACAACGCCACGCGCACCGACTACCAGCCCGCCTCCACCTTCAAGCCGCTGATCCTGGCCGCGGCCCTGCAAGAGGACGCCAAGACCCAGGGCGGCGACCCGATCACCGCCAAGACGATCTACGACGGCACCAGCAAGCGGCCGGTCGTGGACAGCGACGGCAACAAGGTCGGGTTCGCCCCGCCGAACGAGGACGACCGGAACTACGGCGACGTCACCGTACAGACCGCCATGAACCAGTCCATCAACTCCGTCTTCGCGCAGATGGGCGTCGACGTCGGCATGGACGAGGTCATGAAGGTCGCCGGCGAACTCGGCATGGACGTCGAGAACGAGCAGGCGGTGCCCGCCCAGACCCTCGGCACCATGGGCGCGAGCCCGCTGCAGATGGCCGGCGTCTACGCCACCCTCGACAACCACGGCAAGAAGGTCACCCCCGCCCTCGTCGCCTCGGCCGAACACAAGGACCACACGGTCAAGTTCCCCAACCCGATCGGTGAAGAGGTCATCAGCCGCGAGGCCGCCGACACGGTCACCTCGGTGCTCACCGGCGTGGTCGACGACGGTACGGCCCGTACGTCGGTGCGGGACAACCCCTCCCGTGACGGTCAGCAGGTCGCCGGCAAGACCGGTACCTCGGACAACAACAAGTCGGCCTGGTTCACCGGCTACACCCCGGGCCTGGTCACCTCGGTCGGCCTGTTCGGCGAGGACGCCAAGACCCACGCGCAGGTCACCCTTCAGGGCGCCACGGGCACGCTGCCGGGCAAGGGACGCGTCAACGGCGGTGGCTTCCCGGCGCAGATCTGGGCCGCGTACACCTTCGGTGCGATGGGCAAGGTCACCAAGTTCGACCTGGAGACCGACCAGGGCGCGGCGGTCCAGCCCACCGAGACGCCGACGCCGAGCGAGTCACCGTCGAGCACGCCGTCGGACGAGCCGACCACGAAGGCGCCGACGACGTCTGCTCCGGAGAGCAGCCCGGAGTCGAGTCCCGAGGAGACTCCGTCGGGCGAGGTGACGACCTCGGAGCCGGTCGAGACACCGTCGTCACCGGAGATCGAGCTGCCGGGGGATCCGGACGATCCGCAGACGCAGTAGGGGCGCTGTGGGGGTCGCTGCGGTTTGTTGAGCTGCAGGTGACCTGTGGCTGATCGCGCAGTTCCCCGCGCCCCTTTTAGGGGCGCTTGCGCGCCCCTTTGTGCGCCCCTGCGCCCCATGCGTGTGTAAAAGCGCCCCGGTGAAAGCAAAGCTCAGGGCTGGTGTCAGGGGGGTTCTCACAAGGGAACGCCAAATCGGGGCCAACACTCGACAGGGCTGATGCGCTCGTACCCATGGAGCAGTCCACTGGATGGCGGGGGACGCACCCGTCCCCCGCCCCCACTGGGGTTCAAGGGGGAATCCCGCGCCGTGGGTGCTTGTCCAGCGGAGAACAGGAGCTGGCATGACCGAGATCGCAGGGCAGATCGGCCACCGCGAAACGGCGACCGCAGTCGTCCACGAGTCCTATTCCTTCGCCTGCATGCGCTGTGGGCACGGCTGGGAGCAGTCGTACGAGATAGAGCACCACATCGACGGCGAAGGCCAGGAGTTCGTGATGTACGTGGCGGACGGACGGGTCGTCCCCTCGCCGCTGTCCAAGCCCACCTGCCAGAACTGCGACAACCACGTGGTGCGCATCATGAAGGCGGGGCAGGTGTCCTCCGTGCAGAGCCACCTCCACCGGCAGCCCCGTCCCGTGCCGCGGCAGACACGGGCGGAGGATGCCTCTGTGGAGGGGGAGTCGGCCGAGGGCCAGGATTCCAAGGACGCCAGGGACGCCAAGGACCATCACTGGCATCTGTCCGACCTTCTGCACCCGTTCCAGCGCCGGGCGAGCTGACGGCCACCGGCCACCGGACGCCGTGAGGGCATGCCTCCTTCGTAGGATCGGGGCATGCCTTCGAACACCTCCGGCCGACAGGACGCGCGGGACAAGAACGCCGCGCCGCCGCTGCCCGAGCCCCTTCAGGTCCCCGTCGCCGACTCGCACACCCACCTCGACATGCAGTCCGGCACGGTGGAGGAGGCCCTCGCCAAGGCCGCGTCGGTGGGAGTGACCACGGTCGTGCAGGTGGGCTGTGACGTGAAGGGCTCCCACTGGGCGGCAGCGACGGCGGAGGAGTACGAGAACGTCCACGCGGCCGTCGCCCTGCACCCCAACGAGGCCCCCCGCATCGTCCACGGCGACCCCGACGGCTGGTCCCGGCAGGGCGCCCGGGAGCCCGGCGGGGACGCGGCCCTGGACGAGGCGCTCGCCGAGATCGACCGGCTGGCCGCGCTGCCGCACGTGAAGGCCGTGGGCGAGACCGGGCTCGACTACTTCCGCACCGGGCCCGAGGGCAAGGCGGCGCAGGAGCGGTCCTTCCGGGCCCACATCGAGGTCGCCAAGCGGCAGGGCAAAGCACTTGTCATCCACGACCGCGACGCCCACGCCGACGTGCTGCGCGTCCTCAAGGAGGAGGGCGCCCCGGACCGCACGGTCTTCCACTGCTACTCCGGCGACGCGGAGATGGCCGAGGTGTGCGCCGAGCACGGCTACTTCATGTCCTTCGCCGGCAACATGACCTTCAAGAACGCCCAGCCGCTGCGCGACGCCCTCGCCGTGGCCCCGCTGGAGCTGGTCCTCGTGGAGACCGACGCGCCCTTCCTGACCCCGGCGCCGTACCGCGGACGGCCCAACGCGCCGTATCTCATTCCGGTCACGGTGCGGGCCATGGCCGCCGTGCGGGGTATCGGCGAGGACGCGCTGGCGACGGCTATCGGGGCGAACACTGCGCGGGCGTTTGATTACTGAGGGCTAACGCTTCCGGCACAGCCCCTGGGCCATTCGAGTGATCAACGTCACTGGATGCGGGCCCGTGTCGCCACGCTGCGTAGTCACGTTGCTTTGGAGAGTGATGGCCGTTCCGTTAGGTTGCGGTCGCCCGATCCGGCCTGTGGCCTCCCGAGGAGCGTGTCGTCGTGAGCAGAGCGCAGCACGAGACGTATGGCGAGACGTATGGCGATAGGTACGGCGAGGCGTACGGGCCGATCCCCGTCCCTGCGTCGTACGGCGACGATTCCGGAACCCACACGGCGGCGACCCTCCCCTACGGCCCGTACGAGGACACGTACCGTCCGGCCTACGCCTACGCCTACGAGACGGCGGCCGACGCGGTGGTGTCCCGGCCGGAGGACCCGGCACCCGGGAGACCCGGCGGCCGGGCCCGTCCCCGGCGGGCGTCGCGCCGCAGACGTGCCGCCGGGGGCCCCGTGCCGTTGCGCCGCCTGGTCCCGCAGGCGCTGGTCGTGGCGTTCCTCGCGGGCGGCACGTCCGCCTTCGTCGCCAAGGACAAGGCGATCGAGCTGAGCGTCGACGGGAGGCCGCGCACCCTGCACACCTTCGCGGACGACGTGACCGAACTGCTCGCCGACGAGGGCGTCGCCGTGGGCTCCCACGACGTGGTGGCGCCCGCGCCGGGCACCGCCCTGGCCAGCGGGGACGAGATCGCGGTCCGTTACGGGCGGCCGGTGCACCTCACGCTCGACGGAGCGCGGCGCCGGGTGTGGACGACGGCGCACACGGTGGACGGGGCGCTCGAACAGCTCGGGGTGCGTGCGGAAGGGGCGTACGTGTCGGCCTCGCGCTCCCGGCGGATCGGGCGTGAGGGGCTGGCGCTGGACGTCCGCACCGAGCGTACGGTCACGATCATGGCGGACGGGCGGGCGCGGACGATCCGTACGAACGCGGCGACCGTGCGGGAGGCCGTGGAGGAGGCCGGGATCACGCTGCAGGGGCAGGACACGACGTCCGTTCCGCAGGGCGGCTTTCCGCGGGACGGGCAGACGGTGACGGTCCTGCGGATCACGGGGACGAGGGAAGTGCGCGAGGAGCCGATCCCGTTCGACGTGCGTCGCACGGACGACCCGGCCCTCTTCCAGGGCACGGAGGTCGTGGAGCAGGCGGGGCGTCCGGGCGTGCGTCGCGTCACGTACTCCGTGCGTACCGTCAACGGCGTCCGGCAGAAGCCGCGGCGGATCCGTTCCGAGGTGGTGCGTGAGCCGGTGGCGCAGGTCGTGAAGGTGGGGACGCAGCCGATGCCCATGTCCGTGCGGGGGGCGGATCATCTGAACTGGGCGGGGCTGGCGGCGTGCGAGTCCGGGGGGCGGCCCGACGCGGTGGACCCGTCGGGGACGTACGGGG
>NZ_VJZC01000296.1 GCF_009377185.1 Streptomyces spongiae
CCGCAGCGTCAGCCAGACCGCGGCCACGCTCACCGGAAGGTTCACGAAGAAGATCCAGCGCCAGCCGGGCCCGTCGGTCAGCACCCCGCCGAGCACGGGCCCGACCGCCGCCGCGCCCCCGCTCACCGCGCCCCACACCCCGAGCGCCACCGACCGCTGCCGCCCCTGGTAGACCGAGCCCAGCAACGGCAGCGTCGTCGCGAACATCGCGGCGGCGCCCACCCCTTGCAGAGCCCGCGCCGCCACCAGCGTCCCCGGCCCGGACGCCAGCCCGCAGAGCAGTGACGCGACGGCGAACAGCGCCACGCCCGCCACATGGACCCGCCGCCGCCCCAGGACGTCGGCCGCGGCTCCGACCCCCAGCAGCAGCGCGGCGAGCGCGAGCGCGTAGCCGTCGACGACCCACTGCAGATCGCTGAGCGAGGCGTCCAGCGCCCGCGCCATGTCCGGCAGCGCGACCACCACGATCGTCACGTCCAGCAGCAACATGAACGTGCCCAGGCACACAGCCGTGAGCGGTCCCCATGTACGCATGACCTCGGATCCCTTCCCGAGTCGGAACGCGCGGCCGCTGACTCGGCCGTGCACGTCTGCGTACGATGGGCCGTACCGGACGATCAGCCCGGCCGTATGCGAACAGCCGCCGGAATCCGACAGGATCTGCTCCGATGAAGCTGGAATCCCACACCATCGACGCGCTCGACCTGCGCCTGCTCGCCGCCCTGGAGGTGGACGGCCGCGCCCCCTTCAGCCGGATCGCGGCGGTCCTCGGCGTCTCCGACCAGACCGTCGCCCGCCGCTACCGCAAGCTGTGTGCCGAGGCCGGGCTGCGGGTCGTCGCCGTCCGGGACGCCCAGCGCCTCGGCCAGGACCAGTGGACGCTGCGGCTGCGCTGCGCCCCCGACGGCGCCGAACCCATCGCGGAGGCCCTCGCCAAGCGCCCGGACACCAACTGGATCGGGCTCGCCTCGGGCGGCACCGAGATCGTCTGCATGACCCGCCCGCGCAGCCCGGGCGACCACGACGACCTCCTGCTCGGCAAGCTGCCCCGCACCCCGCGCATCGTCGAGATCCGCGCCCACCAGTTCCTGCACCGCTTCTTCGGCGGGCCGACGGGCTGGGCGAGCAAGTTCGGGGTGCTCACGGGCGACGAGATCGCCGCACTGCGCCCCGACCCGGTGGCCACCGGGGGACCCGCCCGCATCGACCCGGAGGACGAACCCCTGGTCGCGGCCCTGGAACGCGACGGCCGGGCCACGTACCCGGAACTCCAGCGGGTCACCGGCCGCTCGGAGTCGGCCGTGAAACGACACCTCGCCGGCCTGCTCGCGTCGGGAGCCGTCTACATCGACGTCGAGTACCACACGGAGATCGTCGGCCACCACCGGTCCGCGGCCCTGTGGATCACCGCCGAGCCCGCCCGTCTGCAGGCCGTCGGGGAGGCCCTCGCGACCCACGACGAGGTCGCCTACGCCGCCGCGACCGCCGGTCCCTCCAACATCTTCGTGACCGCGGTGGTCCGCGACACCGCGCACCTGTACGCCTACCTGAGCGGGACGATCGGCCCGCTCGACGGGGTCCGGCACGTGGAGACGACGCCCTACCTGCGCAGGGTCAAACAGCTCACGTACCCGCAGCCGCGCTGAGACCCGGTCAACGGAGAGTCAGCGGGGAGCCAGCGGGGAGCCAGCAGGGAGTCATACGGGAAGCCATACGGGAAGCCATACGGGAAGCCATACGGGGAGTCAGCCCCGCCGCCCCCGGTGCAGCCGGTCCCCGCCGGACAGGATCGACGCCGCGAGCGCGTCCGCGGCGCCCTGAGCCGCGCCGTGCCGCCGCCCGTGGACGACGACGAAGTCGACCTCGCCCAGCTCGGGCAGGCCCGCCCGGTCGGGCACCCGGACCAGGCCCGGGGGCACCAGCCCGTGCGAGTGCGCCATCACGCCGAGGCCCGCGCGGGCCGCCGCGATCAGCCCGTTGAGGCTGCCGCTCGTGCACGCGATGCGCCAGGCACGGCCCTCCCGCTCCAGTGCCTCCAGGGCCAGCGCCCGGGTGATCCCCGGCGGCGGGTACACGATGAGCGGCACCGGACGGTCGGGGTCGAGGCGCAGCCGCTCCGCCCCGATCCACACCAGCCGGTCGTGCCAGACGAGTTCGCCGCGGGGATCCTCGGGGCGCCGTTTGGCCAGCACCAGGTCGAGCTTGCCCGCGGCGAGCTGCTCGTGGAGGGTGCCCGACAGCTCCACCGTCAGTTCCAGGTCCACCTCGGGGTGGTCGCTGCGGAACCGCTCCAGGATCTCCGGGAGCCGGGTCAGCACGAAGTCCTCCGACGCGCCGAAGCGCAGCCGCCCGCGCAGCCGGGTGCCCGTGAAGAACGCCGTCGCCTGTTCGTGCACCTCCAGGAGCCGGCGAGCGAAACCGAGCATCACCTCGCCGTCCTCCGTCAGCTCCACCGAGTGGGTGTCCCGCGAGAACAGCTGCCGCCCGGTGGCGTCCTCCAGACGGCGCACATGCTGGCTGACCGTGGACTGGCGCAGCCCGAGCCGACGCGCGGCCTGCGTGAAGCTCAGCGTCTGGGCCACCGCGAGGAAGGTGCGCAGATGGGACGGGTCGTACATGGCGACCAGCCTAGCGCGGTCATCGTGAAACGTGATGACAGTCAGAGTGGTATGACGGATTCCCGATCGCGGTGTTCAGGAGCACGATGGAGAGGGCACGATCCCGGCCCGAGATGATCAGAAGCAAGCAGTACAGAACCGAGCAAGTGGAGCACCGTGAAACGCCTGCAGTGGCCCAGTTGGCTGCCGATCGACCCGTACATCCTGCTGTTGCTGGGGACGGTGGGTATCGCGGCTCTCCTCCCGGCCCGGGGCACGGCCGCCGACGTCGCCTCGGGCGCGTCCACCGCGGCGATCGCCTTCCTGTTCTTCCTCTACGGCGCCCGGCTCTCCACCCGTGAGGCACTCGACGGGCTGAAGCACTGGCGGCTGCACGTCACCGTCCTCGTCTGCACCTTCGTGATCTTCCCGCTGCTGGGCCTCGCCGCCCGCGCGCTCGAACCGGTGTTCCTGACGCACTCCCTCTACATCGGCTTCCTGTTCCTCACGCTCGTGCCGTCGACCATCCAGTCGTCGATCGCGTTCACGTCGATGGCGCGCGGCAACGTGCCCGCGGCGATCTGCGCGGGCTCCTTCTCCTCCCTCGCCGGCATCGTCATCACCCCGCTGCTGGCGGCGAGTCTGCTGGGCAGCAGCGCGGGCGGGTTCTCCACGGACTCGCTCGTCGAGATCGTGCTGCAACTGCTGGTGCCGTTCGTCGCCGGGCAGGTGGCCCGGCGCTGGATCGGCGGCTTCGTCACCCGGCACAAGAAGGTCCTGGGCCTCGTCGACCGCGGCTCCATCCTCCTGGTCGTCTACGTGGCGTTCAGCGAGGGCATGGTGCGGGGCATCTGGCACCAGGTCAGCCCGGTACAGCTCGCGGGCCTGCTGGTCGTCGAGGCCGTGCTGCTCGCCGTGATGCTGACGCTCACCTGGTACGGCGGGAAGGCGCTCAGGTTCAGCCGGGAGGACCGGATCGCCATCCAGTTCGCGGGCTCGAAGAAGTCCCTCGCCTCCGGACTGCCCATGGCGAGCGTGCTCTTCGGCGCACAGGCGTCCCTCGCCGTGCTGCCGCTGATGCTGTTCCACCAGATGCAGCTCATGGTGTGCGCGGTCATCGCCAAGCGCCGCTCCCACGACCCGGTGGAGCCGGAACTCACCCCGGAGCGAGACGAAGCGATACGAAGCGCGGTCGGTACAGGGACACGTTCCGGCTGAGGTTCAGCTGCGCCGACGTGGCGTTCGCGTCCAGCCAGTTGACGTCGTAGCTGAGCACGAGCCGGCTGCCGCCGCCGCTCAGCGTCCGGTGGGCCTGCGGGTTGTACGCCGCCACGTCACCCTCGGGCAGCGGCGGGCTGAAGCCCTTCGCGGGGCCGTGCCAGGGCCCGGTGGGCGAGCAGGACCAGTACGAGGTGATCGTGGTCAGCCCTCGGGTGCCCGCGGCCATGGTGAACAGCACATACGTACGGCCGTCGCGGACCACCGTGAAGGCGCTGCCCACACCCCTGCGCCGCCCGTCCCCGAGCACCGGCTCCGGCCGGCCGCGCACGGCCCACCGCTCGCCGTCCCAGTACTCCCACGCACCGGGCTCGCCCAGCCTGCCGCGCGGCACCCGGGCGGCGTACGCCTGAGACACCGGGTGCGAGGCGGCCTGCGCGTCGTTCCCGCCGAAGACGTACGTCCAGTCGCCCGCGTCGACGGCCGTCGTCCCGAACAGCACCCGCCGGGCCGGGTCGGTGACCGACCGCTGGTCCAGCACCGTCGTGACGCCCTCGAGCCGCAGGTCGGGCAGTGAGAGCGTGGCGACCTCGGTGGCCGTGGGCACGCCGTAGATCCAGGGCGCCCGACCCGCCGTACGGGTCCACAACAGGACCCTCACCACCTTCTCCGACGAGCCGGGGGAGCGGGGCTCGACGCGTGCCGCGACCGGCCAGCGCCACTGCTGCGGGGCCGGGTCCGGGAAGACGGGTGCCGGGAGCGTGGACAGGAGCCGCCCCGAACTCGACATCACCACGGCCGAGTTGCGCACCAGAGGCGTCGAGGCGTCCCGCCACGCGACCGACTCGCCCACCGGGTTGGGCGGCCCGTGCACCTGGCCGAGATACGTGTCCGAGAACAGCCACAGCACCCGCCCGCCCGGCAGCCGCACCGAGTGGGTGCCGTCGCCGCCGGTCCAGTCGTCGGTGCGCGCGCCGTCGTCCCCGTACCGCGTGAACTCGCCCGTGAGCGCGCTGTCCGTGCTCCAGGACCGCACCGTACGGGCCGCGCAACGGCCGCCGCCCTCCCGGTCGTCCGGGAGGGCGGTGAGCAGCACGGCCGCGAGGACCAGCACCAGGAGGAGCCCCAGGCCGGTCCCCGTCCGCCGTCGTGCTCGTGCGTCGTCGGGCACGAACGGGACGCTAGTGGCCCTTGCCCACCCGGTCCATGGGCAGCCACACGATCGAGCCGCGGTTCGTCGTGCTCGCCGTGCCCTGCTCGCCCAGGCCGGTCAGCTCGTCGTCACCGAGTGCCCGGTCGTAGACGCGTACGTCGTCGATCGCCCCGCTGAAGTACGCCCGGCTGTCCAGCTTCTGCCCTATGTGTATGCCGAAGGGCGAGTTCCGGCTGACCGACCCGGCCACGTCCGCCGTGCTGACGGCCGTCCCGTCGATGAACAACGTGAGCTGACCACCGCCCCGCCGCAGCGCGAGATGGTGCCACTGGCCGTCGTTGTACGCCCCGGTCGTGCGCACGGATGCCGACCTGGGCGCCGAAGCCCCGTCCCGAACGGTGATCAGACCCTGGATCCGGTCCGACGCCGGCTCGCCGCGCAGCCACACCTGCGGCTGGGTCGTCCCCACACCGCCCATCCACAGCAGCGGCTGTTCACCCGTCGTGGCCGAGTAGCGGAACCACAGGGACGCGGTGAAGTCCTTCGTCCCGAGCGGGAGCCGCGGGCTGTATGGCAGGCGTACGGCGTCGTCGGTGCCGTCGAACTCGATCGCTCCGCCGACCACGCCCTGAGTCGTGCGGGCTCCGCCGAGCACCAGCGCGGACTTCCCGCCGGGCGCCTTGTCGGACGTGGTCGGGTCCGCGCCGCGGCGCGCCTGCAGCCAGTCCTCGGTGAAGCGGGCGAAGCGGATCTCGTCGCGGGCGTCGACGGCACCGCCCTCGTACATCAGCCCCACGGTGTCCGCGCCGATCCCCACCATGTCGGAGTAGCCGGACCAGTCCGTCGTCACGACGGTCCCACGATCCACGCTGTCCCAGGTGCGCCCGCCGTCGTAGGAGGAGCGGATCATCATGGTCCGGCGGCGGTCCGGGTCGCCGGGGCAGGCGATCAGCAGCCGGCCGCCGAGGCGGAGCGAGGATCCCTGCACCTGCGGTGTGTAGAAGTCCGGGAGGGTCCGGAAGGGGGAGTCGAATGTGTCGCCGCCGTCACTGCTGACGGTCTGGGTGCGATGGCCGAGGTCGGTCCCGTCCTGTTCGCGCCCGCTGACGAAGACCGAGCCGTCCTGGCGCTCGGTGATCGTCAGCTCGGAGGGCTTCTGACGGAACGTCCCGTCGGCCGCGATCGGCCACGAGTCCGTGGCGCCGATCCTCCAGTGCTCGCCGCCGTCGTCACTGACGATGAGCGCGGCGTGGTTGGCGCTGACGCGGGTGCCGTTCCAGGTCTCGGTGTTGACGCCGAAGACGAGCCGGCCGGCGTGCTTGCCGCGGGTCAGCTGGATGCCGTGCACCGGCCCGGTGGCGTACCAGGAGTTCCAGTGCGACGGCAGGATCTCGTCGCTCAGGTCACGCGGCTCGGACCAGGTCAGGCCGTCGTCGTCGCTGTACTGCAGGTGCGGGGTGCGGTCGCAGGGGATCTGGCAGCTCCCGCTGTCCGTGCGGCCCGTGTTGTACGTCTCGGCGAGGAGGATGCGGCCGGTCTCGCGGTCCACGATCGGCGCGGGGTTGCCGTGCGTGTCGCCGGCGCCCTCGGTGACGACCCGGAGCGGGCCCCAGGTGCGGCCGCCGTCGGTGGAACGCTTGACCACGATGTCGATGTCGGCCGCGTCCCCGCAGTTGAGCACGCGGCCCTCGGCGAACGCCAGGAGCGTGCCCTTCGTGGTCTTCACGATCGCCGGGATCCGGAAGCAGGCGTAGCCGGGATCCTGTGCGGCCTTGAAGAGGACCTGCTGGTCGAACTGCCCGGCCGTGGGTTCCGGGTCGGTCGTCGCCGCCGCCGTCGCCGGTTCGGCGCCCGCCGGGCCCGGTGCCACGAGTAACGCGGCCACGGCGAGCACCGCGGTGAGCACGGTGGTGACGAGTGATCTGAGTCGTGCACGGTGACTTGACGGCATGGTGCGGCCCGCCCTTCATGCGTCGAGGCAAACAGGACATCGGACATCCCACGTCCAACGTGCAGGGCCACAGACGCTACTTCGCACCCATGGGCCCCACAAGGGGTGCGCGGCCATGCCGGTGACGAAGGGTCAGGGTCGCACCACCACCTTGCCGAGGTTGCTCCGCGACTCGATCACCTCATGAGCCTTCGCCGCGTCCTCCAACGCGAACGTCCCGTGCACGGCGGGCCTCAGCCTCCCTTCCCGGAACAGCTCCCACAGCTCCCGCCGCCACCGCTCGTACAGCTCCGGGCGCTCGCGTGCGATCCGCGCCATCTGGAAACCCGTCACGGTCCTGGCGCCCACCAGCAGGTCGTACGCCTGGACGGTCCCGCCGCCCGAGCTGTACGCCACGAGCCGGCCGCCCGGCGCGAGCGCGGCGACGGCCGGGGTGAGCAGCTCGCCGCCGACCGCGTCGAGCACGTAGTCGACGGGGGTGCCGAGGTCCTCGTACGTCACCACGTCGTCGGCGCCCGTGGCCCGTACGAAATCCGCCTTCGCCGTGTCCGAGACGGCCCCGACGATCCGGGCCGCCCCGTGCACGCGTGCGAGCTGGACCGCGAGATGACCGACTCCACTGGCCGCCGCCGTCACGAGGACCGACTCGCCGGGCTCGGGGCGTGCCGCGTCCAGCGCGCCGAGCGCGACCAGCCCGCTCCGTACGAGCGCGACGGCGTCGACGGGGCTCGCGTCCTCGGGCACGGGTGTGGCCATCGCCTCATGCAGAAGTGCGAAGTCGGCGTAGCCATGTCCGAAGCACAGCCCGGTGACGCGGTCGCCGACCCGGAAGCGGGTGACGCCCGCGCCCACCGCGACGACCTCTCCGGCGATCTCGCCGCCGAGCGGAAACGGTTCGGCGGCTTCCTTGACCTTGCGTACGACGGGGAGCGTCACCCCGGTCGCCTCCGTGCGGACGAGGAGGTCGCCCGGCCCGGCGGTCGGCACGGGAACCTCCTCCAGGAACAGTGGGCCGCCCGGCTGTTCGTACCGGACACGACGCATCGCACACCTCCAGAGGTCGTTGGGATTCCCCATGACTATCACGCATTCATGGGGAGCCCCAACGGTTTTTGGTTAGAGTGGGCCCATGTCCGCCGAAGCCCCGCTCCCCGCGATCCGCTCCCTCCCCAGCTGGCTGCTCGGTCGTGCCGCCGCCCGGGGGCGTGCCCTGGTCGCCGAGGCGCTGGCGACGGAGGGCATGAAGATGTGGCACCACGTGGTGCTCTCCGCGGTCCGTGACCTCGCCCCCGTCGCCCAGGCCGACCTGGGCCGCGGGGTCCGGCTCGACCCCAAGGACCTGGTCGGGATCCTGAACGACCTCCAGGCCGCGGAGCTGGTCGTGCGCGCCCCTGACCCCACCGACCGTCGCAAGAACGCGGTGTCCCTCACCGACGAGGGCGCCCGGCTCCTCGAACGCTGCGAACGGCTGGCGCGGGCGGCGAACGACGAACTCCTCGCCCCGCTGACGATGGCGGAACGCGAGCAGTTCATGGGCTTGTTGACCCGGATTTCCGGTACGGACGGCTGATGCGGGCTAACGTTCCGTCATGACCGCTCCGGACACCGAACCCCGCCTCGCCCTGGACCCGTCGCGCACGGCCCTCGTGCTCGTCGATCTGATGGACCGCATCGTGGGGCTGCCCCTGGAACCCCGCAAGGGAACCGACGTCCTCGTCGCCGCAGAGGAACTGGCGAGGACCTTCCGTACCGCCGCCGCCCTCGTCGTGCTCATCCGTGTCGAGCGGTCCGGTGCCGTCGAGCAGCCGCCGGGCAGCGGACTGGTCACCGGCCTCGCCCGGGACGGCGACCTCGAGATCGTGAAGCGGACCATCGGCGGCTTCCAGGGCACCGACCTGGATGAGCGGCTGCGCGAGCGCGGCATCACCACCCTGGTCTTCGGCGGCGTCGCCACCAACCTCGGCGTGGAGTCCACCGCCCGCGCCGCCGGCGACCTCGGCTACGACCTCGTCTTCGTGGAGGAGGCGATGGCCGCCTTCACTGCCGCAGAGCACGACGCGTCGGTCCGGCTGGACTTCCCGAGGCTCGGCACGGTCGTCACGGTGGGCGACGTGCACTTCACAAGGCCGTGACGCACCGGGGCGGCGGTGTGGTGAGCTGAGGCGGGGCCCCTGCGGCGCAGGGGGCGCTCCCCGCCTGCCGGGGCCCCGCCGCCGTGTCGCGGGGAGCCGGTCAACCCTGGGCGGCCGCGGCCCGCAGGGCGATACGGTCCTCGCCCGCGTACACGTTCATGGAGGCGCCCCGCAGGAAGCCGACGAGTGTCAGGCCCGACTCCAGGGCCAGGTCGACCGCCAGTGACGACGGGGCCGACACCGCGGCCAGCACGGGGATGCCCGCCATCACGGCCTTCTGCGCGAGCTCGAAGGAGGCGCGGCCCGACACCAGCAGGATCGCGCGGGACAGGGGGAGCGCGCCGTTCTGCAACGCACGCCCCACGAGCTTGTCCACCGCGTTGTGACGGCCCACGTCCTCCCGTATGTCGAGGAGCTCGCCGTCCTCACTGAACAGGGCCGCCGCGTGCAGGCCCCCGGTCCGGTCGAAGACCCGCTGGGCCGCGCGCAGCCGGTCGGGGAGCTCCGCGAGCAGCTCGGGATCGACACGGACCGGGGGAGTGTCACCGCCGTGCTCGTCGTGCGTGTCGTCGATGGGCCAGCGCGCCGTCGTACGGACGGCGTCGAGGCTCGCCTTGCCGCACAGACCGCAGGACGAGGTCGTGTACACGTTGCGTTCGAGCGTGATGTCCGGGATGACGACGCCCGGAGCGGTCTTCACGTCCACGATGTTGTAGGTGTTCGAACCGTCCACCGTGGCGCCCGCGCAGTACACGATGTTCTGCAGGTCCTTCTGCTCCGCCAGCACCCCCTCGCTCACCAGGAACCCCGCCGCCAGCGCGAAGTCGTCGCCCGGCGTACGCATCGTGATCGCGAGGGGCTTGCCGTTGAGCCGGATCTCCAGCGGCTCCTCGGCGACGAGCGTGTCCGGGCGGCTGGACACCGCGCCGTCCCGGATGCGGATCACCTTGCGTCGTTCCGTGACTCGTCCCATGTCCGTCCTGCGTCCCGTCCCGTGGCCGTCTCGTGTCCGTCGCTTGTCCCGATCAGTCCCGGTTCTGTACGTGCTGGTAGCCGAAGCGGCCCTTGATGCACAGGTTGCCGTGGGTCACCGGGTTGTCGTGCGGTGACGTGACCTTCACGATCTCATTGTCCTGCACGTGCAGGGTGAGGTTGCAGCCCACTCCGCAGTACGCGCACACCGTCGTCGTCTCCGTCTGCGCGGACTCCTCCCACGTACCCGCGGCGCGCATGTCGAACTCCGACTTGAAGGAGAGCGCGCCCGTCGGGCACACCTCGATGCAGTTCCCGCAGTACACGCAGGCCGAGTCGGTGAGCGGCGCGTCGTGCTCGACGGCGATCCGGGCGTCGAAGCCACGCCCGGCGACGGAGATCGCGAACGTGTTCTGCCACTGGTCGCCGCACGCGTCCACGCACTTGTAGCAGAGGATGCACTTGTCGTAGTCGCGCACGTAGAGAGCGTTGTCGATCTTCGGTTCCTCGTTGAGGCGGGCCGCGTCCGGGCCGAAACGGTCCGGTTTCGCCTCGTACTCCTTGATCCACTCGGAGACCCGCGGAGTCGTCGACAGGTCGACGGACGACGCGAGCAGTTCGAGCACGATCTTGCGGCTGTGGCGGGCGCGCTCGGTGTCGGTACGGACCTCCATGCCCGGCTCGGCCTTGCGGGAGCAGGCCGGAACGAGCGTCCTGGCCCCCTCGACCTCGACCACGCAGACCCGGCAGGCGTTCTTGGGGGTGAGGGTGTCGCCCTCGCAGAGGGTCGGGACGTCCTTGCCGGCGGCCCGGCAGGCGTCGAGGATCGTCGATCCCTCGGGGGCGCGCACGGGCTCGCCGTCGAGGGTGAACTCCAGGAGGCGACGCGGCACTCCGAGCGGTATCACGGTCATTCGTACGCCCCCAGACGGTCGATGGCGGATTCCACGGCGTTCCACGCGGTCTGACCGAGACCGCAGATCGAGGCGTCCCGCATGGCACGGCCCACTTCGCGCAACAGGGCGATGTCGCCGGCCGCGTCGGCTCCCGTGCGTTCGGCGATCCGGTGCAGCGCCTCCTCCTGGCGTACGGTGCCCACCCGGCACGGCACGCACTGGCCGCACGACTCGTCACGGAAGAACTCGGCGATGCGGAGCAGCAGACGGGGGAGCGGCACGGTGTCGTCGAAGGCCATCACGACACCCGAGCCGAGCGTGGTGCCCGCCTCGCGCGTGCCCTCGAAGGTGAGCGGGATGTCCAGCTCGTCGGGCCGTACGAAGCCGCCGGCCGCGCCGCCCAGCAGCACGGCCCGCAGCCGCTCCCGCACCCCGGCCAGCTCCAGCAGCTCGCCCAGCGTCGCGCCGAACGGCAGCTCGTAGATGCCGGGACGGTCCACGCTGCCCGACACACAGAACAGCTTGGGGCCCGTGGACCTGCCCGTGCCGATCGCCGCGTACGCCGGGGCGCCCATGGTCAGGATGGGCAGGACGTTGACGAGGGTCTCGACGTTGTTCTCGGCGGTGGGCTTGCCGAAGAGCCCCTTCTCCACCGGGAAGGGCGGTTTGGACCGAGGCTCGCCCCGGTAGCCCTCGATGGAGTTGAACAGCGCGGTCTCCTCACCGCAGATGTACGCGCCCGCCCCGCGCCGGATCTCGATGTCGAAGGCGTACCCCTGGCCGAGGACGTCGTCGCCGAGCAGTCCGCGTGCCCGTGCCTGCCCGATGGCGTGGGTGAGCCGGTCGAGGGCGCGCGGGTACTCGCCGCGCAGGTAGAGGTACCCCTTGTGCGCGCCGGTCGCGTACCCCGCGATCGTCATCGCCTCGACGAGCGCGTACGGGTCTCCCTCCATGACCACCCGGTCCTTGAACGTGCCCGGCTCGGACTCGTCCGCGTTGCAGACCAGGTAGTGGGGGTGGTCGGGCTGGGATGCTGTGGCCTGCCACTTGCGCCCCGTGGGGAACGCGGCGCCGCCGCGCCCCACCAGGCCGGAGTCGGTGACCTCCCGGATGACTCCGGCGGGGCCGAGTGCGAAGGCGTGGCGGAGCGCCGTGTAGCCGCCGTGGGCCCGGTAGTCGTCGAGGCTGAGTGGGTCGACGAGGCCGATGCGGCGCAGGAGGATCAGGTCGCTCTGGCCCGCCTGGGGGACGGCCAGGGC
>NZ_VJZC01000297.1 GCF_009377185.1 Streptomyces spongiae
GGGATGTGGGTGGGGAGGGTGGTGGGGGTGACTTCGAGGCACTCACCGCTGCTGCCGCCGCTGTAGCTGGACTTGCGCCACATCGGCAGCACGGAGGCGTCAGGGATGCTGTGCTCGCTGCGCTTCATGCTCGTAATCCTCCGTGACGGCCCTGATGAGGTCCAGAGACTTTCGGTGCGACAGTGCGTCGCCCAGCGCATGATCGTAGATGTCCTGGCACTGCTGCACCACTGACGGAAGTTCCAGGACCCGGCCCGACTTGAGTCCTTCGGCGTACGCGATGGGCGGGAGATCCTCGAACCGCATGAGGGAGACGAAGCCCTCCAGCAGGGAGTGCGTGCCTACCGAGAAGGGGAGCACGTGCACCCGGATGCGTCGGCTCTCGCCCAACGCCACGATGTGACGGAGCTGTTCGCACATCACTGCCGGGCCGCCGATGCTGCGGCGGAGCACCCCTTCATCAAGGAGTACCCAGACCTTGGGGGAGTCGAAGTTATCGAGGATGCGGGCGCGTTCGAGACGTGTGACGAGGAGCTTGTCACGTGCCTCGTCGCTCTTGGGCGGGTAGCCGGAGCTGAGCACTTCTCGTGCGTATGTCGGCGTCTGCAGGATCCCGGGAACCAGCATGGGGGCGTACTCCCGGATCTCGATTGCCCTGCCCTCGAACTCCAGCGCCTCCGCGAAGTGTTCCGCGACAGTCCGTCCATCGAGCGTCGGCAGAAACCGCACGAAGAACCCGTCCGCCTCCAGCACCTGATCCAACCGCCGCGCATCCTCCACATCCGGCCGCCTCAGCCCCGTCTCGATATGCGCGAGTGCGTGCGGGACATCACGACACGTTGGCTCAACTCCTCCTGCGTGAGCCCCGCCGCCTCCCGTCGCCGCATCAGTTCCTTGCCGTACTGCTCCCGGGTCCGCGGGTTGTCCTCGATCGCCACGTACTCAACTCCCCTTGGTGCGCACCCCATTGTCACGCTCAGCTATCTTCCGAGCGTACCCACGATGACGTCACTCTGTGAGTGCAACAGCACAGACAGTGAAGGAGTGGTGGTGGAGGAGCGGGATTGCGGCGGTGAGAGTCGGCAGACACCGCCATGAATACTTGCATAGTCGCAACGATCACAAAATAATCACTCACTCCCCGATCTCTGCACATATCGCGGCGTTGGGAACTACGGTCACTCCACCCGTAACACCCAGGGGGGACGACATGACCAACCCGTACACCGCACCCATGCCACCCATGCCGCAGCCGCCCCGAGCCGCACCCAAGTGGGCTCGCAAGCGGTATGTGCTGCCCGCGATCGGCTTCGCCTTCTTCCTCGGGATAGGTGCCGGGGCCAGCGGCGAAGAGACCACCGTCGACGCCAAGCCGGCCGCGGCCAAGCCGACTCCGACCGTCACCGTCACGGCTACGGCCACCGAGACGGCGGAGGCGAAGGTGAAGGCCGCGCCGACGGTGACAGCGACCAAGACGGTGAAGGTGAAGGTCACCAGGACCGTCACCGCTGAGCCCGCCGATCCCGCCGACGACGGCGGCTCCGGCGGTGGTGGCGGCGACGTCTACTACTCGAACTGCTCCGAAGCCCGCGCGGCCGGTGCCGCGCCCGTTCACAGCGGGGAGCCGGGCTACGGCCGTCACCTCGACCGCGACGGAGACGGCGTCGGCTGCGACAGCTGACAGAGTGTGGCGGGGGTCAGTGCTGTCGGGCGCGGTAGAGGTCGCGCAGCAGGGCGATCTCGGCTCCGTGGTGCAGTAGTTCCTGGTTGACCCACCACACGATGTCGATGAACGGCTCCTCCGAGTCGCTGCCGTGCGGGTAGGTGCAGTGCCCCACGGTGTCGAGTGCCTCGTCGTCCACGCGCAGCAGCGCCTTCCGCCAGGCCGCGGCACCGGCGTCGAAGTCGGTGACCGCTCCTGCGGCGTCACCGATGACGGGATAGTCGTCGCGGGTCAGCGCGTGGGCGCCGGCCGTGTGGTCGGCGCGCAGGGTCAGCATCTCGCTGAGGTGGCTCAGGCGCCACGCGATGGTGGTGAAGGGCGGGGGCCAGGGGTGCGGGTAGGAGGCGGCGTCGCGTCCCCAGTCGCCGGTACCGGCAAGGAGAGTCGCTTGAGGCCCCGGCCCGTTCACACGCCGCCGTACCGACCAGCAGTCGGGCACCGGCTCCCAGAGGTATTCCTCGTCGGTCATGGGGCCGACCTTGGTGTCCGTACCGTCGCCGCTGTCCATGACGGGCCCTGCCATGCGGTTGGTGAGGCGCTCGCGTGCGAAGTCGAACTGCTCCAGTAACGGATACAGGCGGGACGGTGTCGTCATCGGACGCTCCTGAGTCGAACTGGCCCTGGGCGATCCGCCAGCCTGGCACAGCGGGCACCACAGTCGCGTCTCATTTTCCGGGGCCCCAAAGGGCAGGAAGGCTGGGAGCGTCGTCTAATGCGAGTGCGTTTCACCTCGGCCTGCCGTAACCCCCTGACGCGTCCTCACGAACCGGGCCCGCTCGCCCGGCGTCAGAAGCTCTGTCGCGTGCCGCACGGTGACTCGCGGCAACTCGGCGAGATGCCGGTCGAGGAAGCCCACCAGCACCTGCTCGTCGCGGCGGCCGATCTCCCGCAGCATCCACCCCAACGCCTTGTGGATCAGCGGTTCCGGATCCCGGCGCAGCTGGAGGGTGAGTCGGAAGGTCGGCTCGAAGCGGCCGGCGCGGATCAGTGCCAACGTGGCCACCACGGCGATCCTGCGGTCCCACAGCCGGGCCGAACCGGCCAACTCGTCGAGCACGTCCTGCGCGTACTGGACGTCCTGCGCGTCCTGCAAGTCCAGTGAGTCCAACGGTGCGTCCAGGAGCCATGGCCCCAGAACGACATGTGCGGAGCCGTCCACCAGGTCCCAGTTGTCCACACAGTCGGTGCGGGCCAAGTAGAAATCGACCAGGGCCTTCCGGTCGGCACCCCGTGCGCCCCGCACCTGCTCGGCCAGCACCAGCAGCGCGGCGAATCGCTCCTCGTGCACCCGGCTGTGCAGCAGGACGTCCACGTGTTCCAGCGGCAACGCCCGGTGCTGCCACGCCAGTTTGCGCATCACCGGAACACGTACGCCGAGGAACTCGTCGTCGTCCGCCGGGGTGAGCACCCGCAGATGCTGCGTGCGGATACCGGGCTCCGCGTGATCCCTCAGCGTGGTCCGGAATTCCTTCAGGGGGTCGGCCGCCATGCTGACGAACGCTAGCGTCCCGAGGCGGCCTCCAGGACCTCGTGGACCGTCTTCGCGGGGTGGCCGATGATGGCTTCCAGCGTGGGGTCGGTCGTGTTGAACTCGCCTTGGCGTGATGCCGCGAACATCGTCAAGAGGAACTCCGCAGCCGGCCGCGGCATCCCGCCGGCGACTGCCGCGGATGTCCACTCGTCGTCGTCCATGACGACTCGGGTGATGGTCCGGCCGGTGAGGCGGCTGAGAACGCCCGCGACGTCGGCGAAGTCCAGCGTGTGGGGGGCCGTCAGCGGCGGAGTGGTTCCTTCGAGTGCACCGTCTTCGATCAGGGCGAGGGCCGCGGCTTCCGCCAGGTCCTCGTGGGCCGTCCAGGACACCGGGCCGTCCTGCGGCACGGCGAGCGTGCCGGTCTTGAGTGCCGCGCCGATGTAGTGGCTCAAGGTGGAGGCGTAGAACCCGTTGCGCAGAGCGGTGTAGGGAACGCCTTGCCTTTTGAGGTGCTCCTCGGTGGCCGCGTGGACCCTCTGCGGCGGGAACAACGACGTGGGGGAGGCGGCCTGGTGGCTGGTGTACAGGATGCGCTGGGCTCCCGCTTCCCGTGCCGCGTCGATTGCGGCGCTGTTGGCGGCCGACGCGCCGTCGCCCCGAATGGCCGCGGAGACGACCAGGACCCGCTCGGCGCCTTCGAAGGCGTGCTTCAGGCTGCCGGGGTCGGTGAAGTCTCCCGTCCGGACTCGGACGCCGCGGTCGGCGAGGTCGGCGGCTTTGTTCATGTCCCGCGCGCTGACGCCGATCCTGTCGGCCGGAACTCGCTCCAGCAGGCGGTTGACGATCAGCGACCCGAGGCGGCCGGTGGCTCCCGTGACGATCAGCATCGTGGCTCCAGTCCGATGATGTTTCCAGTGGAACGGAATGAACGGTAACACTGATATTGGCGTTGGTTGTTTTCGTGTGTCTCGTTGGATGTCGGTGCTGGGGCGGCTGCGTAGAGGTGGTGATATCGGCGATACCATCGTGTCCATGGCACCGAACACGCAGCGCCGAGACATCACCCGGGACCGCATCGTGAAGGCCGCGGCCGGTCTGCTGCGCGACCAGGGGCCGGGTGCGGTGACCACGCGGCGCGTGGCCCATGAGGCCGGGCTGCAGCCTCCCGCTCTCTACCGTTTCTTCGAGGGCAAGGACGACCTGCTGGACGCCGCCGCGGACCATGTCTTCGCCGAACATGTGGCGGGCAAGCAGACCGTCCTGCCCTCGGGTGACCCGGTGGAAGACCTCCGTGCCGGATGGAACACGCAGATCAGCTTCGGTCTGGCCAACCCGTACGTCTACGGCCTGTTGCTCGACCCGGCCCGCGCACATGACACTCCGGCGCAGGCCAGGGGCGTGGAGATCCTCGCCGAGCGAGTGCACAGGATCGCCGCCGCCGGGCGGCTTCGGGTGAGCGAGGAACGCGCCGTCAACCTCATTCGCTCGGCGGGGATCGGGACTGTCCACACCCTGCTGACGCTGCCGCCCGGGCAGAGCGATCCGCACCTGGCCGACGCCGCCTTCGACGCGGTCGCTCGCGCCATCCTCGCGGATGAGCCCGCTGTTCCCACCCACGATCCGGCGGCCGTCGTCGCGGCCTTCCGCACCCTCCTGCCCGAACTGCCCGGTCTCAGCAAAGCCGAGGCCGCGCTTCTCGACGAATGGCTGCAACGCTGATCCAGCACCGGGTGGGGACGGGCCGACGGATCCTTGTCATGGTGCGTGAGTACAGCCAGGGCCGGGCTTCTGTGCCGTGGCGATCACGTCGCCGAGCCGGTCCCGCGCGCTCATGAGGTCGGTGATCTGCCGGTCGATACGGTCACGCTCCGCAGCCAACCGCTCCAGCAGTACCGGGGTCACTATCCCCGAGTCGACGCACAGCAGCACCTCGCGGACGGTTCTGCTCGGCAGGCCCGCGGCGTAGAGCTGCTGGATCAGCTCGACCCGGGCGACCGCGCTGTCGGGGTACTGACGCTGCCCGCCAGAGCTGCGGTTGGCGTCGAGTAGGTCCTGCTCCTCGTAGTAGCGCAGTGCTCTGACGCTCACCCCCGCCTTCGCGGACACCTCACCGATCCGCACCGGGTTCTCCTCTGTTCGGACGGTGGTCGACTTGCAGCTGACGCCGACGTCAGGTTTTAGCGTAGCGGGCGCCTGGCGTTCGCCGAGCATTTCGAAGCACTCCGTATATCCGTGTAGGAGACATCATGCGTGCAGCCCGCTTCCACGAGTACGGCGATGTGGAGACCCTCATGGTCGAGCAGGTACCAGAACCCCACGCCGGACCCGGTGAGGTGCGCATCCGAGTCGCAGCCGCCGGCGTCAATCCCATCGACTGGAAGCTGCGGGCCGGTGTACTGCGCGAGTTGTTGCCTTTGTACCTGCCTGCGGTCCCCGGCCGTGACGCTGCCGGCGTCGTCGACGAGATCGGTGAGGGGGTGCGTGAGGTGGAGATCGGCGACCGCGTCTTCGGCCTGGGCGGCGTCAGCGGCGCGACCGCGGAGTTCGCCGTGCTCTCGGCATGGGCCCACGCGCCCAGCACGTGGAGCGACGAGCAGTCCGCCGGTGCCGGCTTGGCAGCTGTCACCGCAATGGGCGGGCTGAAAGTGCTCGGCCCCCTGCAGGGACGTACCCTCCTCATCGAGGGCGCCGCCGGAGGCGTGGGCAGCGCAGCCGTCGAGATCGCGGTCGCCCAGGGCGCCACCGTTATCGGGACGGCCAGCGAGCGCAACCACGAGTTCCTCGTCTCTCTCGGCGCCATCCCCACTACCTATGGCCCTGGGCTCGCCGAGCGCGTGGCCATCCTCGCTCCCGGCGGTGTCGACATCGCGCTCGACACTGCCGCCTCCGGGTCATTGGCCGACCTCGTCGCGATCGTCGGCGACGCCACGTGCGTGTCGACGATCGCCGACCACGGCAACGCGCCGCGTCTGGGAGTGCATCTGGTCAACGCGGAGAACGACTCTGCGCTGTTGACCGCGGCAGCTGAGCTGGGCCGGCAAGGCCACTACACGCCGCGTATCGAACGCATCTTTGCCCTCGACGAGATCGCCGAAGCACACGCCCACGCACAGCGCGGACGCACGCGAGGAAAGATCGTCGTCTCCGTCCAAAGCAACTGATCACCGCCGGGGCGCACATCCATCCCGGGGCGTCACGCCATCCGTCGGCCCGTGTCCCGAACGGCTGCGGGAAGAGCTCGAGGGATCAACATCTCTCCCTAGCCGTCCGAGCCGCCCGAGTCGCCCGAGCCCCCGTTCCGGTTCGTGTGCTTCGAGCGGCTGCGCACCAACTCGCCCGCCGCCAGCGTCACGGTGGCCACCCCGCGCACCCAGCGCGGGCCGCCCCGCGACGCCCACACGACGCAGACGCATCCCGCGAGGGCGAGCACGACGACGACGGACAAGATGACGAGCATGGTCGTCCCCCTCCTGTAGGTGTGGGCCGCGTTATCTTCTCAGTCCTTCAGGACCGGGAAGCGGCGCGGGGCCACCAGCAGCAGCGCCAGGAACGCCAGCGCCGCCGCCACCGCCGCGCCCAGGTAGACCGCGTGGACCGCGTCCGCGACCGCTCGCCGTACGTGGTCCGAGGTGGCGCCCGAGTCGAGGGCGCGGGTCACCGCGTCGAGGTCGCCGGCGCCGCCCAGCCGTGCGGCCAGCACCCCGTTGGCCACGGCGCCGAAGATGGCCGCGCCCACGGTCTGGCCGGTCTGGCGGCAGAAGAGGACCGAGGCGGTGGTGGTGCCGCGCTCCGCCCAGCCGACGGTGGACTGGACGCCCACGATGAGGGGGAGTTGGAAGAGGCCCAGGGCGCCGCCCAGGAGGAGCATCAGCAGGGTCGGCTGCCAGGGTTCGCCGGGGTACGGCAGCAGTGGGAACGCCCCCAGCAGCAGGGTCGCCGCGCCGATCCCCAGCACCGCCGTGTTGCGGAAGCCGATCCTTCGGTACACGTGCTGGCTCAGCGCCGCCGAGAGCGGCCAGCTCAGCGTCCAGACGGACAGCACGAAGCCCGCGGCGATCGGGGCCAGGCCCAGGACCGACTGCGCGTACGTCGGGAGGAAGACCGTGGGGGCCACCATCACGAACCCCAGCGCGCCCAGGGCCAGGTTGACCGCCGCGATCGTACGGCGTCGCCACACCCAGCCGGGGATGATCGGTTCCGCCGCCCGGCGTTCGATGACCACCAGGGCCACGACCAGGGCAAGTCCCGTACCCAGCAAGGTGAGTGACGGCCAGGACAGCCACGGCCAGGCCACCCCGCCCTGGACGACGGCCGTCAACAGGGCGCCCCCGCAGGCGAACACGGTCAGCGCGCCCGCCCAGTCGATACGGGGGCGGGGGTCGCCCTTGTGCCGCTGCGGCTCGTGGAGGTGGCGGACCAGGAGCCACAGCGCCAACGCTCCGAGCGGCAGGTTGATGAGGAAGATCCAGCGCCAGTCGGCGTAGGCGGCGAGGACCCCGCCGAGGGCCGGGCCCGCGACGGCCGACGTCGCCCACACCGTGGAGATCTTGGCCTGGATCTTCGGCCGTTCCTCCAGCGGGTAGAGGTCGGCCGCGAGCGTCTGCACCGTGCCCTGGAGGGCGCCGCCGCCCAGGCCCTGCACGATGCGGAAGGCGATGAGGGCGGCCATGTTCCATGCGAGCGAGCAGAGCAGTGAGCCGAGGAGAAAGACCACGGTGCCCGCGACCAGTACGGGCTTGCGGCCGAAGGTGTCGGAGAGCTTGCCGTACACGGGGAGCGTGACCGTCACCGCCAGCAGGTAGCCAGAGAACAGCCACGAGAAGACGGAGAAGCCGCCGAGGTCGCCGACGATCTGCGGGACGGCGGTCGACACGATCGTGGCCTCCAGTGCGGCCAGGCTCATGACAAGCATGAGCGCGGCGACGACGGCCCCGCGTCTGTCGGTTCCGGCGCGCTGGACGGTCTCGGGTGTCGCGGGTTTCGTCTCGCTCTCGCCCACCGGAATCCTTTCCCCTTGCATCTATCAGGCCGCTCACAGCTTGCCACTTGAGCCTCACGTAGCGGGAGGGTGGAAGCTGGGTGGACCGGTGGGTGGACCGGACCCCGAGATCGGCTCCACCCTTCGGTGGAGATCCCCTAGGGGGCCCTCCGTACTACGGCTGGGGGCCGGTTCGTACTGCCGGAGGACGAGACGGGGCAGGGGGCGTCCTTAACCTGGCTTTACGCCGCAGGGGAGCGGCAGCCGCTGGGGAGCGGTCGGTGCGTACGGGGGTCGTACGGACCGCAGGTTCGGGGGTGGGGTTTTCCTCAGTACGAGACGGGGTCCGGCACCAGCGCGCCGGCCCCGTCTCGGGGGCCAGACTCAGTACCACTTCGTCGTTCAGTACCGCTTCGTCGTACCGCTTCGTCGTTCAGTACTACTTCGTCATTCCGCAGCACCTCGTATCCAGCAGCACCTCGTATCCAGCAGCACCTCGTATCCAGCAGCACTTCACGTTCAACTGCTGGCCGACATAGGAGACATACCGTGACATCGGCTGTAACCATCACCAGGCACGGGGGTACTGGAGGGACTACGGCCGTTGCCGCGCGGGCGCGGCAGGTCGTGAAGGCGTACGGGTCCGGTGAGACCCGCGTCGTCGCCCTCGACCACGTCGACGTGGACATCGCCCGCGGTCAGTTCACCGCGATCATGGGCCCCTCGGGGTCCGGCAAGTCCACGTTGATGCACTGCCTCGCCGGGCTGGACACCGTGACCGGCGGTCAGATCTACCTCGACGAGACCGAGATCACCGGGCTCAAGGACAAGAAGCTCACCAAGCTGCGCCGGGACCGGATCGGCTTCATCTTTCAGGCGTTCAACCTGCTGCCCACGCTGAACGCGCTCGAGAACATCACGCTGCCCATGGACATCGCGGGCCGCAAGCCGGACAAGGCGTGGCTGGGCCGGGTCGTCGACACCGTCGGGCTCTCGGACCGGCTCAAGCACCGGCCCACCCAGCTCTCCGGCGGCCAGCAGCAGCGTGTCGCCGTGGCCCGCGCCCTGGCGGCCCGGCCCGAGATCATCTTCGGTGACGAGCCGACCGGAAACCTGGACTCGCGGGCCGGCGCCGAGGTGCTGGGCTTCCTGCGCCGTTCGGTGGACGAGCTGGGCCAGACCATCGTCATGGTCACCCACGACCCGGTGGCCGCCTCGTACGCGGACCGTGTGCTGTACCTCGCCGACGGCCGGATCGTCGACGAGATGTACAAGCCGACCGCCGACGCCGTGCTCGACCGCATGAAGGACTTCGACGCCCGGGGTCGCACGTCATGACCGTCATGAAGACCTCCATGCGCAACTTCTTCGCGCACAAGGGACGTATGGCGCTGTCCGCCATCGCCGTCCTGCTGTCGGTGGCCTTCGTCACGGGGACCCTGGTCTTCACCGACACGATGTCCACCACCTTCGACAAGCTCTTCGCGGCCACCTCCTCCGACGTCACGGTCGGCGCCAAGGGCGCCTCGGACACCGGTGAGACCCAGTCCGACAACGGCAAGCCGCCGGTCATGCCCGCCTCCGTCCTGGACGAGGTACGCAAGGTCGACGGCGTGAAGTCCGCCGAGGGCACCGTCTTCTCCACCTCGGTGACCGTCGTCGACGCCGACAAGGACAGCCTCTCGCCCACGAGCGGCGCCCCGACCATCGTCGGCAACTGGAACGCCAACGACGCCCGCACCATGAAGGTCTCCTCCGGCAACGCCCCGCGCGGGCCGGACCAGATCATGGTCGACGCGGACACCGCCGACAAGCACCACCTGGGGCTCGGCGACGAGATCGGCGTCATCAGCGCCGTCGGCACGCACCGGGCGAAGGTCTCGGGCATCGCCGAGTTCCAGGTCACCAACCCCGGTGCCGCGATCTTCTACCTGGACACGAAGACCGCCCAGGACACCCTCGTCGGCGAGACCGGCGTCTACACCAACGTCAACGTCACGGCGGCCTCCGGAGTCAGCGACGCCCAGCTGAAGAAGAACGTCAAGGCGGCGCTGGACAGCGGCTACCAGGTCCAGACGGCCAAGGAGGTCGCGGACGCCAACGCCAAGGACGTCGGCGAGTTCATGGGCGTGATGAAGTACGCCATGCTCGGCTTCGCCGGGATCGCCTTCCTCGTCGGCATCTTCCTGATCATCAACACCTTCTCGATGCTGGTCGCCCAGCGGACCCGCGAGATCGGCCTGATGCGGGCCATCGGCTCCTCGCGCCGGCAGGTCAACCGGTCCGTGCTCGTCGAGGCGCTGCTGCTCGGTGTCTTCGGCTCGGTGCTCGGCGTGGGCGCGGGTGTGGGCCTGGCCATCGGCCTGATGAAGCTCATGGGCGCCACGGGCATGAACCTGTCCACCGACGACCTCACCGTCGCCTGGACCACCCCGGTGGTCGGCCTGCTGCTCGGCATCGTGGTCACCGTCCTCGCCGCGTACCTGCCCGCACGACGGGCCGGCAAGGTCTCCCCGATGGCCGCGCTGCGCGACGCCGGCGCGCCGGCCGACGCGAAGTCCGGTGTCGTACGGGCCGTGCTGGGGCTGGTCCTGACGGGCGCCGGAGGCTACGGCCTCTACCTCGCGTCCCAGGCGGACAAGGCGAGCGACGGCTCGATGTGGCTGGGCGGCGGTGTGGTGCTGTCCCTGATCGGCTTCGTCGTGATCGGTCCCGTGCTCGCGAGCGGCGTGGTGCGGGTGCTGGGCGCCCTGGTGCTGCGGATCTTCGGCCCGGTCGGGCGGATGGCCGAGCGCAACGCGCTGCGCAACCCGCGCCGTACGGGTGCGACGGGCGCCGCGCTGATGATCGGCCTGGCGTTGGTGGCGTGCCTGTCCGTCGTGGGCTCCTCGATGGTGGCCTCCGCGACGGACCAGCTGGACAAGACGGTCGGTACGGACTTCATCATCCAGTCGGACACCGGCCAGCTGATCACCCCGCAGGCCGTGAAGGCGGCGAAGTCGGCCAAGGACCTGACCGGCGTGACCGAGTACAAGTGGACCGAGGCCGACTTCACCACGCCCGACGGCAAGACCCTCAAGGACACCGCGATCACGGCCGCCGACCCGTCGTACGCGACGGACCTGCGCACCGAGACGGTCGCCGGGAACCTCAAGGACGCCTACAAGCCGGACTCGATGTCCGTCCACGAGAAGTTCGCCAAGGACCACGGCATCAAGCTCGGCTCCACCATCACGGTCGCCTTCAAGGACGGCTCCCCGGCCAAGCTGACGGTCCGCGCGATCACCAGCAGTGACGTCGTCATCGACGCGGGTGCGATGTACACGTCCATCGACACGATGGCCAAGCACGTCCCGGCCGGCAAGATGCCGCTGGACTCGCTCCTCTTCGCCTCGGCGAAGGACGGTCAGGAAGCGGCCGCGTACACGTCACTCAAGGCCGCGCTGGACGACTACCCGCAGTACGAGGTCCGCGACCAGACCGACTACAAGGAAGCGCTCAAGGGCCAGATCGACCAGCTCCTGAACATGATCTACGGCCTGCTGGCCCTGGCGATCATCGTCGCGATCCTGGGTGTGGTGAACACGCTGGCCCTGTCGGTGGTGGAGCGGACCCGTGAGATCGGCCTGATGCGCGCGATCGGCCTCTCACGCCGCCAGCTGCGCCGCATGATCCGCCTGGAGTCGGTGGTGATCGCCCTCTTCGGCGCCCTGCTGGGCCTGGGCCTGGGCATGGGCTGGGGCGCGACGGCCCAGCAGCTCCTCGCCCTGGAGGGCCTGAAGGTCCTGGACATCCCGTGGCCGACGATCACGGCGGTGTTCCTGGGGTCCGCGTTCGTGGGGCTCTTCGCGGCGCTGGTCCCGGCGTTTCGCGCGGGGCGGATGAACGTGCTGAACGCGATCGCGACGGAGTAGCTGCCGCCGGCTTGTGGGGGCGTTTGGTGAACGGGGGTACGGGGGGAGCCCGGTGC